>NZ_CP104209.1:2705989-3027153 GCF_025244765.1 Empedobacter stercoris | reverse complement strand
CATCGTAATATTGTCCAAAAGTGCTTAAGTTTTAATGTAAATTATTGATTATCAAACCTATTTTTTAACAGGAGCTTATCTACAAAATTGTGAACAAATTTTGAATAAAAAAAATGATTTGGGTATTGATATATTAAAAAATACTTTGTATATAATAAAAGTCAACAAGTAGTTTTAGACAAAATAAAAGTACTACAAAGATAATCTTTTCATACATATTTTGTCTTATCAAAATTAATATTTATTATTTTTGTATTACTATGGAAATTACACAAGAAAAAATTGACTTTGCAATTATCAAAGTAGAAAATCATTTAAATGATTTAGGAATTAAAAATAATTTTTCGCTTTTACGAATTGAACAAGTTGAAGAAGAAAATGTAAGGATTTTTTATTATGAAATTGCGAATCCTACATTCAAAACAATTATTCAAATTCAATATGATTTCTTAAAGGAAGAGCAAAAAGATTCTTCTCAAACATCTTTTAGTTGGATGGATTACAAAAAAATTACTGAATAGACTTTTTCATTTTTTAGCTAATTAATGACCAAGTCTTTTTTTTGTTCTCTACTTTTGAAGTTTTAAAATGATGTATTAGAAAAATTATGGAGAAGATAGAACAATTGAATGTTTTTCGTACTAAAACGCGTATTTTATATAAACATACCGATCAAATGAAGGTAGTGTATTATGGTAACTATCCCGAATTTTATGAAATTGGACGTGTTGAATTGATGCGTGAGAGAGGTTTTCCTTATGCGGAGTTGGAAGCAATGGGAATTCAGATGCCAATTATCGAAATGCATTCAAAATATGTTGGAAGTGCTTTGTATGATGAATTAATCGAAATTGAAACAACCGTTCCAGAGCGTGATAAAGGTGTTCGTATTCGTTTTAATTATACGATTTATAATGAGGCAGGAAAAATAATTAATCAAGGTTATACAATTTTGTGTTGTATTGATGCTGAAACACGTCGACCAGTTCGAATTCCGGAACGTATTTGGACAAGTTTGGGATTATAAAATTATTTAGACTCATTAATAATTCGTAAAAAGAAATTCTTGCAAATGAATTCTCATTAAATTTGTCTCTTAACAAAACATGATTAAAAACGAATGTCAACACTTCAAGAAAAAATCAATCAAACGATTGTAGACGTTATCGATTTTCCAAAAGAAGGAATTGTCTATAAAGATATTACACCATTGTTCTTAAACGCAGAACTTTCGGATGAAATTGTAGATGCGTTTGTAGATAAAGCCAAAGGAAAAGTAGATGTAGTTTGTGGAATCGAAAGCCGTGGTTTTTTGTACGGGATTCAAATTGCTCAAAAACTAAAAGTTCCTTTTGTGCTTATTCGCAAAGCAGGTAAATTACCGCCTCCTACAATTAATCAATCTTATGATTTGGAATATGGACAAGCAACAATTGAAGTTAATTCAAATTACATCAAAGATGGTGCGCGTGTTTTAATTCATGATGATGTTTTGGCAACTGGCGGTACAGCTGAAGCTTGTGCTAAATTGGTAGAAAAATGTGGAGGTAAAACAACACAATTTTCTTTTATCGTTGATTTAACTTTCTTAAATGGAAAAGATAAGTTAACAACTTTTGCAACCGATATCGTTACATTGATAGAATATTAAGTAAAAACCGTTCAAAAAAGTTGAACGGTTTTTTTTATTCTTTTTTGGGTGCTATAATCACTTCGGGTGTTCTATCTTTCCCTATATCTAACAACGCTTTAATATTCGCTAAAACCTCTCTAAAACTCTGTTTACCTTCTGTTTTATAAGGTCCATTATCTGCATTATATCCAATACAATCCAAACCAAAAACTTTCCCTAAAAACAATGCTCTTTTGAGATGATAGGATTGAGAAATTAGAATCACTTTATTAAATCGAAAGATATTTTTAGTTCTATAAATTGTACTATACGTATCTAATCCTGCTCCATCAAGGTAAGTATCTTCAATCTTAACCCCTCTATCCAATAAATATTTTTCCATTACATCAATTTCATTGAAGTTTTCATAGATTTTTTCTCCAGAAAGTAAAATCACATCCACTTGATCTTCTTCATAAAGTCGAATTGCAGCATCCAAACGATCTTTCAAAAAACGAGTTGGTTGTCCATTTGCTTGTATTTTTGCCCCAAACACAACTGCTATTCGATAATCCTGTGGAATATTCCCTTGATAGTTGTAAATATAGTAAGAAGTAAGAATCTGAATAATTAATGCGATAACTAAAGTGTAAGCCGCTATTATACCGATGGTTAGCATACTTTTACGCATTACAAATCTTCCTATTTTTACAAGTTTACTCAATATCTTTTTCTTTAAAACCTTTAACTTTCAAAAATCCATAACATTAGTCACATATAAAAATTATTAATGTGAAAATTACTTTAAATTTTTCATCGTATTTTTAGGCAATGAATGAGATTGAATTAAGAACAGTTACTGTAGAACGCTATTTGCAGCCTTTGCGCGAAGGAGGTTCTTTGCCTGCATTGGCTGATGCGGATGACGGTTTTAAATATGTTATAAAATTTAAAGGCGCAGGGCATGGACCTCGAATGTTAATTTCTGAATTGTTAGGAGGTGAAATTGCTCGTATTTTAGGTTTTAAAGTTCCTGAATTAGTTTTTGCTTTATTGGACGAATATTTTGGACAATCGGAGGCAGACGAGGAAATTCAAGATTTATTAAAATTTAGCGAAGGAACAAATTTAGCTTTACATTATTTGTCTGGAGCAATCAATTATGACCCTGCGGTAATGAAAATTGATGATAAATTATCTTCTCAAATTGTTTGGTTAGATGCTTTTTTAACAAATGTCGACCGTACATTTCGCAATACAAATATGTTGATGTGGCACAAAGAGTTGTGGTTAATCGACCATGGAGCTTCTTATTATTTCCATCATTCGTGGGACAATTGGGAAAAAGCAGCAATTGCTCCATTTGCACCAATTAAAGATCATGTTTTATTGAAAAATGCAACAAAACTTGAAGAAGTTGACACCGAATTTAAAGCATTACTAAATGATGAAATTATTGATAAAATTGTAGACTTAATTCCCGATGAATGGTTAGAAACAGAGGTAACACATGCGTCGTTTGAAGAAATGAGAACGGTTTACAAAACATTTATCAAAACACGATTACAACATTCAGCACTATTTATAAACGAAGCGAACAATGCCAGAAAAAATCTTATATGAGTATGCCATTCTTCGATTAGTTCCAAAAGTAGAGCGCGAAGAATTTATTAACGTTGGAGTGATATTATTTTCGAAAAAGCAAGATTATTTGAAAGTCAAATATTTTATCAATGATCAACGAATCAATGCTTTTTGCCATGAATTAGACCTTGATTTTATTGACAGCAATTTGAATGCTTTATCCAAAATAGCAGAAGGAATTCATCCCGAATCAGCTATTTCTAATTTTGAAACTCCCGAACGTTTTAGATGGTTAACTGCTGTGCGTAGCTCATCAATTCAATCATCACGACCACATCCTGGAAAGACTTATAATTTAGATAAAACATTAGATAGATTGTACAAAGAACATGTTTTATAAAAGTTAAATACTTAAAAACGAATGTTTTAATTTTATTTCTTAATTTTGGTTTACATTAATTTAAATTATTTATCGCCATGAGTACATTAAGAAACAAAGTTCAATTAATTGGGAATGTAGGAAACAATCCTGAAATTAAAACATTTGAAAACGACAAGAAGTTCGCAAAATTTAGTTTAGCTACAAACGAGAGTTACACAAACAACAAAAATGAAAAAGTACAAAATACAATTTGGCACAATATCGTAGCATATGGACCAATTGTAAGTATTATTGAAAAGCATGTTGAAAAAGGAAAACAGCTCGCAGTTGCTGGTAAATTAACTTATCGAGAATACCAAGATAAGGAAGGTACTACAAAAAATATGACCGAAATTGTAGTTGATGAAATTGTGCTTCTTTAGCGTTTAAAATAAAAGGGAAACAGTGATGTTTCCCTTTTATTGTTTTATATGATAATCTAAATAAGTTTAGAAATATATTTATCCCAACATTCTAATCGCGGTTTTTAAACCATCAATAAAAATATCAATTTCTTCTTTTGTATTGTAAACAGCGAACGAAGCACGCACTGTGCCTGGAATATTAAAGTGATGCATAATTGGTTGTGCACAATGATGTCCAGTACGCACTGCAATTCCTTTTTTATCCAAGATCATACCGACATCTGACGAATGTACGCCATCAAATTTTAAGTTGAACGAAACCGCTCCAGAATGCTCTGCATCTTTAGCGTAGATCACAACTTCATCAAATTCTGATAAACGTTGAATGGTATAATCTACCAATTCTTTTTCATAATCATGAATCGTTTGCATACCGATCGAATTGATAAAATCTACCGCAGCTCCAAGTCCGATAATTCCAGCAATATCTGGTGTACCAGCTTCAAACTTGAATGGTAAACAAGCGTAGGTAGAAACTTCCATTGTTACATCTTTTATCATCTCTCCTCCTCCATGAAAAGGTGGTAATTCATTCAAGACATCTTCTTTTCCGTACAATATTCCAATTCCAGTTGGTCCATACATTTTATGCCCAGAGAAAACCAAGAAATCACAATCCAATGTTTGTACATCAATCACTGTATGTGGTGCAGATTGCGCAGCATCAATTAAAACCCAAGCGCCTTTTGCATGCGCTTTTTCGATAATCGTTTCGATAGGATTTACAACACCCAACGCATTAGAAACCTGATTAACACAAACTAATTTTGTTTTATCTGTCAATAAATCATCTAATTTATCAATATCCAAAATACCTTCTGCAGTTAACGGAATATATTTCAGTTTCGCACCTGTTCTTTGACACAACAATTGCCAAGGAACGATATTAGAATGATGTTCGATTTCGGTAATAATAATTTCGTCATCAGCCGTCAAAACATTACGCAATGAATTTGAAACTAAATTAATTCCTTCCGTTGTTCCACGCGTAAAAATAATTTCATGATCATATTTTGCATGGATAAATTTCTGAATTTTACGACGAGACTCTTCCATCAAATCAGTTGCTTCCTGACTTAAGGTATGGATTCCACGGTGTACATTTGCATTGTACTTTTCGTAATATTCATCTAAAACATCTAAAACAACTTTTGGTTTTTGAGAAGTTGCCCCATTATCTAAATAAACCAATGGTTTTCCATTGACTTCTCTAGTTAAAATTGGAAATTGACTTCTTATTTGTTGGATATCTATTGACATTTTTTATTGTATTATGTAGTTTGTAAAATGTATTAGGTTTAAAAAAAGTTGTAAGTAAACTTACAACTTTATACTTATGACTTAATACTTTCGTACATTCAATTATAATTCGAAATCTAAACTAACGCCTAATTTTTCAGCAATTACGGCATTTACACGATTAGATATTTGTGGAATTTGTACATGTCGTAAAGCATCAGCTGCAAATGCATATAACAACATTGCTTTTGCTTCTTTCTTTGGAATACCACGTTGCTGCATATAGAACAATGATTCTTCTTCTAATTGCCCAACAGTACATCCGTGCGAACATTTTACATCATCTGCAAAAATCTCTAACTGAGGTTTTGTATTGATTGAAGCTCCATCTGATAATAATACATTATTATTTTGTTGGAAAGCATTCAATTTTTGAGCTTCTTTGTGTACAAATATTTTACCATTGAAAACACCTTGAGCTTTGTCATCGTAAATACCTTTGTATAACTCATGTGATTCACAATTTGGGAAATTATGTTCTACAAAAGTATGATGATCGACGTGTTGTTTTCCTCCGATAACAGTAATTCCATCCATTACAGAGTTACAGTTTTCCCCATTTTGGAAGAAGTTTAAGTTATTTCTAACAATTTTACCTCCAAAAGAAAACGTAAATACATTGGCACGAGAATCTCTTTCTTGGTTAATGTAGGTATTATCTACCAACGAAACATCATGAGAATCATTTTGGAATTTGTACCAATGAATCTCTGCATTACGACCAACGTTAACTTCCGAAACAACGTTTGTTAAATTAGCTTTACCGTCTAACGTTTGGTGTCTTTCTATGATTTGAACATGTGCATTATCACCTACTACTACCAAATTACGAGGTTGATACATGGCTTCCTGAGATGCACCTGTAGAGAAATATACGATTTGAATTGGCTTAGATAAAATAACATTATTTGGAACATAAATATAAGCTCCATCTTTTGCAAAAGCAGTGTTCAACGCAACCATGCTTTCATCTTTATGCGCAATTTTTCCGTAATAATTCTCGATTACTGCTTGATGAGTTGTTTTATGCATTGCACTTGACAATACACAGATATCTGCTTCATCATGCGTTGTATTTGACAAAAACGAAGAATATTTTCCATTAATGAATACGATAGTATAAGTATCAATATCATTAATCAAATATTTCTTGATGTCTTTGTACTCAATTGCCACTTCGTCTTCTGGGAACAATTTATAGTCCACCTTCAACAAAGGAGCAAGATTTGTATATTTCCATTCTTCGTCTTTACGTGTTGGAAAACCTTTTTGGTTAAAGATTTCGATTGCTTCTTGGCGAAGCCCTTCGATTCCTTTATTAACCTTATTTTTTTCGTTGAACACTAAATGACGAGAAACTAAATTTTCTTTTAAATCAATCATTTTAGATATTGTATTAATGTATTATGTAAGAAGTAAAAAGTACTTTGTACTTAATACATTTTACATTTTACAAAATGTTTAGATTCCTGCTTCTTCTTTAACCCAGTCGTAACCTTTTTCTTCTAACGCTAAAGCTAATTCTTTACCACCAGATTTGATGATTTTTCCGTCAGCTAAAACGTGTACAAAGTCAGGAACAATATAGTCTAATAAACGTTGGTAGTGTGTAATTACTAACACTCCATTGTTTTCATTTTTAAATTCATTTACACCATCCGCAACAATACGTAAAGCGTCAATATCTAAACCTGAATCTGTTTCGTCTAAGATTGCTAATGTTGGGTTTAACATTAACATTTGGAAAATTTCGTTACGCTTTTTCTCTCCTCCAGAGAAGCCTTCGTTAAGAGAACGAGATAAGAAATCTTTTTTGATTCCTAATAAATCTGCTTTCTCACGAATTAATTTCAACATTTCTGAAGCTCCCATTTCTTCTAATCCTTGCGCTTTACGCGTTTCGTTGATCGAAGTTTTGATGAAGTTTGTTACAGAAACACCTGGAATTTCAATAGGATATTGAAAAGACATGAAAATACCTTTTTGTGCTCTTTCTTCTGGAGCCAACTCTAAGATAGATTCATCTTTAAATTCAATCTCACCATCAGTCACTTCGTATTCCTCTTTACCTGTAATTACATTTGATAAAGTTGATTTTCCAGCTCCGTTAGGTCCCATAATTGCATGAACTTCACCTGGATTAATTTGAAGGTTTAAACCTTTTAAAATTTCGCGCTCTTCAATACGAGCGTGTAAGTTTTTTATATTTAATAACATAATCTAATTTGTAAATTAGTTAATGTGATAATTTTCTAATTATCTTGATTTTGATGTACTTATTATTTTATTCACAATTTTAGAAATGTTTACCAATTTTTCGGTTAAACTTTCTGTATTTGGATAATTTTTAGATAATTGACATAATTCTAACCAATACTTGGTTTCATCAATTTCTTTTGCTGCAATCTTAAATTTGTGAATAAAATCATTCAAGCTTTCAGCGTTTTGAGCTTCTCTAATATTTGCTCCAATTGAAGTTCCTTATTTTAACAATTGATTTGAAATAACAAATCTTTTATTCATTTCAAGTTCTTCACAATATTCTATAATTAATAGTGAAAATTCTAAAGTTAATTTTAAAATAATATTATCTTTTTCCATCATTAACTCATTGACAAATTTTCACATTAACTCATTAGTAAAAACTATCCTACAGAACCTTCTAATGAGATTTCTAATAATTTTTTTGCTTCTACAGCAAACTCCATTGGTAATTTATCTAATACTTCGCGGCTAAATCCGTTTACGATTAATGCAATCGCTTTTTCTGTATCAATACCTCGTTGGTTACAATAAAATAATTGATCTTCACCAATTTTAGAAGTTGTTGCTTCGTGTTCTAATTGAGCCGATTTATTTTCGATTTCAATATAAGGGAACGTGTGTGCTCCACATTCGTTACCCATCAATAATGAATCACACTGAGAGAAGTTACGTGCTCCTTCTGCATTTTTCATTACTTTCACTAAACCACGATAAGAGTTTTGAGATTTACCAGCAGAAATACCTTTCGAAATAATAGTCGATTTAGAATTTTTACCGATATGAATCATTTTTGTACCTGTATCTGCTTGTTGGTAATTATTTGTTACAGCAATTGAGTAAAACTCACCTACCGAATTATCACCTTTCAAGATACAAGATGGATATTTCCACGTTACAGCAGAACCAGTTTCTACTTGTGTCCACGATACTTTTGCGTTTTTCTCACAAACTGCACGTTTTGTTACAAAGTTGAAAACACCTCCTTTTCCTTTATCATCTCCTGGGTACCAGTTCTGAACAGTTGAATATTTAATTTCAGCATCATCCATCACAAGTAACTCAACCACCGCAGCGTGTAATTGGTTTTCGTCACGCATAGGCGCTGTACAACCTTCTAAATATGATACATAAGACCCTTCGTCCGCAATCAATAACGTACGTTCAAATTGTCCTGTTCCTGCAGAGTTGATACGGAAATATGTTGACAATTCCATTGGACAACGAACACCTTTTGGAATATAACAGAAAGATCCGTCCGAGAAAACTGCAGAGTTTAAAGCTGCATAAAAGTTATCTGTTGGTGGCACTACTTTACCAATATATTTTCTCACCAATTCTGGATGCTCTTTAATGGCCTCCGAAATTGACATAAAAATAATTCCTTTTTCCGCTAACGTTTCGCGAAAAGTTGTTTTTACTGAAACTGAATCAAAAACAACATCGATAGCAACTCCAGACAAACGTTTTTGTTCGTCTAAAGAAATTCCTAATTTCTCGAACGTTTTTAATAATTCAGGATCAACCTCATCTAAGCTTGCTAATTCTTTCTTAGGCTTTGGAGCTGCATAATACTGAATAGCCTGAAAATCTGGCTTTTCATAAGTTACGTTTGCCCACTCTGGTTCTTCCATCTTTTGCCAAGCACGGAAAGCTTCCAAACGCCATTCAGTCATCCATTCAGGCTCCTCTTTTTTGGCTGAAATAGCACGCACGATATCTTCATTCAATCCGACTGGAAAATCTTCATATTCCATCTCAGTCGTCCAACCAAACTCATATTGTTTTTGACTGGCAAGATCTTCACGTAGATCGTCTTCTGTATATTTTGTGTTACTCATCTTATTATTTATAAAATGTATAGGTAAAATTAAACTGTAAAGGTTGCTGTTTATCAGCTTTATTTCCTAAAAATTTAAATTCTTTTAATCGTTGATTTTGATCCAAAATAATTTCAAATAATGATTGATTATTTTTCAAAATCTGATAGTTGTTTGATGAAATTAATTTAATTTCTGACCATACGCCTTCTTTCAAATTAATTCGCTCTGATTTTGGTGCAACATCAGGCGTATATTCATTTATTTTGAATGGCACTTTGAATGTTGAACTGCTGTAACAAATCTTGTTCATGTCCTGACCTAATGATTTAGTAATTCTACAATTGTGCATCAATCGGTCTTCAAAACCTATTTTTTGTTCTAAATATGTTTTTTTTAACATCACATCTTCTTCTAACCAAACGATATCAAAAAGCTTGTTTGCATTTTTAACATACATTTTATCTTGGTCGTAAAAAAATTGATTTGTTCTTGTTTCACTTCCTTTTCTCTCGATTGTTTCCGAAGAAATCACACCATCTTTATAAGTATAATTTACTTTCATAGGCTTTGCAACCTCTTCTGTCAATTCGAAATCAAGAAGGTTTTCGTTTGCATCATAAGTTGCTTTATAAGCTACTTTTTTATTTGATGCATTGGTAATGGTAATCGTTTTTATTTTAGATTCGTTCAAATCCAACGCTTTTATAAAAGGTTTTATTCCGAACAATCCAAAAAACAAATGTTCTGAATAAGCTTTATTTAACTTTTTAGATGTTTCTGTTGGTTGAAAAACCATCAAATCTTTTTCTACAATTGTATTTTGTGCCGAAGCAACAAAACCAATCATAAACGAAATAAATAAAGCTAAATTTTTCATCTTAAACAGCAAAACTTTCACCACAACCACACGTACGAGACGCGTTTGGATTATTGAATACAAATCCTTTTCCATTCAATCCACCAGAATATTCTAATGTCATTCCAACAAGGTATAAAAATGATTTTTTGTCAACCAAAATTTTAACACCGTTGTCGTCAAACAATTTGTCATCTGCACCTTGTTCTTTTGTAAACTCTAAATTATAGTTTAATCCAGAACATCCGCCACTTGTAACTCCTACACGAACAAAAGACTCCTCGATAGAAGTTCCTTCTTCTTGTAAAAGTGAAATTATTTTATTTTTTGCTGATTCTGAAACCTTAATCATTTGATTCTATTTTTATATTGCAAAGATACTTATTTAAAATGAATTCAAATAATGAACGATATAAATATTAACAATCGCTTAAGTTATATTATTTATCGCCAACTAAAATTGGATCAAATTACTTCAATCCTAATTTTACTCGTGTACGTTTCAGCACCTTTTGAGCAACATCTCTTGCTTTTAAAGCACCATTTTCTAAAAACGCATCCAATGTATCTTTATCATTCATCAATTCATCAAAACGAACTCTTGCATCGGCATACTTTTCTAAAATCAATTCGTACAACGCTTGTTTCGCATGTCCGTAACCATAGCCACCTTTCAAATAATTTTGACGCATTTCCTCTATTTGCGCAGGAGAAGCCAATAATTTGTATAAAGCAAAAACATTATCTGTGTCAGGATTTTTAGGATCTTCCAACGGAGTAGAGTCTGTCTCAATTGACATTACTTGCTTGCGCAATTGTTTTTCTGGTAAGAAAATATTGATAAAGTTATTTCTTGATTTAGACATTTTATTCCCATCTGTTCCAGGAATCAACATTATATTTTCGTCGATTGCTGCTTGTGGTAATACAAATGTTTCGCCCATTTGATGATTAAATTTCTCTGCAACACTGCGTGTAATTTCTAAATGTTGCAATTGATCTTTCCCAACAGGTACAACTTCAGCATCATACAATAAAATATCAGCTGCCATTAAAATTGGATAGGTGAATAACCCTGCATTTACATCTGCTAAATAATCTGCTTTATCCTTGAAAGAATGCGCTAAAGTAAGACGTTGAAATGGAAAGAAGTTCAATAAATACCATGTTAATTCTGTTGTTTCAGTCACATCAGATTGACGGTAAAAAACTACTTTCGAAGGATCTAAACCTAATGCCAGCCAAGTTGCAGCCACTTCGTACGTATTTTGTTTTAAGACTTCCGCATCTTTAATTTGCGTTAAAGCGTGTAAATCAGCAATAAAAATGAAAGAGTCATTTCCTTCTTTCTCCGTTAATTCGATTGCTGGAGAAATTGCTCCTAAAATATTTCCTAAGTGCGGAGTTCCAGTAGCTTGAACTCCTGTAAGTATTCTTGGCATTTGTTTAAAAATTTAAGGAACAAAGATAAACTTAATCAACGAAATGCACCAATTGTAACGAGAAGTTTATTTGAATTAATTGACAAGAATGACGAAAAACATATGGATCAACTAAAAAATCTTCCCAATTTGTCGAAATGGCCAAGTGATTGTGCGACCTATTTTTCTAAAGAAAAGTGATTTCTTATGATAAACAACTTCACCTAAAAGAACATCTCCAGTTTCTGTTTTTATATTTTGACACACAGAAGGGTTTGTAAAAGTAAATTCTTTAATTCCAAAACTACCATATTCTAATGTATAAGAATCTTGGTTTTTCGGAACTTTTATTTTAAACTCACCATTTTCATTTGTATATACAATATTTTTCGAATTTTTAAGGTTCACAGGAATATCATATTCTGGAAAACCATTACCATCATTAATAATTCCTTGCACTACAATCGAATCATTTTCTGTTTGCGCTTTTGCTAAAGTCGAAAAACTTAAAAATCCCACTAAAGATGAAAATTGCAACCACTTTTTAGATTGATTTGCAATTGAATGAGAAGCTTCATAAGAATTAAACTGTTCTAAATTTCTAGTTTTAATTTTTACACAAGCGGCAGGATTATCATTCAGAAAAGTTTTTAATTCTTTGAATGAATAATGATCCAAATCGTGCACACGTTTAGAGCAAACCTCACAAAACTTTTGTTGATCAGAAACCGAATTCATTTCCATCCAATTCTGTTTACATTTCTTCTCTATTTGTAGTTCCATAAAATTGACTTTTTAATAAAATTAAACTTTTTTTAAAAATTTTTCAAACCTCAACCAACCTTTTTGTTAAAAGATGAATCTATAAAGAAAAAACAAGTATTAACCTTAAAATTATATTGATATGAGTAACAAAGCTTTTTTAGACATTCTTTTCGAAAACCGAAACAAAGAATATGGCGCGTACCAATTGAGACAAGTGGCCAACCACGATTTGATGAAATCTCTTTTTGTAGGGATTGGTCTTGTTGCATTAATTACAGGAGGAACTATTTATGCAAATAACAGAGCAATGAAAGCTACAACAATTTCTACTGATCTTCCTGGAGTTACTGTTAATATGGAAGATTTTAACCCTGTAAAACCTCCAAAAAAAGAAGATGTAACTCCACCAAAAGAAGATCCTCCGATGGAAGAGAAAACAATTCAATTGAAAACAGAACAAGTGAAATATGTTATCCCAACACCAAAAGAGAATCCTCAAGTTGAAGAAACGATAAAACCTGTTAATGAATTGAAAGGTGTTGATCTTGGAACAGAAAATAGAGAAGGAATCGCATCAACTGGACAAGTTGGTGGCGGCGAAGTAAGTGACACAGGAAATAAAACTGGCGGACAAAACACAAGTATTGCAGAAGGACCAAAAGTTGAAAAACCTGTGATCAATACGAATGTTACAATTACAGCTAAAAATGCTGCTGTAATGGCGATTTATCCTGGTTGTGAAAATGAAAGTAAAAAAGGAAATGTCGCTTTAACAAAATGTATGAGCGATAAAATCTCAAAAGAATTGGGATATGAATTAAGTGATTTTGGTGAAACTGCATCTCGAAATAATTTGAGTACAGCGGTTGCAAAAATGCAATTTGTCGTGAATAAAAATGGTGAAATTTCGCAGGTAAAACCGTTAAGCGGAAGTAATCAAGATTTAGGAAAAGAAGCTAAATCTGCATTAGAACGAATCAATAAACAAATTCTACGAAAAGGTAAAAAAATAACACCTGCCAAATTAGAAGATGGTTCTGATGCAAATTTAATTTTCTCTATCCCTGTCAAATTTCAAACAGCAGAATAATTAATCATACTTTTCTTTCTGAAACCATTGCATTCTATTTTTGAGTGTGATGGTTTCATCTTGTTTAAGAAATAATTTCTCAAAAAAACTTAGCTAAAAATGAATATATATCGTATAAAATTTAAGTTTTAAGTCAATCTTAACACAATAAAATTGTAACTTCGTGGCGAATTATGAATAAGAGTATTGTTTACGGATTGATTGGTTTCGGTTATTTTTTGATCGGAATTTTTACTTGGAAATATCAGTTTTTTATCGTCAAATTAGATGATACAAACGCGATGTTAATGGGGATTTTATTTATTGTTTATGGAGCTTTTCGCGTATATCGTGGTATAAAATCTTATAAAAATGATCAAAAAAATTAGTTTACTTTCACTTTCAGCCTTTCTCGTTTTTTCCACTTTTAGTTGTAAAGACAAAGAAAAATTAACAAAAGCCGAACAAAAAACTCCTGTTAAACGAGCTTTACACGAATATGGAAATTTGACAATGACTGTAGATCCAAGTTTTAAAAATTTGGCTAATTCGTTAGCAAATATGTATATGGTTGATTATCCAGATGTAAAAATCACAATAAATGAAGAGATTGAAGAAAAAGCAATCAAAGATTTTTATGAAGGTAAAATTCCATTATTAATGGTTAGTAAACCGTTAACAAAAGCACAAGAACAACACTTATTTAACAAAACGACAACCAAGTATATCTCATCTGTAATTGCATTGGATGCAACTGTTTTCATCACTTCTGTTGATCATCCAATCAATTCTATTACGACTACAGATATCAAAGATAATTTGTATAAAAATGATCCGAAAATGACCTTTGTTTTTGATCATCCAAACTCTGCCAATTACAATACTGTAAATGATAAACTAAAATTAACAGTAGAAAAAGGGGCAAAAGTAAATGCAATGGGCGATGCAGAAAAAGTGATTGATTATTTACAAAAAGATAAAACAGCAATCGGGATTATAGGCTTGAATATTTTGAGCGACAAAGGAAATCCGAAAGTTGAAGAATACCTAAAAAAGGTAAAAATATTAGCCATTGCAGATGATAAAGGAAATTTAGCATTACCAACTATTCCGAATTTGAAATATGGTGTTTATCCTTTTTATCGCGAAATTTATATCCTAAAAAATGAAGTTGGTTTTGGAATTGGCGCTGGATTTACGCGATTTGTGGGATCGCAACGTGGACAGAAAATTGTGACGCGCGAAAGTCTTCAACCTTATTACATATTTAAAAGAGAAGTTCAGATTAATAATTTAGAACAACCGATACAATAACAAAAACCTTCCGAATTGGAAGGTTTTTTTATTAATCTTTACTAACCCCCTCACTAATCATTTCATTCTGTTTATCAATAATTTCTTTATAATTGACTTTATATTCTTCTAATGAAACAATTTTTCCTTTTTTAGGAAGTTCTAATTTATTCTTTTTATTTTCTATTATGGAAACGGCTTTATAAGAAATCACAGTATTAATATCATCATTATTCACCTGTACAACCTCTAAGATTACCCCTGGTAATCCCTGATATTTATCCGGACCAGTTTTATAAGGCAAATCAACTGCATACCATGCTGTTAAATTAACATCTTTTATTTTTGCTGTAGCTTTTTTAACATTGAATCCATTTATTGTTTTTGTTTCTTTCGTAAGAACCCAATTAAAGTTTTGCAATGTATCCTTTATAACAAACTTTTTTCCATAAACATCAGCTTCATGATAATAAAATCCAGATACAAATTGTTTTACTAAATCACCATTTCCTCCATTCGAAGATAATGTATAGCTTGTTGTTCTTGATCCTTCATTATTATTATCAATTTTTTCGTACGCTTTATAATTAGAAATTTCTTTATTGGTTATTAAACTAAATTCTTTTGGAATCTTCATTTGTTCATTTAGTCTTTTTACAACCTCTGATTTTGATAGCTTTACATCATTTACAGTCATAGAATAATTTGACTTTTGCGCATCAAAAATTGTATACTTTTCGTACAAAACTTCAATATTTTGTGCATAAATATTGAATGAAAGAATAAAAAGTAATAACGATAATTTCATAGTATAATTGTTTAGTGTTTTATACTTAAATCATTAATCAAATCTTGCTCCCCAAGGATTTTGTAAATCGAAACCTAAACTAAATAACATTCCGTTCTTACGTCCATCCACTTGATAATCGGACAAACCAATATCGTATGAAATTCCTGCTTTTAAAGAACCTACTTTAAACTTTAGAATAGGCGAAATAAATAGAGGATTACTATTTTGAGCATCCATCCCTTGCTTGTATCCTACACCTATATCGACACCTTGATTATTATCGCCAAAACTAATGTGCGACATTAGATTAATATCCAAATGACGTTCTGAATTTGAATTTAAATTATAAACCACCGATGGCTCTAAAGCAATACCTTCAGCAACATTCCATTTGTATCCTAAATTAATGTAATACCACGTTGGTAAAGGCTCTACATTATTCACATAATACACATTTTGACTCAATGGAATATCCAAAATTGAAACTCCTGCAAAGAAACCTGCGTATTTGAAAGATAGTCCTAAATTGGCGAAATAGGTCGAATATTTATCTTCTTGCAAAGCTGGATCATAAGGATCTTCTGCAATGATTTTAGAATAATCAAAACGTTGCGAAACATTCGACGCTCCTACTCCAAAAGAAAACACATTGATTTCATCACCGTCATAACCTCTGTCATCAATTGGAATGTGATAAGCTGCATTAATTCCAAATCCAGTCATTTTAACTGCTCCATTTCTATCGTTAAAAAACTGCATTCCCACCGCCAAACGATCGACAATAATTCCGTGTGCGCTTACCGTTTGTGTACTTGGACTTTCAGGTAAATCGTCCCACTGATTGCGATGTGTCCCTGTAATCGAAATAACATTTGGATCTTGTCCTGCATAAGAAGAGTTGATTAACATTCTATCACTCACTAAATAATGGTTATAAAATGGTAAACCTTGTTGTGCTTCTACTTTAGCAAGTGAAAATAGCGTTAATATGAATAGTGTTATTTTTTTCATAAATATGTTTCAATCAATTAATTGATTTTACGTTTAACTAATATACTACCAGAATACAAAACTTGCAAATCCTCTGATTGTTTAGAGAATTCTAACAAATACCAATAAGTTCCGTCTGCAACTGGTTTTCCGTTATGCGTTCCGTCCCATTCTATTATACCAATTCCTTCTTGTGATAAAATATGTTTTCCGTAACGGTCAAAAATAATCAATTTATACGAATTTGAGGTATCGTTAACTTTACCATTCTTGGTCATTGGTTGCCAAACATTATTAAACCTATCATTATTTGGCGTCACAACATTTGGTAACGCAAGGTAAATAACTTCTTTTCTTTCAGAAACGCCACAATTATTCAGCTTTACTCTTACGGTAAAATTATTATCTTTAATTTCATTTGGGATAATTAACTCGTTGTTCGTTTGCCAATCTACAATTACATTTCCAGTAGAATCAAACAATGCATATTCTAATTTACCATTTCCTTTTGCCGAAACAATTATACTTTTTTCGTTAATAGTTATTTTGTTGATTGTTGGAGGTATTGTATTTTTAATCTCTAAAGTTTTTACAACTGAACAACCAGAATTTTTATCTTCAATTGTAATTTTATAATTTTCTGCATCAAGATCAAAAGTATATATTCCTGAAACTCCGGTTCCATCTTCTTTTTCTACATGATAGTTATAATTCTCATAACCTGTTTGTGTTGTAAAATCTAACTTATATATTTCTCCTGCACACAATGGATCTGGATTTTTAACCTCAATATTAGGTAAAGCATTTTTCTGATAGTTTAATTGAAAAGTAATTAAACCACAATAACTCGAATTATAAAAATCAACATCAACTGAACTTTGAGCTGAATTAAATTCAGCAAAAATTTCTTCTTTTCTTTTAGAACTTATTAAAGAATAATTAGTTTGAATATAATCTAAAATAGCTTGTATTTGATTTTTCGCATCTTCATCTTCTCCTTCGCAAAAAACAATTGGATTCGCTTGAATATATGCCTCTAATGAAGGATCATTAACATTTAAATCATCTTTTTTATTAACAGTTAAATCTACAATCGTTGAACACGTATCACTCAATCTGTTTTTAAACTCAATCGGAATATTCAAAGAAGGATTACCTTCAAAACCTAATACTTTTGGGATTGGATTTCCTTGAATATATTCTGTTCCATCAATAAAAATTTTATAATCAGATACATTTGCCCCGAAATAATCTCTCAATAAATGATCATCAATTGTTAAGGTTTCCCCTTCACAGAATTTATCTGAATAGGTTGCAGACGAAACATTTGGTTGATTAATAGTTTGAAAATCTAAAGTCATCAATTCTGAAAAACAGCTTTCACCAACTTTTTTTACTTTAAATATTAACGTTTCATTCGAATTCGCTAATATATTTACAGGTTGAATCGGCGATTTATCTAAGTTAAAAATATCAAAATCAGCAATATTTACAAATCCTAACTCTCCTTTGATGTGTTCTTTTATTTCGTTTACTGAAAAAGTATAATCTTCATTAACACCTAAACAACCCGGATTGAATAAAACATCAAAAGATTCTGTAGGAACAGAAGAATTATTTAACGTTATTTTTAAAGGCACTGTAGTTTCACAAAAACCCGCTTTATTTCCTGTAATGGAAAAGTCAAAATCTCTTTGTGTAGTCGTACTTATAATTAAATCATATAAACTTTGCAATTGACTGTATGCATAGTTTGTTCCATTATAATTAATCTCTAAAGTAATGTCATTATCATTTTTTACTTCATCTATCTTATGTCTAAAATCCTCAAAAGTAAATTCATTACGACAATCAACAAAATCTGGTAAAGTATTAAGCGAAACATTAGATTTCTTTTTAACTGTAAATTCAACTTCATTACTTACACAAGTATCATCTGTTCTATCTACAATTTGAACGTTGAATTTAGCTTCATTTCCAACAAAAACGTAAGGAGTAGCTGGCATATTAACTAATTTAAAATTAGTCATATCAACTCCTAAAGCAGCTAGAATTTGTGCTTCAGTTAAAGTTTCATCATTACAAACTTCTCCAAATTTTCCATCTGGTAGAGTAGGATTAGAACTAATTAATTTTAAATCAACTTCATCAGAAAATTGAGTTGTTGCACAAAATTCTGTTCCAATATATTCTAATTTCACTTTATATGTTGTAGAATTTTGTAAATCGACGAATCCATTAACCTTTACATCATCAACATATACTTCGTAATCTGCATATTTAGCTGGATCAACATTACTGGAAGATATTTTTGAAATCAAATAGTCTTTTATAAATCTTTTTTGAGGTGCACAAAATTGTTCTATAGCATTTTGAATTGTATAAATCAATTCAGGAATAAACTTGAATTTTATAGGTTTATAGATATAAACTAATTTACCAGAATTGTCATAAACTCTTGCATACAAAATTTGCTCTACTCCGTTAGCATAACTTATATTATCGTTTGTAGATGTATTGTCTGGTTTATAAAACTGTATATTTCCTACATTTATACTTGGATCTGAAACTCTAATATCATTTATAATTTTGGTCTTCACATCTGATAATAAATAATCATCTGTATAACAATGATCGTCAAAGACAAGGTTATCTACTGTTTTTGCTATTTTCAAATGTAGATTAAAGAGAGGGGTAGTCCCTGCTATCGGACTTGCCTGTATTGCAATTACCACATAATTATTTGCTTCAAACTCTAAACTTTTTACTTTTCCATCAGAAGTGCCATAATCTCCATAAAACTCACACAAATCTGTGCTATTTTCTTCTAAACTTTTTGTTGTATGTGTAGAATAAATAGATCGTAAAGCTGTAATTGTTGTATTAGTTTGAAAAACTTCATTTGGAATTCCATCTCCATTTGTATCTTTAACCTTATAAACTATTATTGCATAATCACTACTTAATTGACCTATTAAATCAAACTTTAAATCCAAATCGTAATCTGCTTTAAAATATAACATAGCGGCATGAGTTCTCCCATCATTTCTCCCTCCACAACTTGTTGTTGTTTTTAAGTCAACAGTTTTAAGAGTTAATGGAATATTATAAAAATTCAATTCATTAGGATCTATTCGAGTTAATGGATGTTGCCCCCAAACAAACCCACTTAACATCAACAGTAAAAAGTAAAATATCTTTTTCATAATTCTTTCGTCAACTATTTTTAGAATAACGCAATTTAGGTTAGAATATTCTATTGTTCATAATGTTTCTAATTTTCGCGAGATAAACTATCTTTGCAACCTGAAAATTTGATTAAGATGTCTTTAGAACAAGAAATAAATAAAAGAAAAACCTTTGGTATTATTGCCCATCCCGATGCTGGTAAAACGACTTTAACAGAAAAACTGTTGTTATTTGGTGGAGCTATTCAGGAAGCTGGGGCTGTAAAAAGTAACAAAATTAAAAAGGGAGCTACATCCGATTTCATGGAAATTGAGCGTCAACGTGGGATTTCTGTCGCTACTTCGGTTTTAGCATTCGAGTACAAAGGAAAAAAAATTAATATCTTAGATACGCCTGGTCACAAGGATTTCGCTGAAGACACTTTCCGTACCTTAACTGCCGTAGATTCTGCAATTGTTGTAATTGACGTTGCAAAAGGGGTTGAGGAACAGACAATCAAATTGGTAGAAGTTTGTCGTATGCGTAAAATTCCGTTATTGGTTTTCATTAATAAAATGGACCGTGAAGGAAAAGATGCGTTTGATTTGATGGACGAAGTAGAACAAAAATTAGATCTACAAGTAACACCACTTTCATGGCCAATTGGTATTGGAGCAACATTTAAAGGAATTTATAATATTTGGGAGAAAAACATCAATATTTTCTCTGGAGATAATAAACAAAAAGTTTCTGAAACAACGAAAGTTGAAGACTTATCAAGTCCAGAATTAGACACATTAATCGGAACAACTTACGCCGAGAATCTTCGTAATGAAATCGATTTAATAGACGGTGTTTACCCAGAATTTGATATGCAAGAATATATGGACGGAAATTTACAACCTGTATTTTTTGGTTCAGCTTTAAATAATTTTGGTGTCCGCGAATTGTTAGATGCTTTCGTTGATATTGCACCTACTCCACAATCAAAAGAAACAGATTTGAGAATTGTTGAGCCTTATGAAAACAAGTTTTCTGGTTTCGTTTTCAAAATTCACGCAAATATGGATCCAAAACACCGCGACCGTTTAGCGTTTATTAAAATTGTATCTGGAAAATTTGAGCGTAACAAAAACTATTTTCACGTACGTCAAGGTAAAAACATGAAGTTTGCCGCACCAAACGCATTCTTTGCAGATAAAAAAGAAATTGTTGACGAATCGTTCGCAGGAGATATTGTCGGTTTACACGATACAGGAAATTTCAGAATTGGAGATACGTTAACAGAAGGAGAAAAATTCAGTTTCAAAGGAATTCCTTCATTCTCACCAGAACATTTCCGTTACATTAACAATGATGATCCAATGAAAGCAAAACAATTGGAAAAAGGAATTGATCAATTAATGGACGAAGGTGTTGCGCAATTATTTACGTTAGAAATGAACAACCGTAAAGTAATTGGAACTGTTGGTGCATTACAATACGAGGTTATTCAATATCGTTTGGAACACGAATATGGAGCAAAAGCAACTTACGAAAATTTCTCTGTACACAAAGCATGTTGGGTAGAAGTTGAAAACGATAAATCAGAAGAATTCTTAGAATTTAAACGCGTTAAACAACGTTATTTAGCAAGAGATAAATTTAATCAATTGGTATTCTTAGCGGATTCTGCTTTTACAATTCAAATGACACAAGAAAAATTCCCATCAGTAAAATTACATTTTGTAAGTGAATTTTAAAGTTTGGTCAGAAAATTGAATAACGACTGAGATAATATAGAAAAACCAAATGAAAAAAATCATTTTAAGCGTAACACTGATTTCTGCTTTTACTGTACAAGCAAGTGCTCAAGATTTGAAATCAATTTTTGGAACTTTAAAGAAAGAGGTCGAAAAAACGAACTCTCAAACTACGTCGAAAGAGAATAACTCAACTGTAAAAGTTGACTCAATAAAAGTGGTAAATGGACCAACAGAAACAAAAACTATTTCTGCTGAATCCTTGACAAAATTAAATGGTTTATCAAACTCAACCGTAGCTTCTGGATTAAAAGAAGCCTTATCGATTGGGTTAACGGATGGAATTAAATCGTTGAGTTAAAAGAATGGTTTCTATAATAATTCAGTTGCAAAAATTTTGATGCCAGAAGAATTACAAAACGTAGAAAAAACATTGCGTTCATTGGGAATGGGAAGTTTAGCGGACAAAGGAATCAAATTATTGAATTCAGCCGCTGAAGATGCTGTTTCTGAAGCAGCGCCTATCTTTGTAAATGCTTTAACATCGATGACAATTACCGATGCAAAAGATATTTTGTTGGGTGGAAATAATTCGGCTACAAATTATTTAAAACTGAAAACAAATACCGATTTAACAAACGCTTTTCAACCAAAAGTAGAAGCGTCTTTAGGTAAAGTTGGTGCGGATAAAGTTTGGAACAATTTGATCACAAAATACAATACCTTAACAGGAAACGAGATAGAACCAAACCTGAATGCGTATGTTACACAACAAACATTAAATGGTGTATTTAATATGGTTGCTGAAAAAGAAAATGAAATTAGAAATAATTCAGCTTTGCAAACAACCTCTATCTTACAGCAGGTTTTCGGATCTCTTTCTAAAAAAATAACACACAAAAAAATCGCTACAATTTGTAGCGATTTTTTTGTGTGTTATTGTATTAACAAATGTTTTTATAAGTTTAAAAATAATAATTTTATAAAGAATGTCGAGCTCCATAAGACTCCACAGTACTTTGAAAAAAAAAGCTGAGATTACTCACAGCTCTTTTAAAATTATTGATTGAATTGATTATTTAATTTCAACACGAATCCCTTCGCTTTGCGCACTCAATTCTGGTGCATACATATTTTGCATTGATGTAATTCCGTTCGAGAAATTACCAGCATTATTCGCTTTCAAATCATATTCGAAAACATACGTTCCTTTGCGCATATAATCCGAAAAGAAATTAGTTGCCGCATCGCGCGTACTTTCATAATACCCAAATTCACCTTTCCATTTGTATCCAGAAAGCACATTCACCGGCTCGAAACCACTTGCTCGCATATCTTTGATGTGAACAAATTGCATATTACGATCGATAGAAATTTCTAAACGAACTGTTACAATATCGCCTACTTTTATCGGTGTAGACGTTGTAATTTCTTTTAGAACTGGACCATTTGCTGAATTTGTTTTAACGAATAATTTCTTATTAAACTGAATTCCAGTTTCAGCAGATTTTATTTTATCCAAATCTTCAAAATATTGCCAATACATCGCTCCCCAAGCTACACCTGGAGAAGTTTTAGCAACTTCAACTTTACCCATTTCTGGTTTAATCTCTTCTTTGTTCCAAGAAGTTTTCACATAACCAGAACCAGCTTGCGAGTTTTTGTCTAAATCGAAATTTGTATTACCAATTTTTACAGTAATTCCTTTGTCAGCATCTATCCATGATTTTCCGAAATTCATTAATGCATAAACTGCTTTTGTTGTTGCTTTTGTTGAATTCCACTGATTTGTTTGACGATTTTTCAATAACCAAACTTTCATTTCTTCGACTGATTTTTCATCTTTCGAAACTTCATCAAATGCTTCAATCAAAAAAGCTTGCGTTTCTACAGGTGCTTGATACCAAAACCAACCCGGTTGATTTTCTTTCCAATACATACCCATTTCATCTGATTCCACCGCTTTTTCTTTGATTGAATTGACCACAATTTTAGCCGCAGATTGCATTCCAAAACGATTCATTACAATTGCAGCCATTGCTTTTTGTTGCAACGACAACTCTAATTTTGTATCATTTAAATTCTTTAACATCGCTGTTTTCATTTCTTCTAAATTTTTCGACATCGGATAATCTTCTAAGAAAAACGAACGCGCATATAAATAATGTAAACCGTCTGAATAAACGATATTCTTGAATGATTTTTGATCTTTCTTGAATTCTTTGAAACGATTTAAATTCTCGTTATCAATATACTGAATTGCTTTTTTGATTAATGGATTTACATCAATTTCAAATGCTTTGAAGTTTACATCCATTTTCTTCATATTCCCGAATCCTGAAACGATATGAGTTGTAATATATTCGTTTGGACGGCCTCCATCAAACCAAGCAAAACCTCCATTTGATTGTTGTTTATCTGATAATTTTTGGAAAGCCGATTTCATTTCCGTTTGCATTTGATTCAATTGAAATAAAACCGCAATTTGTTTCCTTTGCTCTTCTTCGCTTTCCGCATTTTTTACCCAAGGTGTTTCTTCTAAAATGATATTTTTCAATTCTTGGTTCAATTGTAATTTTGATTTCAATTCACCCTTTTTGTTCCAATCATCAAAAACAGCTTTAATCTTTGGATTCGAATTAATCACTTTTTCCGAAATCATATTCCCATATAAACGTGAGAACACTTGCTCTGCACATTCGTAAGGATATTCGCGCAAATAAGGCAACGAGAAAACGGCATACCAAATTGGATTGGTTGTCATCTCAAACGTTAATTTGAAATGATCCAACGAAGTCGATTTATTGTTGATCATATTCTCAAATTGGAACGATTTATTTTGACCTTCTTTGACGTAAATTGGTAACGTTTCTGTTACCATCATACGATTTGTTAAAATTGGTAAAGCCGATTCTTCTCCATCCGAGAAATCTCCAGCAGAAGCAACCACACGATAAACAACCGCTTGTACATTTTTCGGAACATCAATTGTCCATGTCACTTGATCCGAACTTCCTTTTGCAACAGAGAAATTCTGAGTAGCATTTGTCAACTTAAATTGCGCATCTATTGGTTGATTGGTAAACGCATCAAATAACATCAATTTCGCAGAACCGTTTAATACCTTATCTGATAAATTATTGATTTTTGATGAAACCGAAATTTTATCTCCTTCTCGTAAAAAACGAGGCATATTTGGTACCACCATCAAATCTTTTTGCGTACGAACATTTTGTTCTAAATAACCTGTTTTTAGATCTGGTGTATGTGCAATCGCCATAAACTTCCATTCTGTTAAACTTTCTGGCGTTGTAAATTCTATAATTACACTTCCTTTTGCATCCGTTTTTAAGTTTGGATAAAAGAAGGCTGTTTCATTTAGGTTTGTACGTGCTTTTACTTGATCTAAAGCTGCGTTTGCTCCTTTTTTCGTCGTAATAATTATTACTCCATTTGCTCCTCTTGCGCCATACAAAGCTGTTGCTTGTTCACCTTTCAACACATTGATTGATTGAACATCATCTGAATTAAGCTCTGGAGCTTTATCATAAACAACTCCATCTACAACGTAAAGTGCGTTTGGATTATCAGAAGATGAAATTCCTCTGATTGAAATTGAATCAGAAGATGCATATCCCAAAGATTTTTTATCTCTTGTAATTCCTAAAGCTGTTACAACAGAACCTTCTAAACTTACATCAGCAGCAGGTTCCATTTGAATTCCTTCAACTCTTTCTGTGATTGTAGAAGGCTGATTTGGTGCAGCAGATTTTCTCATCATTCGATTCATTCGGTATTGATTGAAACCAAAATCAAATAAATTAAGATCTAATCCTGCATATCCTCTTGCATAAAAATCATAATTTGTACGATAATAAATTGCTCGAGAAGGATTTGTTGAATAAAATTGATAGAGATTAAATGGATTATTTCTTCTTGAATTTGTGAAATTATATACATTAAAATCTAAAGAATTCGACGCAAATTGATCCAACGAAGCATCGTACATACTTGCTAAAACTTCAGCCGAAACTTTGTCTTTATTTGGACCTTCGATTTTTAATTGCCATTTTTCTTTTGCGCCTGGCGTCAATTTATCACGTAAAACTTCAGCCGAAACTTTCAGTTGTTTATTGGTAAACGGAACTGCCAAATTAAGACTTCCTGTTCGTACATCATTGAATTTCGTCATCGCATAATTCACATAAATTCCGCCACGATATTCTTCTTTAATCGGAATTTCTACCACTGATTTTTCACTTAAATCCAAGAAACCTTTCTCAATAATTGTTTGATTCGCTTCTACTTCATAATACACATACGTATCTTTTGAACCAGATTTAAATTCAATTTTTGCAACATCTTTTGGAGCATAAGTCGATTTATTAGGCGAAACAGCTAAAAGTGTTTTAATTTCATTTGCTTTCTTTTCATTCGAAACATAAATCAATTTATCCACCTCAACTTTTTGTGTTCCATCCATCACAAAACCTTTGATGACATAATAACCTTCTTCTAAATTTGAAGCTTGATTGAATTTAATTTCATCTGAAATTTTTGTATCAAAATCACTTTCGAAAACCTTTTGGTTTGTTGTCCATGTTTTTGGATTCATTTCGTCACCGTAAGGTTCATTCGGAAAGATTTTTTTGAATTCTTCTTTCGAATAAAAATTGTAATCTGTTGTAAATTTTTGACGACGAACTATTTCTTTTGGCGCGTTTAACGAATAAATTTCGATATGTCCTTTACCATCTAATTTTTCATCATTCAAATTCTTCACTTCAACGTTGAACGAATTTAATTCATCTGCTTTCGTTTTCTCAGAAATAGCAATAGTTAAAGTCATTCTTGTGTCACCAACTTTAACAGAAGAAGATTCTGATTGCGTTTCTCCATTGATATCCGTAGCATTAACTTCGATAAAATAATTGTAGGTTCTTACCTCATCTTTCTTTTTCTCCGAAGCTGGTTTTGCGACAAACTCAAAGTTAAATTTCCCTTCTGCGTCGGTTGTTGTATCTCCAAATGTCATTTCTTCGCGTTCGCCACGACCAACTGGAATTGAACGATACCAAGGCCAAAATGTAAAAATTTCTTGTCTATAAACGCGGTACGAAACTTTAGCATTATCGATAGTTGCTCCCGAGAAAGCAATTGCTTTTCCTTCTACTTTTACCTTGTCATTTAAACTATAAACACCTTTATTTTTCTCAATTTCTACTTTAAATTTTGGACGTTTATATTCTTCAACTTTGAATGAATGAGAACCAAGTTCATCTACATCATCATTTTCTGCATAAATTCTGAAATCTCCTGTTAATCCATTGGCAGGTAAAACGAAATTTCCATTTACAGAACCAAATTCGTTCGTTGTTAATTCTATTTCTGTAATATCTTTCCCATTAACATCTTCTAAGAAAATTGTAACTTTTTTCTTCGGTAAAACTTGGCGTTCTTTTCCTTTGTTCGTAAAATAAATTCCTTTGAAATAAACTGTTTGCCCAGGACGATAAATCGCGCGATCAGTAAAAATTTGAACTGAAAAATCTTCGTCGTCCTCATCATAACGATCATAATCGTAATAATAAGTCGAATAAATGGTATGCTCATCTTTTACTCGATACTGAAAATTTCTCCAACCAGATGGAATTTGAATCATTCCATTTTTGTCAGAAACCAATGTTTTGAATTCCTTTTTATTGTAATTTGTTAAATTAGAAAACTCTACAGAAATAGTACTTTCTGGTTTTCCAGTTTCGCGATTGACAACTGATAGTTTATCATTCAACGAATTAATCGCATATTTAGAAACCATGATATCTAAATAGTCGATGTCATCTTTTGTGTTAATTTTGAATTCAGAATTATTCGAAAAAAGGACAATATAACGAGCAGATTTTAGTGGATTTAATTTAACAATTGTCGAATGATTTTGAAAATCCTCAAACGATTTGACATCAATTGTATAATGATCAACAACTTTTAGACTATTTAGAAAATTCTGGGCTTCTGTAATTCGATTTTCGTTGTAAACATTTAATATTTGCGATTTTTGTTTATCATCAAAACCTGCATTATAAGCCAATACTTTTACATAAACTTTGTCTATATTTTTATGCGTTAATTGAATGGGCGTATTCTGATTATCGTTGATATATTTCTCTGCTAACACATTTAATTCTTGCGCTTTTATCTTCGAAACCAAATTGTCAACAACTCTTTTTTCTTCAGAATTAGGATATTGTTTTGCAATCTTTTCCTGTACATCAAATATCTTTTTAACATTCGCCAATTTATCTTCTTCCAAACCATAATAATCTGTCGCTAAAGTTGCGTACACATAAGATGAATACCACGCTTTTGGATATTTAGTTGCTAAAATTTCTTTTTGTTTAATAATTTCTTGAACCGAAGTCGAACCACGTTTTGAATCAATTAAAATCAATTCATTATACAAAACTGCATTTTCGTTATTTTTTTGTGTATTCAATTGAACCAAATCATTAAGCAATTGATTTGCTTTGTCTTTTTCATCATTTTGATTCAGATAATTGATGTATTTTTTGACTAAAATATCATACAATGTTGGCGTTAAATCCAATTGTTCTTGTGCATTTTTCTTGTCATCTGCAAGGTTCAAAATCATTTTATACTCTTGCGATTTTGCATTGATTAATTCATTTTTTGGTTGAATTGATTTCGAAAAATAATTATTAATCGTTTTATTGAACGTTTCTTCTGTCCAAAATCTAACATCATTTGTTGCTTGATTTTCGATAGTTGTACGACTATTGATTTTCCAACGGTTTTCGTTGAAATACAATTGATACAAATCGGCCAAATACGAATTGGTAATGGCATTATTAACGTTTGATTTTTCGTTTAATTCTTTCTTAAACAAATCAAAAACGAAGTTAACATCGTCTTTTTCATCAGAAGTTGCAACTTTAATTTTTGATTCGTAAAACAAGGCTTTCAAATAACTTTGTTGATTGTTCCCCTTTTTTGATAAAGTTTTTAATTCATCAATTTTTTGTTGGAGAGATTTGAATTGACCATTCTGCATTTGTTGATCAATTTCTTTCCACTTTTGATCAATCGTTGGGGATTGAGCCATAAGCATCGAGTTGGTTAAAATTAATAGTAAAAACAAGAATTGTTTCATAGAGTTTTTCTTTTATGAGTAGATGCAAGTTACGGAAAAATGGTTGGTTGAAGAAGTAAAATAATCAGCAATCGTTTGATAGATAGCACAAAAAAAAATCTGAATGTTTCCATTCAGATTTTTTGATATATAAGTCGATTTATTACTTTTTATAAATCGTCTACGTCTAAATCATCGTCGATTTGTAAATCATTCAATTCAGCATCCTCTGCAAAATCAATCTCATCTTCGTCATCTAAATCAACTAACATGTCTTTTTTAGGCGCTTTAAGAGGCATTGACCCAAAACGGTAAACAGTTAATGGGTAATTAAGTACAGCTGGTTTTTCTTCTACTGAAATTAATTCTGCAACAAATGTCCACATTTCCATAAAATCATATACAAAAGCCATACGATCACCTTGATTAATAAAAGCTTCTTTGATATAGAAATCTGCCATTGTTTCGTCTGTCCCATCATCAGACATATCCTCTAAAGGAATTTCTTTTGTTTGGTTTCCATCTTCATCTAATTCATAGAATGATGCCAACTCCTCACCTTGTAAACTAAAGGCACTTATGATCCCTTTGTACAATGTAAATAATGTTTGCTTCTCCTTAATTTCTATGTCTCTAAAAACATCCTCTTTTGAATCAAGGAATACTCGAATTTTATATATCACTTTCTAAATATTTTTCGGTTCCAAATTTAAATCTTTTCCCATATTAATTACAAATTCTAAGGCAGAATTATAATTATTTTCGACTTCGCCTTCTAAGATTGCTTCTTTGATGGCATTTTTAAGTATTCCAATTTCTTTTCCTGGCTGAATATTAAATATTTCCATGATTTGCTCTCCAGAAATTGGCGGTTGAAAATTACGAACTCTATCGCGTTCTTCAACATCTTTAATTTTTTGTTCTACAACTTCAAAATTTTGTTTAAAACGTTTTTGTTTACGTTCATTTTTTGTTGTAATGTCTGCTTTGCAAAGCGTTATTAAATCGTCAAAATCTTCTCCTGCATCAAACAATAATCTGCGCAATGCTGAATCTGTTGCGTCATCTGTTACAACTGCAATTGGTCGAGAGCTCATCATGACCAATTTTTGAACATATTTAACTTGTGGTCCTAATGGTAATTTTAATCGTCTGAATAATTTTAGGACCATTTTAGAGCCAACAAATTCGTGTGAATGAAATGTCCAACCTACATTCTTATCAAAACGTTTTGTAACTGCTTTTCCAATATCATGCAATAAAGCTGCCCAACGCAACCAGACATTGTCGGTGTGTATAGAAATATTATCTACCACTTCTAACGTATGGTAAAAATTATCTTTATGTTTTTGTCCTTCTACTTCTTCAATTCCTTTTAACGCAACCAATTCTGGTAAAATATGTTGCATTAAACCTGATTGTTCCAATAACAATAATCCAACAGATGGTTTCTCTGTCATCATAATTTTCTGAAACTCATCCATCACACGCTCAAAAGACACGATACTAATACGTTCAGCATTATCAATTATTGCCTGAAAAGATTTTTTTTCTATTTCGAACCCTAACTGTGCAGCAAAACGAATTGCACGCATCATACGCAATGGGTCATCAGAATAGGTAATATTAGGTTCTAATGGAGTCTTGATTATTTTGTTATTCAAATCTTCTACTCCATTAAAGGGATCAATCAATTCGCCAAAGTTTTCTTTGTTCATTGAAATTGCCAGCGTATTAATTGTAAAATCACGACGTTTTTGATCATCTTCTAATGTACCATCCTCCACATGAGGTTTACGGCTATCTTCAGAATAACTCTCTTTACGCGCACCTACAAATTCTAAATCAATTTCTTTGTATTTGAACATTGCTGTTCCAAATCGTTTAAAAACTGAAACGGGTGATGTATTTCCTAATGCTTTGGCCAATTCTTTGGCTAATAGTATTCCGTTTCCAACAGTAACAAAATCGATGTCTTTTTTTTGACCACGATTCAACAAATAATCGCGTACAAATCCTCCTACAACATAAGTTTCTTGATTAATTTCATCAGCAACTTCTGCTACATTTTTAAAAATAGGATTGGATACGGCTTCTAAGATTTTCATTTTGCAAAAGTATAAGTTTTGAAATAAAAAACTACTCTCTAATAACTTTTACTTCGTTATCTAGACCTAATTTAATTATTGTTGACGCAGTAAACTGAGGCACAAAGGTTTTGGTTTCTTCGGGATAAAAGTCAACCTGTTCTAAAATTGTTGGATTCACTTCTGAAAAGACTTTTGGCGAAGGTTCACTTGATAAATTAGCAGATGTAGACACAATTGGCCCACCTAATTTTCCGATTATTTTTTTACAAAACAAGTCTTCTGTCAAACGAATAGCAATTGTATTGTCTTCTGCAATTAATGACTGAGGTAAACCTTTTGGATTATCGTAAATAATGGTAATTGGTTTTTCATTCAAATCAATCAAATCCCACGCTAATTCAGGCACCTCCACAATTTCTTGTAACATTTTAGGCGAATCAACCAAAATGATCAATGATTTTGAAGAAGGACGATTTTTTATCTGATAAATCTTTTCGATTGCAGCTTCATTCTTCGCATCACAACCTAATCCAAGAATCGTATCCGTTGGATAAAGCATTGTTTCTCCTTGTTTTAGCTTCGCTACAATTTCGTTTATATCTGACATATTAATTGTTTTATAAATTTGTTTGCAAAGGTATTGTAGGAATTTATAATTAGGAACTATTCTATAAATTTTTTCCAAAACTGATAAGGTATTGGTTGGTTAAATCTATGACAAGCCATTGGTAAACGTCCTATATTCAATTTCATTGCCTTTTTAGGCTTTCTATCCATACAGAAATCCAATGCTTCTTTCCAATTAGGAATTTTAAAGTTTGGATATTTTTTAGGCACATATAACGACCAAAATACGTCTTCTATATGATAATCTGAGTCAGATTTTGTATCTAAAAATAAATGTATTTGTTTGGATTCTTCTTTTGAAATTTCTACAAATTTTTGCACTTTTCTCAGAGAAAAACCTCCATTCCCTACTTTAAAAAGACGTTCGGTATTTTTAAGTTTTTTACCCTTTAAAGAACGAATTATTTCATTTATTTTTTCGAATGTTAAATTTATAAAATTGCGTTCACTACCAATCCATGGGGCTCCTACATAATCATAATTTTTATTACACCATTCAATTAAACTATTTTTAAAAACATAAACATCTAGCTGGCAAATTAAAATAAATTCAAATGCAGTAAATACTTGGTAAAATTTTTCGTCTAATAATAATTGATTATAAGCATCGATTGATTTAAAACAATCAGATCCAAAATAGATAAAACTGTAATGATTTATTCTATTTAAATAAGGAGAATAACTTGAAATAGTCATTCCTTCAGGAGCAGCAAAAATTATTTCAAAATCATTGAAATGACGAAGAATACTTTCTAAAGATTTTTTCTCGAATTCATCCAAAAAATCTCTATAAATTGGAATAACCACTGCTACTTTCTTCAAATTATTCATAGTATTAAAAACACTTTTCAACAAAATTAAACATATCTTTGACAGATTAAAATGAAATATAGTTTTATTCTATATTAATTACAAGATTTTATAAAATGACACAAAAAATTGTCGTAAATAATAATTATCAAACCACATCAAAAGAAATCAAATCTATTATAAACAGTTATGATTTGATTGATGATTATATTGCAAAAGGAACACGAAATTCTATCAAAAAAACCAGATTAGAATCGGGAAAAATTGCCACTATAAAATCTTTCAAAATTCCGAATATTGTCAACAAATTTGTCTATCGTTTTTTTAGAGAATCAAAAGCAAAACGTTCGTACGACTATGCGAATAAATTAATCGATTTAGGTTTTTTGACGCCCTACCCAATTGCGTTTATTGAGAATACATCAACACTTAGTTTTAGAGAAAGTTATTATTTTTGTGAATTAGTTGATGCGGATTTAACTTATCGCGAATTGGTACATGACGAAAAATGGCCAAATAGAACAGAAATTCTAAAACAATTTACTCGTTTTACGTTCAAATTACACGAAGCTGGAATTGAATTTTTGGATCATTCGCCTGGAAATACATTAATTAAACAAATCGGAGATAATCAATACGAATTTTATTTAGTTGATTTGAATCGAATGAATTTTCATGATTCAATGAATTTTGAAACAAGAATGAAAAACTTTTCTCGCCTTACACCACACAAAGAAATGGTTGAAATAATGGCGAAAGAATATGCAATACTCGTTCATAAACCAGAACAGAAGGTAATAAATGCGATGTGGAGCAAAACGGAAGAGTTTCAATTTAAATTTCATCGAAAACAAGCTCGAAAAAAGAAATTAAAAGCCTTAATAGGCAAATAATACAGATAAAAAATATAATCTTGTTCATCTTTTTTGGTCAGGTTTTGTCCACTTCTGTCCTTCATTTTTATAACAAAAAACACTTAAATCAAAATTTACAGAATAACATCAGCTAATAACTAAGCTTTCGTCATGTCTGGAAGACAAAAGATATATTAAAAAGCATTGAAGTAAAGCTTGTTGAACCCTTCCATAAACTCAGGACAGGCTCACCGAAGTTTTTTTTTTATTCCTAATAAAGTTATCGAAGTTTAGTTTTAAGCTACACAAGCAGTATTTTATATGATTACTATATAATTAAAAATAAGTAACATTTCCCCACAAGTTATATTATACTGTATTTTTTCTTAAATTTACTAAAAGCTCTTAACTATTTAAATAATAAAAAATCAAGAATTATGGACAATTTAAACAATCAAATAATTATTGTAACAGGTGGTGCTGCTGGCATTGGTGGTGGAATTACCAGTGAACTTGTAAAAAGAGGTGCATCTGTTATCGCAGTTGATGTTAATGAAGAAGCTGGGTTAGCGATTGAAAAGAAAAACGAAGGAAAGGTGATGTTTCTCAAGAAGCTGTTGCACAGAAAGCTGTTGAATTAGCTTTAACTAAATTTGGTAAACTTACGGGTTTAGTGAATAATGCCCATGTTTCGAGACAGAAACCATTGATGGAACTTACTGAAGATGATTGGTCAATTTCGTTTGATACAGGTTTTAGAGCCACACTTAATTTTATGAAAGCTGCCTACAACGAATTAAAGAAATCAGAAGGTGCTATCGTTAATTTTGGTTCTGGTGCCGCTTTGCAAGGAAGTAGATTTCAAGCAAGTTATGCAGCTGCAAAAGAAGCTATTCGAGGATTAAGTCGTGTTGCAGCAAATGAATGGGCTGCTGATAATATTCGTGTCAATGTAGTTTGTCCTCTTGCCTTAACTGCAGGCGTTGAGAAATGGAAAGAGAACTTCCCTGAAGATTATAATCACGTAGTAGAAAAAATTCCTTTAGGACGTTTTGGTGATCCTCAAAGTGATGTTGCTCCAATCGTGGCTTTTTTACTTAGTGAAGACAGCAAATATATGACTGGACAGACCTTAATGGCAGATGGTGGCGACATTAAACTTCGCTAAAAACTGTTTAAGTTAAATAAATAATAAAGGAGAAATAATTTAATTTCTCCTTTATTTTTATACTGTATTTTAGAAATATTAAAAAAATAATTTTAAGAATTCTGAATCATTTCAGAAAATGGAATAATCGTGTCATATCCTTTTTCTTTAAAATACTCTTTCATCCCTTCTCTATAAGTAACCAAAACAAAATCGCCACCCCAAGCTCCAAGACTTTTTACAATTCCTTCGTAGTCCGAGAAATACAATTCTTTCGCTTTTGGAATTTGCATAAAAGCACCTAATCGATCTTGATATTCAACCATAATAGATTCTAAATCTGTTAAATTATCAACCTTTGTCGCCTGAACAACCAAATCAGAAAGCTCATTAATCATTTGCCAGTCTTTTGGTTTATTCTTGTAATGGTTTCCTACAACCGCCTGTGTATCTTGTTTTTGATTTAGATAAACAAAATATAATTTATCTTTAAAATCCCAATTCAGCTCCAATTCTTCCACCTCTATTCGGGGTTTATTCTGAAACAAAATTGGTTTATTATGATGTGCACAAGCGATATCATAACCACTTGTATTGAAAGTCAACTTATTCAATTCAAACGGATTAACATCTATCCATTGACTAATTAAATCGATTAAAGTAGAGCTACTTCCTAAACCCCATTCTTGCGGATATTCTAACTTTGTTAAACATTGATAACTTTTATTAGAATTAAAAAAATCAGAATTTAATGTTTGCGCTTGCTTGAGAATTGTTTGCAAAGATTGACTTAATTGATCATTTGTTGAAGAAATAATATCTAAGTGATCTAAACTCAATTCAGCTTCAAACCATAACGAGTCATCGTATTTAGTTGCTTTCCAACTTATCGTATTTGTATTTTTAGCCGAATCTTCTACAAACAAACATTGCCCATATTTTGTGGGCAATGCAAATGCTTTCGCTCCATCTATTACAATATATTCCCCGATAAGGAATAATTTTCCATTGGAACGGTATGTTTTCATTTTTATTAGATTTGTGCAGAAGAAGTTGACACCTCTCTATTAATTTTCTTCACTAAACCTTGTAAAGTGTTACCTGGTCCTACCTCAATAAACTCAGTTGCACCGTCAGCTATCATCTGTTGAACAGATTGAGTCCATTTTACAGGGGCTGTTAATTGAGCAATTAAATTTTTCTTAATTGCTGCTGGATCGGTAATTGCTGTTGTTGTCACATTTTGATAAACTGGACAAATAGGCGTATTGAATGTCGTTTCCTCAATTGCCTTTGCTAATTCTTCTTCTGCAGATTTCATTAAAGGTGAATGAAAAGCTCCACCAACAGGTAAAACCAAAGCACGCTTAGCACCTAATTCTTTTAATTTTTCACAAGCTAAATTAACTGCTTCAATCTCTCCAGAAATCACTAATTGACCTGGACAATTGTAATTTGCTGCTACCACTACTCCTTCGATTTCTTTACAAGTATCTTCGACAATTTTATCTTCTAAACCTAAAATTGCAGCCATTGTAGAAGGATTTGCTTCACAAGCATCTTGCATGGCTAATGCACGTTTGTACACTAATTTTAATCCCGATTCAAAATCTAAGGTTTCATTAGCAACTAATGCAGAAATTTCACCTAAAGAATGACCTGCAACCATTTCTGGTTTAAAATCAGTTAAGGTTTTTGCTAAAATTACAGAATGTAAAAATACTGCTGGTTGAGTAACTTTTGTTTGTTTTAGATCTTCAGCAGAACCTTCGAACATGATCATTTTTATATCAAATCCTAAGATTTCATTTGCTTGGTCAAATAATTCTTTTGCTATTTCAGAATTTTCGTACAAGTCTTTACCCATTCCAGAGAATTGAGCACCTTGTCCTGGAAAAACATATGCTTTCATTGTGTTATTTTATAATCTATCGCAAATGTATAATAAAATCTTCAACTTCTTTGCTGAACTACGCTTTATAGCTTCTCATTTCTATAAATTTCGTCTAAATATTTGTATCGATTCGCAACAGAAATTGCGTGTAGTTTTGCAATTGTATAACCATCTTTTCCATCTAAAAAACCAAATCTCATCACGAAATAATTAAAAAAACGATAAGCTGGTTTTATTTTGTAATGAAAAAAATTAGGTTTGAGTTCTTTTTTTCTTAATTCTTGCGCTCTTAATCTTGAATAGCTATTTAATTTAACAAGATATTCCTTTTCATTATCATAAGTAAAATGATCCAATTTATTCTTAAAACAACCAACATTTCCTTGACATTCAATTATTTCATGTACCATGCGCTCAGATTTGTACTGCGATTTCGACTTTCTGAATAAGCGTATCACTTTATCATTTTGCATTCCAGAATATTTGATGTGTTTATTTCTAAAAAAGAATTTTCTATAAACATAATACGCATCAAATTTTGGCTGATTTTTAATAGTAGAAACCATCTCTTTTATCAATTCTGAAGGAATCCCTTCGTCGGCATCAAAAAAGGTAACCCATTCGTTATTTGCCAGTGAAATGGAATAGTTTCGTTGACTCGTAAAATTATCAAACTTACGTTTTACAAATTTTACTTTAGGATTTTGCAACGCTATTTCCTCTGTTTTATCAGTGCTATAAGAATCTACTATAATTATTTCTTCAGCATATTGTCCAACATGATTTAAATATCGTTGGATGTTTTTCTCTTCATTATAAGTTATTAGTAAAGCTGTAATTTTAGTAGACATTGATTCTATAGAATAATCTTTTTGAGTTTCTAATTCAACGCTTTTATCTGATTTAAATTGTCGTTCAATTTCATTCTGATTAAGAAATTTTTGTAATTTGTCTTTAAACAATTCAAAATCAAAGAATGAATAGAATTCATTAACTCGTTTTTTTATTCTTCGGTTATTTAGATCTGCAAACTTTTCGGGAAAATAATCTTTCAGATGAACACTTGTATGATTTATTCCATCTTCAAAAGTTGCCCATACATTTTTATCAATCCAAGGAGAAAAAATAATAAATGATTTTTTTCCTACCGCTTTTGTCATGTTTATGGCACCTCCATCATTTCCTACAATCAAATCACATTGATTTGTAATCGCAATAAACTCGCGCAAATCATTACCCAATAGTTCAAAATAAACTTTTGATTGTGTTTCTTTAGACAATTGATTATAAACTTCTTTGGCTTGATCTATTTGTTTTGGAAAATAATTGAATAATAGATTAACATTGAAATGTTGACCAATAAAATCAACCATTTTTGCCATTTTATTCAATGGAAAGGTTTTGGAAGGATCAGAGCCAAGCAAACTAATCATCATTGTTTTTCGAGAAGAATCTACTCCATGTTTTAGGAACAATGATTTCGCGTTCTGAATTTCTGCTTCTGTTAAGTACAACGTTGGTGCCGTAGCCAAAGGAGTTTCAATACCAAGAGGTTTTAACAATGACAAACGATGTTCTATTGCCAAACCAAGATATGATTTTGGTTCGTTGTGTTTGACCACATTATCGGTATACAAAAATGTTCGACCTGGTTTTTTGTAGGATATTTTTTTGGGTGCGTTGTTAATGAACACATTTATCCAACTTTGTAGTTTTGAATAAGCGTCTATGACAACGTCATATTTATTTTGATTAATTTTTTTAGAAAATCGAATCAATTTCTTTAATCCTTTGTTTTCTTTCTCGTCAAAAATAATTTTATGATCGATGTAAGGATTGTTTTCTAAAACTGGTAATGTGTTACTGTTAATTAAATAATCAATAGTTGCGTGTGGATAAGCTTTTTTGATATTTTCGCACAACAATGAAGTGATTAAAACATCGCCAATCATTTTGTGTTGGATAATCAAAACTTTCATAAAACATAGTTATACAGCAAAACTACTAAATAATGTTTGATTGAAATAAAAAAATCCTCATCAAACTGATGAGGATTGCTATTTTTTTTAAAAAATTGCTTTTAAATTATACTGCTACATTGTGCTCACGTAAAGCATCATTTAGAGAAGTCTTTTTATCCGTAGATTCTTTACGTTGTCCGATGATTAATGCACAAGGAACTTGGTATTCGCCTGCAGCAAATTTTTTCGTGTAAGAACCAGGAATAACCACAGAACGTGCAGGAACAAATCCTTTCATTTCTACTGGCTGATCACCTGTAACATCAATAATTTTTGTAGATGCAGTTAACACTACATTTGCACCTAAAACCGCTTCTTTACCAACATGTACACCTTCTACGACTATACAACGAGAACCGATAAATGCATTATCTTCGATAATTACAGGAGCGGCTTGCAATGGCTCTAAAACACCTCCAATACCAACACCACCAGATAAGTGTACATTTTTACCAATTTGTGCACAAGAACCTACAGTTGCCCATGTATCCACCATTGTTCCTTCGTCAACATACGCTCCAATATTTACATAAGAAGGCATTAAAATAACTCCAGAAGAAATATACGCACCATAGCGAGCAACAGCATTTGGCACAACACGAATTCCTTTTTCAGCATAGTTACGTTTCAATTCCATTTTATCATGGTATTCAAAAATTCCTGCTTCTAACGTTTCCATTTTTTGAATAGGGAAATACATAACAACTGCTTTTTTCACCCATTCATTCACTTGCCAACCATCTGCTACTGGTTCTGCACAACGCAATTGTCCATTATCAATCAACTCAATTACCTCTCTAATTGCTGCTTGTGTTGCATCTTCTTGTAACAATTCTCTATTGTCCCAAGCTTTCTCTATGATTTGTTTTAAATTCTCCATCTTTATTAATAATAGCCACAAATATAAAAATTATAATCAAGGGATTTCATAGAGATTATTTATTATTGAATCGTTTTTATAAATTTGCCAAATGTCAAGAATATTAGCGTTAGATTACGGAGGAAAAAGAACAGGCGTTGCCGTAACCGATGAATTGCAAATTATAGCTTCGCCTTTGGATACCATTGAAACCTCAAAATTGATGGATTTCTTGAAACAATATATCGAGAAAGAAAACGTTTCTGACCTTGTCGTTGGATTATCTGTTCGCTTTTCAGGAGAATTAAATGAGATTGAAAATCAAATACAACCTTTTTTAAAAAAGTTTTCAGCACAATTTCCATTGATTAAAATTCATCGTGAAAATGAGATGTTTACTTCTAAAATGGCTTCGCGAGCTATGTTCGAAGGTGGAATGAAAAAGAAAAAACGTCAAGAAAAGGGTATGGTAGATAAAGTGAGTGCTGTAATAATTTTACAATCATTTTTATCACATAAACTATAACAAATCGTATCTTTGCCGATAAATTAATAAAAAAAGATCAGAAAATGGTATTACCAGTTGTAGCTTACGGAGATCCTGTCTTACGTAAAGTTTCACAAGATATAGATCAAGATTATAAAAATCTACACGAACTGATCGAAAACATGTTCGATACAATGTACGACTCGAATGGAGTTGGTATCGCAGCACCGCAGATCGGAAAAAATATACGTTTATTTGTCGTTGATTGTTCACCTTTCGAAGAGGATGAAGATTATGATGATGTAAAAGAAGAATTGAAAAATTTTAAACGCGTTTTCATCAATCCTAAAAAAATCAGCAGTTCTGAAGGAGATGAATGGGCATTTACAGAAGGATGTTTGAGTATTCCTCACATCCATGAAGATGTTACACGTCCAGAATCGGTAACATTAGAATTTTTTGATGAAAATTGGGTAAAACATACCGAAACTTTTTCGGATATTCGTGCTCGTGTTATTCAACATGAATACGACCATTTGGAAGGAAAGCTTTTTATTGACTATATTTCGAGCTTTAAAAAGAAATTAATAAGTAATAAATTAAAAAATATAACAAAAGGGAAAGTAAACACGAGTTACAAAATGAAATTCCCTTCATAGACCCTTAAACATAATAGAATATGGATTTATCAAGAGTTATCGCAATTTCAGGAAAACCAGGATTATACCGTTTAATTTCTCAAACAAGAGGAGGTTTCGTTGTTGAAGATTTAGAAAAAGGTAAAAAAATCTCAATCGCATCTAACTACAATGTTAGTTTATTAGACAATGTAGCAATTTACGGTGTATCACAAGAGTTTCCTTTAGCAGAAGTTTTCTTCAGAATTTACAAGAAAGAAAACGGTGGAGAAACAATCGATCACAAATCTTCTGGAACAGAATTGCGTAAATATATGGAAGAAGTTTTACCAGAATATGACGATTCAAGAGTTTATGATTCTGATTTGAAAAAATTATTTCAATGGTATAATATCTTACACAAAAATGGATTATTAAACATCGACTTAGCTGCTGTAGAAGCTGCAATGGCTGCTCAACAAGCACAAGAAGCTCCTGTTGCTGAAGTAATAGAAGAAGCTAAAGAAGAAGTTGCTGTTGAAGAAAAACCAAAAAAGAAAGCTCCTGCTAAAAAGGCTGCTGACAAAAAAGACGCTGAAGAAAAACCAGCTAAAAAAACTGCTGCTAAAAAAACAACAGCTAAAAAAGATAAAGACGCTGAATAATTAGAAATGAATACACGTAAAGATCAATTACGAGCTTTCGAAAGATTGTTAGATATAATGGATAAATTACGTGAAAAGTGTCCATGGGATCGTAAACAAACGATGGAAACGTTGCGTACGTTATCTATAGAAGAAATTTATGAGCTTTCGGATGCCATTATCGAAAAAGATTCGGATGAAATAAAAAAAGAACTAGGTGATGTTTTTCTTCACCTGGTTTTTTATTCTAAAATAGCATCAGAGCAACAAAACTTCGACGTAGCTGATGTTTTAAATGGTATTTGTGACAAATTAATTCATCGTCATCCGCATATCTATGGAGATGTAGAAGCAAATACTGAAGAAAAAGTACTTCAAAATTGGGAACAAATCAAATTAAAAGAAGGAAACAAATCTGTCCTTTCTGGTGTTCCTACTTCTCTCCCAGCAATGGTAAAAGCCTATCGAATTCAAGACAAAGTAAAAGGTGTTGGATTTGAATTTGAAAATTCTGAACAAGTTTTTGATAAAATTGTAGAAGAAATTAACGAATTTAAAAACGAAGAAAATCCTTTGGATAAAGAGATGGAATTTGGCGATATTTTATTTTCTTTAATTAATTATGGACGATTCAATGGAATTAATTCAGAAGATGCATTAGAACGATCGAACAAAAAATTTATCCGTCGTTTTCAAAAGTTAGAAGAAATCGCAAAAGAAAATAATCAAAACATTGCCGATTTGACGATTTCTGAATTAGAAAACTTATGGAATTTAGCGAAAATTCGCTAGTGTAAAATTGACACTACTAAATGTATTTGATTTTACGAAAACGTTGTAATCAGACGTTTTAACATTATTATAGATATCTTTTATCGACACCAATAAAACAAAGTATTATCATTTATTGTGCACGCACAAAAAACCGACCTATATTTGCAATGGTTATAGCGGGCAATAGCTTGTAATAATGGAAGGAAGTTTGTTTACTAAGTAAACAGTTTTCTCATTTTTTTGTGGTTTTGATGAAAAGGTGACTTAAAGTCGCCTTTTTATTTTTTTTATCCGTTTCTTCTTTTAAAACCAACATTTCTCAACACTCATTTTTAACTGAATTATTTGTAAATTTGTAGAATGCAATTTCAATTAAATTCTGAATTCAAGCCTACAGGTGATCAGCCAAAAGCTATCGAAGAATTATCAAGAGGTATTCTTAGTCATGATCGTTATCAAACACTTTTAGGTGTCACTGGTTCTGGTAAAACATTTACGATTGCCAATGTTGTACAAGATGTTCAACGCCCTACCTTGGTTTTAGCGCATAACAAAACGTTAGCAGCTCAATTGTACATGGAATTCAAAGAGTTTTTTCCGAATAACGCAGTCGAATATTTTGTATCCTATTACGATTACTATCAACCCGAAGCTTATATCCCTTCTTCAGGAACCTATATCGAAAAGGATTTATCAATTAACGAAGAAATCGAAAAATTACGATTAAGTACAACTTCTTCTCTACTCTCTGGTCGTCGTGACATTTTAGTAGTCGCTTCGGTTTCGTGTTTATATGGAATTGGAAATCCAACAGAATTTCATAAAAATGTAATTCAGATTGAAACTGGACAAATTATTTCCCGAACAGCTTTTTTACATAAATTGGTTCAGGCATTATATTCGAGAACTGAAGGACTTTTTCAACGCGGAAATTTCAGAATTAAAGGCGATACGTTAGATATTTTTCCAGCTTACGCAGATGACGGAATTCGAATTAATTTCTTTGGAGATGAGATCGAAGAAATTTCAGTTTTTAATGTTGAAACAGGTAAAACTTCTACCAAATTAGATAAAATTAATATTTATCCTGCTAATTTATTTGTAACTTCTAAAGATACCTTAAATGGCGCTATTGCTGATATTCAAATTGATTTAAGAAAACAAGTTGATTATTACAAAGAAATTGGAAAACATCTCGAAGCTAAACGTCTGCAAGAACGCACAGAATTTGATTTGGAGATGATCAAAGAATTAGGATACTGTTCTGGAATAGAAAATTATTCAAGATACTTAGATGGTCGCGAACCTGGAACTCGTCCCTTCTGTTTGTTAGATTATTTCCCTGAAGATTATTTGATGGTCATCGACGAATCTCACGTTACAGTTTCTCAAGTTCATGCCATGTACGGAGGAGACCGTTCTCGTAAAGAGAATTTGGTCGAATATGGTTTTAGACTTCCAGCTGCAATGGACAATCGTCCTTTAAAATTTGAAGAATTTGAAGCTTTACAAAATCAAGTGATTTATGTATCGGCTACGCCAGCAAATTACGAGTTAGAAAAATCAGAAGGAATTGTTGTGGAACAAGTCATTCGTCCAACAGGATTATTAGATCCAATTATCGAAATTCGTCCTACACAAAACCAAGTAGATGATTTGATGGAAGAAATCAATAAACGTGTTGAGTTAGACGAACGTGTTTTGGTGACAACTTTAACCAAACGAATGGCAGAAGAATTAACGAAATACTTAACAAAATACGGCGTTCGTTGTCGCTACATTCACTCTGATGTTGACACTTTAGAACGTGTTCAAATTATGGCTGATTTGCGTACAGGACTATTTGATGTATTGGTTGGTGTTAATCTTTTGAGAGAAGGTTTAGATTTACCCGAAGTTTCTTTAGTTGCAATATTAGATGCTGATAAAGAAGGGTTCTTAAGAAGTCATCGTTCGTTAACACAAACAGTTGGTCGTGCAGCGAGAAATATCAACGGTTTGGCGATTATGTACGCAGATCGTATAACAGACAGTATGCAATTAACGATAGACGAAACTAATCGTCGTCGTGAAATACAAATGCAATACAACAAAGAACACAATAAAGTTCCACAAGCACTAAACAAAAAAATTACAAAGCTAAGTTTAGCGGCAGCAGAATTTGAAGAAAATCCATACGAACAAAAACATTTGATTCAGCAAGCTGCGGAAATTAATGAAAACTATTCAACCGAAGATAAAGATAAGTTGGTACAAAAATTGCAGAAGGAAATGGAAAAAGCTGCAAAAAATTTAGATTTTATAAAAGCAGCCGAGTTGAGAGATCAAATTCAACTCTTAACCAAAGAATAGCACGTTTTTTTTCTGTTTCAATGAAATTTTTAAGTTTTATATTAATATTTACTCTTTTCACCTCTTGTAATACACATATTCTAAAATCTTCTACGAATAATGAATTAATAGAAAATGAAGAGTATAGTATCATTCATCCTCGTGAATTGAAGATTTTTAAACGTTTTGATACGCCTCCAAATTTCTTAAGAAATCAAAATTATAATAACTTTGGAAAATGGTTAAATAATATTTCGCTTAAAAATAGTAATACCCCCGTTTATACTTTTGACGGTCAAAAAAAACCTAATCCTAATATTTATGTTGGAGTTTTAGATTTAGAACAACCCAAAAAAAATGTTCAGTTTAATGCAAATGCAGTTATGAGCTTGCGCTTGGAATATTTTTATCGTTCCAAAAAATATCTTGAAATGGATAAATTGGCAAAAGTTTCAACTCAACCAATTCCTTATTCAAAATATGTAGATGGCGATCATTCTTATTCAAAATACATTGAATATTTACAATATTACTTAGAAAACACCAATTCGAATACCATGTCTGAGTTAATGAAGCCTATCAACCTCAAAGATTTACAAATAGGCGATGTTTTCTTGCAAAAAGGAAGTATAAAAAATCATGCTGTTATCGTGATGGATCTTGCTGAAGATAACTTAGGAAACAAACTCTTTATTCTGTCGCAAAGCTATTATCCAAGCCAAGATTTACAAATTATCACGAATCCAAGCAATGATTTAATATCTCCTTGGTATATGGCAAAAGAAGGCGTTCTATTAACGCCTGAATGGCGATTTTTAACTTCGGATCTAATGCGTTTTAAATAACAATTTACTTTTTCAATCGTTTCATTTTACTTAAATTTGTTGATCAAAACCCAATAATTAATTAATACAGTAAAATAATCGATAATGCAAAGAGTATATTTAGACAATGCAGCAACAACAGCAATTCGTCCAGAAGTAGTAGACGAAATGGCTCATGTGATGAAAAACGTTTTTGGTAACCCATCTTCTACTCACGTTTTTGGTAGAGAAGCCAAAGCATTGATCGAAATGTCAAGGAAAAATATTGCGCAACGATTAAACGTTTCTCCTGCCGAAATTTATTTCACTTCTTGTGGAACAGAATCTAACAACACAATTATTCGTTCTTGTATTAATGATTTGGGCGTTACTCGAATCATTACATCTGATATGGAGCACAAATGTGTGCAAGAAAGCGTAAAAGACGTTGAAAATAGAGCCAATATTGAAGTCGTTAAATTGAATATTTTAAAAGACGGAAATATCGATTATGCTCAATTAGAAGAAGTATTAAAAGATCAATCTAAAAAAACATTGGTTTCATTAATGCATGCAAACAACGAAATTGGAAACTTAACAGACGTGAAAGCAATTTCTAAAATGTGTCAAGAAAATAATACATTATTCCATACCGACACAGTACAAACTGTTGGTCATTATGATTTAGATTTTCAAGATTTGGGAATGGATTTCGCTTCTTGCTCTGCTCATAAAATTCATGGTCCAAAAGGTGCTGGGTTCTTGTATGCTAAAAAAGCATCACATATCAAACCATTGATTGCTGGTGGTGGACAAGAAAGAGGTTTACGTTCTGGAACAGAAAATGTGTACGGAATTGTTGGTCTTTCAAAATCATTAGACTTGGCTTTAGATGAATTAGAAGCACATGTAAAACACATCAAAGAAATCAAACAATATACGATTGATCAATTAAAAAAAGCAATTCCAGGTGTCGCTTTTAACGGACTTTCTGAAGATTTAGACAAAAGTTTATACGCTTTATTAAGCATCAAATTACCATTTCACGACACATTAATTGGTTTCGAATTAGAATTGGCAGGTATCGCAGTTTCTCAAGGAAGTGCATGCAGTTCTGGTGCAGCTAAAGTTTCATTAGTCATGCAAACATTATATACAGAAGAAGAAATCGATCAAATGACACCTTTACGTGTTTCGTATTCGTATGAAACAACTAAAGAGGAGATTGATATTCTAATCGGTACCTTGAAAAAAATCGCTGAAAAGCATCAATTACAAAACGCTTAATGTCAGATTTTAATCAACTTGATATCCTCATCCTAATTGCATTAGCTTTGGGGTTTATCAATGGATTTTTCAAAGGATTTATTTCACAATTAATTGGTTTAGTCGGATTTTTTGTCGCAATTTGGTTAAGTTTTAAATTTTATCAAATCATTGAAATTTATGTCGATGCTTACAATATCGTCGCTGATAGTTTAACTTCAATAGTTGCCTTAATAATCACCTTTGCGTTAGCTTTTTTCACCATAAAGTTAGCCTCAAGTATCACGCAAAAAACCGTCGAAGCAATTGGTTTAGGAATCATAAATCGATTTGGTGGAGCAGCTTTAGGATTAATTATTTCATTATTATTATCCGCAAGTGTTTTGTATTACGCAGATCCAATTTTAGAATTAGGTTTTAAAGAAACAAAAGACGAAAGTCAAATTTTACCTATTCTAAATGAAAGTTCTCAAATCATCAAAAACTCCATCTTCGAGACAAAAGATAATCTACGAAACGTATCAAACGATTCTATAAAATAACATAATTAAAAACAAGAAGCTTCTTATCAGCTAACAAGAAGCTTCTCGTTTTGCAACGAGAGGCTTCTTATTTTATAATTAGAAAGTCTTTTTAAGTTAAATAAAATCTACTAACGACATCTTATGTCGGATAAAATCGTTCCTTTGTTCTAAATTTATCATCCATGAACAGCGCAATTATCTTAACAGCCCTTCTTTTTTTTATCATTGGTGCTGTAATCAGTTTTTTATATGCTAAATCTAAAGCAAATTCAGCCATAATTGGAAATGAAATAAAATACCAAGAACTTCAGAAACAATATGAATCGTTAAAAAGTGAGTTTATCGAAATAAAAGATGATGCCAATTTCAATTTGGATCAATGGCAAAAAGAACGCGAAAAAAATACGGAATTAACCGTCCGTCATCAAGAAGCGATAAAAGCAGTTGAAGAACAGAAATCATTTATGCTTGAAACAAACGAACGATTAAAAGAGCAATTCGAAGCACTATCAGCTCAAGTTTTGAGAAGTAATAATGAACAATTTCTTGATTTAGCAAAAACGACGTTAGACAAACACTTTTCTGATTCGAAGAATGATTTGGAAAAACGTCAACAAGCCATTGATTCTTTGATCAAACCTTTGAATGAAAGCTTGAATAAATTTGATGGAAAAATTTCTGAAATTGAAAAGGCACGTGAAGGTGCATATTCAGAAATAAAAGTTTTCTTAGATTCGATGCGTGGCACAACGGATAAATTACAAAAAGAAACCAACACCTTAGTTTCTGCACTTAAAACTTCGCACACAAGAGGTAAATATGGTGAAATAGGTTTGCGTCGTGTTGTTGAATTTGCTGGCATGTCATCTTTTTGTGATTTCGAAGAACAAACTTCTGTACAATCTGAAAATGGTTTACTTCGTCCCGATTTAATTGTTAATCTTCCAGGAAATCGTAAAGTAATCGTGGACTCTAAAGTTCCATTGAACCAGTATATGATGGCTTTTGAAACGGAAGATGAAACCCAAAGGAAACATCATTTGCAACTACATGCAAAAGCAGTGCGCGAACATCTAAAGAATTTAAGCTCTAAAGCCTATTGGAATCAATATACCGAAGCACCAGATTATGTGGTGATGTATCTACAAATTGAAAGTTCTTTTGGTGCAGCCTTAGAATTGGAGCGAACTTTGATAGAAGATGCTCTAAACAATAGAATAATTATTGCAACACCCACTACTTTGATTACAATGCTTCGTACAATTGCGTTTAGCTGGCAACAATTAAATGTTGCAGAAAATATATATCAAATGCGCGATGCTGGAATCGAATTATACAATCGTGTAAACGTTTTAATTCAACATTTAGCCACAGTTGGTCATAATTTAAATCAGGCAACACAAAGTTATAATAAAGCGATCGGATCGCTTGAAAACCGCTTTATTCCTCAGGTGAAAAAGCTGAAAGAAATAGGTGGTACTTTGATGGAAAAAGAAATTTCAGAAACTAAGCCTGTCGACACAATGATTCGTGCAATAAATAACGTAGATATTCAATAATCATTCTATATTTGTACAACTATTGAAGAGAATGAAAACAAGTCTATTTACCTTGATTTTACTATATTCTCCTGCTATTTTTGGGCAGGTAAATTTTGAAGAGAAATCTGTTCAGGTAAAACCAAATTTAGAACTAAATAAAGTATACAACTATTCATTTACAGATCGTAACTTCTCGATTTCTGTAAATGATACTGTGTCTAAAGTTGTCAACCAATCATACAAATCGGTTGAACTGATGGATAAAAATGAATTTGCCAACAAGTACACATTTATCAATGGTAAAAATCATTCGAATGATCCTGATGATTTCTACCGCGATTTCATCAATAATTCTGAAGGATTGGAATATCAATTTACGACAAATCCTTCTGGTGAATTTTTAGAATTATTGAATACTCCTCAGATTGAAGAAAAATTGCTTAAAATAACAGATCGACTTTCTAAACAACGTAAAAAATCTGAAGATTATAAAGCTAACATTGCACACATCGAAGAAATGATCAAATCAAAAACCTATGTACCCTACGTTTTTGAACAAGAAGTGCATGTTTTCAGTTATTTCAATGGGCAATATTTTCGTTTAGGCGAAAATTATGAAGGAAGATCTGTCCAAGAAAATATTTTTGGTTTCCCTATTTCATCAACAACCAACACTTATCTAAAGGATCTTAACAAAGAGCAAGGGACTTATACCATTGTTTCTGACCAAAATTTGAGCAAGGATGATTTTGAAAAATTATGGGAAGAAATGGCGTATTATATGCTAAATGATGCCAAATTGAATTTATCTCAAGAACAAGTAAAAAAAGAGATTAAAAAATATTCGGAAACGGTAGAACTGAAAGTAAAGTATGAGAATACCTACAACTTGAATTCTATTCTTTTAAAATCTGAATATTTATTCAGTTTAAATATTGGTGCTAAAAAAACGGTTAATCACTTAAGCATTAAATTATTGAATGATTAAACTTTTATTTTTTAGTGATTTAAAGAACCTTTTAAAATAATTTGGTTTATTTTTGACTTAGACTTGATACTTTTTAATGAAAATTAATTTTACATATTATCTGTTTTTTCTATTTTTTTCGATAAAAATTTTCGCTCAGAATCCTGTTCAAGATAGTATTTCACCGATAATAAATGATTCGATTTCTGATAAAACAGAAGAAACAGTCATTTTTCCGAAAACTTATTGGAATGTAGGTGATGAAAAAAGATACAATGTAACAGCAAGCGAAGTGAAATTGGAAGATGATACCATTGCGCATCAAGAACAATATACTTATAACGTTATTGTTCAAGTTGAGAATATTTATCAAAATGAAACAATTGTAAAATGGAATTTTAGAAATGTACAATTCAATTCTAAATCCTATTTAAACAATCCTTTTTCGTTGGTTAATAATGTTTCTATTTCATTTAAAATAGATCAAGACGGAAGATTTTTAGAGTTTACAAATCTTGATAAAACGTTAAAAGAATTAATCTTATCTGCTGAAGATTTAGAAAATAAATACTTGGATAATCCATCTGCAATAGCGATTATTAAAAAGAATTTACAATATTATTCGACCGATGAAAACATCGTCAAATTATTTGATAAAGATATTCGTCAATTTCATCATTTTTATGGAAAGAGTACTTTTACTTTAGAGAGTGCTCCTTTTGTGTATCAATCGTACATGGACAATTTATTTAGCGCTTCTCCTACTCCAGCTTCTACGGAATTAAAGTTAAATGAAATTGGAATTTCTCAAACAAATTACATTATGTCGAGTTTTCAGGAAGCAGACAAAGAATGGCTTGCAAATTCTTGGTACACCTATCTAAAAGAATTGGCTACAAAATTAGGAACTGAGCAACCATCAGAAGATCGATTAAAAGACGATATCAAATATTACGTTAAAATGACGTCGCGTATCAAGGATAATGGTTGGCTTTCGTACAGTATCGAAACCAAAAAAGTAAAATTCCAAGATACAGATTATACCTTAGAGCGTCGTTTTGAGCTTGTCAACTAAAACATGCATCAATACTGATATTTCTTACCCTTATTAAATCATAAAAACTACGTGAATCAGGATTATTTTTCATAATTTTGCTTTCATTTTATATAAATTATATTCACTATGCAATTGTCTGAACAAGAAATTATTCGTAGAGAAAAACTACAACAATTAAGAGACTTAGGCGTTGAGCCTTACCCTGCCGAAGAATTCGTGGTAACTTCTAATTCGAAAGAAATTAAGGAAAAGTACGAAGAAGGAAAGGTAGTCAAGCTTGCCGGACGATTGATGAGTGTTCGTGTAATGGGAAAAGCATCTTTCGCAGAATTACAAGATAGCGAAGGTCGTATTCAGCTGTATGTATCAAGAGATGACATCTCTTCATCAGAAGAAGGAATCGAATACAATACTATTTTCAAGAAATTGATGGACATAGGAGATTTCATTGGAATCGAAGGATACGAATTCAAAACTAAAGTGGGTGAAATTTCTGTTCATGTAACAAAATTAACATTGTTATCAAAAACTTTACGTCCATTACCAATCGTTAAAACAGACGATGAAGGTCACATTTTTGATGCTTTTACAGATCCAGAATTACGTTACCGTATGCGTTATGTAGATTTGGTTGTAAACCCTCATGTCAAAGAAATTTTCTTAAAACGTACACGTTTATTCAATGCTATGCGTAATTTCTTCAACGATCGTGGATACATGGAAGTAGAAACTCCAGTTTTACAATCAATTCCTGGAGGAGCAGCAGCTCGTCCGTTTATTACGCATCACAATGCTTTGGACATTCCATTATATTTAAGAATCGCAAACGAATTATACTTAAAAAGATTAATCGTTGGTGGTTTTGATGGTGTTTACGAATTTTCTAAAAACTTCCGTAACGAAGGAATGGACCGTACACACAATCCAGAATTTACAGCAATGGAAATTTATGTTGCTTACAAAGATTACAACTGGATGATGGATTTCACAGAACAACTATTAGAGCACTGTGCTATCGCTGTCAATGGAACTTCTGAAGCTACTTTTGGAGAACATAAAATCAATTTTAAAGCGCCTTACAAACGAGTAACAATGCGTCAAGCAATTATTGATTTTACAGGTTTTGACATCGATGGTAAATCTGAAGCTGAATTATTTGAAGCAGCAAAAAGTATGGGAATCGAGGTTGATGATACAATGGGTAAAGGAAAACTAATTGATGAAATTTTCGGTGAAAAATGTGAAGGAAATTACATTCAACCAACTTTCATTACCGATTATCCAAAAGAAATGTCGCCATTGACAAAACAACACCGCGATAATCCTGAATTAACTGAACGTTTCGAATTAATGGTTTGTGGAAAAGAAATTGCAAACTCATATTCAGAATTAAATGATCCAATCGATCAACGTGAACGTTTCGAAGAACAATTAAAATTATCTGCAAAAGGTGACGACGAAGCAGGAGAATTTATTGACGAAGATTTCTTACGTGCTTTAGAATTCGGAATGCCGCCTACAGGTGGTTTAGGAATCGGTATGGACCGTTTGATTATGTTCTTAACAAACAATCCATCTATTCAAGAAGTTTTATTCTTCCCTCAAATGCGTCCAGAAAAAGCTGCACCAGCCTACGAATTGACAGAAGAAGAAACTAAAATTATTGAAATCTTAAAAGCTAACGAAAACATTGATTTAAATGAATTAAAGTCTCAAGCTGCTTTGAGCGGTAAAAAATGGGACAAATCAATGAAAAATTTAGCAAAATATAACTTGACTAAAGTTACTGTTGAAGGAGATTCTAAGACAGTTTCATATTTAGGCGAGTAAATTATTACCCTTTCATCTATATTTAAAAGCTCAACTTCGGTTGGGCTTTTTTTATGGCGTTCCCTCGCCAACCATCATCCTCTTAAATAATATGAATCCCTTAGCGCTCGGTCGGGCTATCCGTTGCAATCTTTTGTTTGGAGTAACATAGCACCTAAAAACAAAATCCTTCGTCAAACAAAAGGATTTCCACTACTATCCCTAACGCGTTTAGCGTTTAGCGTTTAGCGTTTAGCGTTTAGCGTTTAGCGTTTAGCAAAATTACAAAACATATAAACACAAAAAAAGCCTCAAGAAATAATCTTGAGGCTTTTGATAAAAACTGGCGACGACCTACTCTCCCGCAATAGCAGTACCATCGGCGCAGGCAGGCTTAACTTCTCTGTTCGGAATGGGAAGAGGTGAGCCCTGCAGCTATAGTCACCCTAATATTTTTAATTAGGTATTAGTTCCTAATATTTCTTGACACTATTAGATGTTGTATTAAGTCTTATGTTTTATTGTATTAAGTGATTACTTAATACTTTTACATAATACATTTTACAAACTTTTACAATCTGGTATTACATGTTTAATCCAAATAAGATTAACTAACCTTCTCTATGACGATTAAATCAATCTTAGTATTTAATCTTTTTATTGTTGTTGGTATCGCTACCAACTATCTTTGATTCGTTGTACTTTTAAGAAAAAGTCTATGGGTAATTAGTACTACTCGACTATGACATCGCTGCCTTTACATCTATAGCCTATCAACGTTGTAGTCTACAACGACCCTTTAAAGAAGTCTAATCTTGCGGCGAGTTTCGCACTTATATGCTTTCAGTGCTTATCTCTTCCAAACGTAGCTACTCAGCGGTGCACCTGGCGGCACAACTGATACACCAGAGGTTTGTTCAACACGGTCCTCTCGTACTAGAGTCAAGTCCGCTCAAACTTCTAACGATCACAACAGATAGAGACCGAACTGTCTCACGACGTTCTGAACCCAGCTCGCGTGCCACTTTAATGGGCGAACAGCCCAACCCTTGGGACCTTCTCCAGCCCCAGGATGTGACGAGCCGACATCGAGGTGCCGAACCTCCCCGTCGATGTGAGCTCTTGGGGGAGACTAGCCTGTTATCCCCGGAGTACCTTTTATCCTTTGAGCGATGGCCCTTCCATACGGAACCACCGGATCACTATGTCCTGCTTTCGCACCTGATCGACTTGTTGGTCTCACAGTCAAGCACCCTTATGCCATTACACTCTACGCACGGTTACCAAGCGTGCTGAGGGTACCTTTGAAAGCCTCCGTTACTCTTTTGGAGGCGACCACCCCAGTCAAACTACCCACCATGCACTGTCCTTCCAAAAGGAAGTTAGGCTCCAAGTAAATAAAGGGTGGTATTTCAACAATGACTCCACAATACCTAGCGATACTGATTCATAGTCTCCCACCTATCCTACACATTATTTACCCGAAGTCAATACAAAGCTATAGTAAAGGTTCACAGGGTCTTTTCGTCCCGTTGCGATTAACCGGCATCTTCACCGATACTACAATTTCACCGAGATCATGGTTGAGACAGTGCCCAGATCGTTACACCATTCGTGCAGGTCGGAACTTACCCGACAAGGAATTTCGCTACCTTAGGACCGTTATAGTTACGGCCGCCGTTTACTGGGGCTTCAGTCAAAACCTTCGAGTTGCCTCTAAGCTCCTTCCTTAACCTTCCAGCACCGGGCAGGTGTCAGACCCTATACGTCATATTTCTATTTTGCAGAGTCCTGTGTTTTTGATAAACAGTCGCCTGGGCCTTTTTACTGAGGCTGTCATTGCTGACAGCGACCTTTCTCCCGAAGTTACAGGTCTATTTTGCCTAATTCCTTAACCATGAATCGCTCGAGCGCCTTAGGATACTCTCCTCGACCACCTGTGTCGGTTTACGGTACGGGCTGCACATCTCGCTATTTCTTGGAACAATTTTCAGAGGATTATCACTCCAGCCGAAACCTTCGTGTACTATCCCTACTTTACGTAGGTTCAACGTACTATTCCGTCAGTACGCACCTCCTACAATCATTCGTCACTTTTATTGAGTGCAGGTACGGGAATATTAACCCGTTTGCCATCCACTTCCCCCAAAGGGTGCGTGTTAGGTCCCGACTAACCCTCAGCTGATTAGCATAGCTGAGGAATCCTTAGTCTTACGGCGAATAAGTTTCTCACTTATTTTATCGTTACTCATGCCTACATTTTCTTTTCTAAAAGCTCCACCACCCATTACCAGGTGACTTCTGCGCCGTTAGAATGCTCCCCTACCAGTCATACATAAGTATGAATCCATAGCTTCGGTAATATGCTTATGCCCGATTATTATCCATGCCGGATCGCTCGACTAGTGAGCTGTTACGCACTCGTTAAATGAATAGCTGCTTCCAAGCTAACATCCTAGCTGTCAATGCAATCCAACCGCGTTTTCTCAACTTAGCATATATTTGGGGACCTTAGCTGATGGTCTGGGTTCTTTCCCTCTCGGACATGGACCTTAGCACCCATGCCCTCACTGCCTAGAAACATATATTAGCATTCGGAGTTTGTCAGGAATTGGTAGGCGGTGAAGCCCCCGCATCCAATCAGTAGCTCTACCTCTAATATACTTAACTAAACGCTGCACCTAAATGCATTTCGGGGAGTACGAGCTATTTCCCAGTTTGATTGGCCTTTCACCCCTACCCACAGGTCATCCGAAGACTTTTCAACGTCAACCGGTTCGGTCCTCCACTTTGTGTTACCAAAGCTTCAACCTGCCCATGGGTAGATCACAAGGTTTCGCGTCTAATACTACTGACTATAGCGCCCTATTCAGACTCGCTTTCGCTACGGCTCCGGACCTGAAGTCCTTAACCTTGCCAGCAACATTAACTCGTAGGCTCATTATGCAAAAGGCACGCCGTCACACTTTAGTGCTCCGACCGCTTGTAGGCGTACGGTTTCAGGTTCTATTTCAACTTTCTATTCGAAATGCTTTTCACCTTTCCTTCACAGTACTAGTTCACTATCGGTCTTTGAGGAGTATTTAGCCTTGGAAGATGGTCCTCCCATATTCGGACAGAATTTCTCGTGTTCCGCCTTACTCGTTATCAACCTTATAACCTTTTCGCTTACGGGACTATCACCCTCTTCGGTTAACCTTTCCAGGTTATTCTACTAAAATTATAAAGTCTTTAGGGCTAATCCGCGTTCGCTCGCCACTACTTACGGAATCTCAATTGATTTCTTTTCCTATTGGTACTTAGATGTTTCAGTTCCCAACGTTCGCTCTGCTTGCGCAGTGACATGTCTTCAACATGCCGGGTTGTCCCATTCGGAAATCTTCGGATATAATGTGTATGTGCCACTCCCCGAAGCTTATCGCAGCTTATCACGTCCTTCATCGCCTCTCAAAGCCTAGGCATCCGCCGTACGCCCTTTGTAACTTTTTTCTCGATTTAACCGTCATATTATTGAGCGGTTATGTTAATCTTACTCGTTTTATTGATTAATTGTATACCTTTTTAAAACTTTTGTATTTATTTCTAAATCTGTTTGTTTTTGATTGTATGCGATTATAATTATTATATTATAATCTGTTTCTAATAATGTCAATGAACTCTTCTGTTAATTCGGAAATGTGATAATTTGCTAATTAGCTAATTAAATAATTCTCAAATTAAAATCGTGGAGAATATCGGAGTCGAACCGATGACCTCTTGCGTGCAAGGCAAGCGCTCTAGCCAGCTGAGCTAATCCCCCTCTTTATGTTATCTAGTAGTCTCAGGCAGACTCGAACTGCCGACCTCTACATTATCAGTGTAGCGCTCTAACCAGCTGAGCTATGAGACTCTTTAATACTCTTAAAGAGTGGTCTATATTTATAGTTTATACAGAATAAAAAGCCGAATCAAAATCAATCTTCTAATTAATAGAAGAAAATTCGTCGTTCTCTAAATATGAGATGTTCCAGCCGCACCTTCCGGTACGGCTACCTTGTTACGACTTAGCCCTAGTTACCAGTTTTACCCTAGGCAGCTCCTGTTACGGTCACCGACTTCAGGTACCCCCAGCTTCCATGGCTTGACGGGCGGTGTGTACAAGGCCCGGGAACGTATTCACCGCATCATGGCTGATATGCGATTACTAGCGATTCCAGCTTCATAGAGTCGAGTTGCAGACTCCAATCCGAACTGAGATAAGTTTTCGAGATTCGCATCTTGTTGCCAAGTAGCTGCCCTCTGTACTTACCATTGTAGCACGTGTGTAGCCCAAGACGTAAGGGCCGTGATGACTTGACGTCGTCCCCACCTTCCTCGCGGTTTGCACCGGCAGTCTCATTAGAGTCCCCGTCTTTAAACGCTGGCAACTAATGATAGGGGTTGCGCTCGTTGCAGGACTTAACCTAACACCTCACGGCACGAGCTGACGACAGCCATGCAGCACCTTGCATTCTGTCCGAAGAAAAAACTATTTCTAGTCCTGTCATTATGCATTTAAGCCTTGGTAAGGTTCCTCGCGTATCATCGAATTAAACCACATGCTCCACCGCTTGTGCGGGCCCCCGTCAATTCCTTTGAGTTTCATTCTTGCGAACGTACTCCCCAGGTGGGATACTTATAACTTTCGCTTAGCCACTGAATCCGAAAATCCAACAGCAAGTATCCATCGTTTACGGCGTGGACTACCAGGGTATCTAATCCTGTTCGCTCCCCACGCTTTCGTCCATCAGCGTCAGTTAATGTTTAGTCACCTGCCTTCGCAATTGGTGTTCTGCGTAATATCTAAGCATTTCACCGCTACACTACACATTCCAGCAACTTCAACATTACTCAAGACTAACAGTATCAATGGCAGTTTCATAGTTAAGCTATGAGATTTCACCACTGACTGATTAATCCGCCTACGGACCCTTTAAACCCAATAAATCCGGATAACGCTTGCACCCTCCGTATTACCGCGGCTGCTGGCACGGAGTTAGCCGGTGCTTATTCTTCTGGTACCTTCAGCTATCTACTCGTAGATAGGTTTATCCCCAGATAAAAGTAGTTTACAACCCATAAGGCCGTCTTCCTACACGCGGGATGGCTGGATCAGGCTTCCACCCATTGTCCAATATTCCTCACTGCTGCCTCCCGTAGGAGTCTGGTCCGTGTCTCAGTACCAGTGTGGGGGTTCACCCTCTCAGGCCCCCTAAAGATCGTCGACTTGGTGAGCCGTTACCTCACCAACTATCTAATCTTACGCATGCCTATCCTACTGCGATAAATCTTTCAAAACTCCATAATGCTATGAAATCTATTATAAAGTATTAATCCTCCTTTCGAAGGGCTATCCTTTTCAGTAGGGCAAGTTGCATACGCGTTACTCACCCGTGCGCCGGTCTCTAATTCCCGAAAGAATTATACCCCTCGGCTTGCATGTGTTAGGCCTCCCGCTAGCGTTCATCCTGAGCCAGGATCAAACTCTCCATTGTAAATTATTTTGTTTAGTCTATAAGACTTATGTTTTTACAACTTCGAATTTCCTTAAGCTCCATTATTCAAGGATTGACTTCGTTATTATTCGGCTTATTTTTTCTTCTGTATATATTATAATTTCAAATGAACTTCTCTGTTTATAACTTACAAAACATCGCTGTTTCTGTAAGCGGTTGCAAAGGTAAAACTTATTTCTTAACTACCAAATTTTATTTTAAAAAATTTAAAGTTTTTATTTCAACAAATCAATTTACTTCGCAGCAAAATCACTCTCGTGATTTGCGGTTGCAAAGGTAAAACTTATTTCTAATTCAACAAAATTTATTTTTTAAAATTTTTGTCGCTTGTTTTACTTTATGTCAACTACAATACTACTCGTCTTTCGTATTGGGATTGCAAATATACAACCCATTTTTCCGAACTTCCAAACGCATTTTACATTTATTTTACTTTCTATCCCTAACTGACTGTTATGACGGGAAATATTTTTTGAGATTTTTAGATTTGAGAAACTAGATAGTAGATTTCTGACCCAAAAACATCGTTTTTACTACAGAAAATGAGTAGATATACACTGCCCCCAAAAAGTTAGACACTTTTGGGGGCATTTTTTATGGCAAGAAAAGTAAAATATGATGTAACATACAAGTTGCGATGTGTCAAAGAAGTTTTAAAAAAACATCATTCAGTTCATTCTATATCACATCAAGAAGGTATTTCAGGAAGTTTATTGCGTAAGTGGATTACTGATTATCATAATCAAGGAGCTTTAGGTTTAGAACCTAAGAAAAACCAAACGTATAGCGTTGAATTTAAGTTGAAAGTTATTAAGTCTATAACCAAACAGTTTCTTAGTTTTCGTGAAGCACGCTTGAAATTTAATATTCCAAGTGAATCGGTTATTATAAAATGGCAAAAAGATTTTGCTACCTTTGGAATAGACGGATTAAAACCCAAACCAAAAGGCCGTCCCAAGACTATGAGCACATCTAAAGGTAGACCTAAAAAATCGAAACAACCGTTAACAAGAGAAGAAGAACTATTGTTGGAGATTGAACGTTTACGTTGTGAAAATGCACTCTTAAAAAAGTTCAATGCCTTAATTCAAGCCGAGGAAGAAAAACAAAAGAAACTTGGACACAAGCCATAAATGAATTAAGGCCAGAATTTCATCTAAATTTACTTTTAGATTGTACACATATGGCTAGAAGCAGCTTTTACTATCATATTTCACGTAGTAAAACAGATAAATACGAGGAATTAAAACTTAAGATAAAATCCATTTATCATCAGCATAAAGGGCGATATGGCTATCGACGAATTACCGATGAATTAAGAAAATCAGGAACTATCATCAATCATAAAACTGTTCTTAAACTGATGAATAGCTTAGGATTAAAGAGTTTGATTCGAAGAAAAAAATACAAATCTTACAAAGGAGAACAAGGAAAGATTGCACCAAACATCTTGCAAAGAGCATTTAAGGCTGATAAACCCAACCAAAAATGGGTAACAGATGTTACCGAGTTTAAAGTAAAAGATAAAAAACTATATTTATCACCAATAATGGATCTGTACAATCAAGAAATTATCAGCTATGAGTTAAGCGAACGACCTGTTTTTAATCAAGTAACTCAAATGCTTAAAAAGGCATTTAAAATAACGAAAGACACTAAAGATTTGATATTACATTCAGATCAAGGATGGCAATATCAAATGAAACAATATCAGGCTTTATTAAATGAAAAAGGAATCATACAAAGTATGAGTAGAAAAGGAAATTGCTTAGATAATGCTATTATCGAGAATTTCTTCGGAATACTGAAATCGGAACTATTTTATTTACAAAAATTTAATTCTATTGAAGAGCTAAAAAAAGAAATAAAACAATACATTTACTATTACAATAACGATAGAATAAAATCGAACTTAAATAAAATGAGCCCGATACAATATCGAACTCATTTTTATAATTATTAATTTTTAATCTGTCCAAACTTTTGGGTGCAGTCTAATATTATAAGCAGTTTTTTATTCATCGCTTCCAATGTAGCTCAAATCTTTGTTTTTTTTGTCTAACTGAAATCGAAAATGATATGTACCGTTTTCTATTTTGTTATTTGTCCAATATTCCCTTTCAAAATAATTATTTGTTTCAAAAATCAACTGTGTCAGAGGTTTTGTATGCTGGAAGCGGAAGCTCGGTATAATCTGTAAAATGTTCTTTATAATTTTTAGATGTCTTTATTGTTTGACAAATACGGTTAAAATCATTGTCGGACAGTTTTAACGTAAATGTTTCATAGTAGTCTCTGAAACCTCTTGCTTCGTTCTTTAAAATTTTGAAATCGTCTTTTAATTCTATATTATGATAGCTGAGAATTTTTGTAGCATCTTTCTTACTAAATGTCCAGTCTGAAATCCAAGGTTGCATTATGAGAAGAAAAAATCCTACAATCAGAATTGTCGATATTACAAGTCCTATTTTCTTAAAAGCAGTAAAAATCCAATAAGAAATGAAAATTATTTGGAACATAATAATCACAAGCCAAATAAAATTTACTAGAAAGTCTAAATTTCCGATTAGTGTCAGAGTTATTATTACTGCTAAAGTTCCTCCAGCGATATATCCAGCCAGACATTGTCCTTTTTTAAACGGAATAAAAAAGCATAGAAATGTCAATCCATAAAGTATTAAGGTTGCTGTAATCGTAAAGGCATTCATTTCTTGCATTGTGTCGTCTAAAAATTGCTGGTAACATCAGTCTGTGAAAAAAGTACACAACTCCCTTTCAAATATAGTTAGTATTTCTGAAATTCATAAGGTATTCATAATTCACGGTTTTATACCTATAATCAATGGTTTAGACAGACAAAAACGCTAAATTAACTATAAAAAAAGCAGTAATCGTAAAATTACTGCTCGTATATCTTAAAAGTACACAGTGATTATTAGTTCATCTACCTCATGCATTCTATTTGTTTTTGTATTCGGTGACCCTAAGGGTTTCGTGCCCTCCGGGCAAGACGACTCGAGGGCTTTTCCCGAACAGAGCGAAGCTAAAGCTTAGTTATTATAGCCAGTGTTTCTGTCGTTTCTCATTTGATTAATAGTGTTTTTCAATTCCTAAAATGTCGATTAATACAAAAAACAGGTCGTTGAAAATTATTCCTAAAATTCCTGTCAGTCCAATACTAATTAATACCAAATTCGCAAAGTATTTCAATTTTTGATTGTTATTTGTCTTGTTAAATAAGTAAAAACCAAAAGGTACAAAAACCATAAAAATTGGAATTCTAAATGCCGGACTTAATCCCCAGGCTTTACCTTCTAATAAGTATGATAAGCAAATAAGTCCAAATATTGAGACTGAAATAACAAGTCCGAAAATGATTTCTTTAAAGTTGATTTCCTTATTTCTCAAGAGTCTAACAGTATGAATTATTGCAAATACTGAAAGTCCTAATGCACCAAGCAAAAAAGGCAGAATAATTATTCCCATTATTTTTCTATTTCGTTAACCAATTTCCTATGTTAAATTTTCGGTTCTATTTAAAAATTACCAAATGCCATTTCTTTAATGTCAAAGACAGCTCTGACGATTTTTTTTCGTGGTCGTCATTTTAACATTGGTTATAACGGCAGTCTGTGAAAAAAGCACACAAACTCCTTTCAAATATAGTTAATATTTCATAAATTTATAAGGTATTAATAACGTAATGTTTTAGCCTATCATCAATAGTTTAGACAGACAAAAATGCTAAATTAACTATAAAAAAAGCAGTAATCGTAAAATTACTGCTTGTATATCTTAAAACTAAACTTCGATAACTCCATAAGAATTAAAAGCTAACTCCGGTGAACCTGTCCTGAGTTTATGGAAGGGTTCAACAGGCTTTACTTCACATTTTAATGATTTGTTTTGGTGTTCAGTGATTATTAGTTCATCTACCTCATGCATTCTATTTGTTTTTGTATTCGGTGAACCTAAAGGTTTCGTGTCTTCCAGACAAGACGACCCAAGGGCTTTGCCCGAACAGAGCGAAGCTAAAGCTTAGTTATTGCAGCATCACCGCAGAAGTGATGCTGTATTGTATCAGACGTAGTCGAGGCACAATAACTAACAAAATATTGGTTTTTAGATTGAATTAAGAACAGCGATTATATCATCTCCGTATTTTGTAATTTTTTGTCCACCACTAACAAAGCCCTTTACTTTTGAAAGTTCATCTACTGATTGAGGTTTTATTTTAGTTATGGTCATAAGCTCTGTGTTATGAGCAACTACATAACTAGGAACATTTAATTCACTCGCTTTGTCTTGTCGCCATTCTCTCAAAACATCATAAATATTTTTCTCTTCTTCTGTAAGTTCTGTTTCCGAAATTACAGCATTTTTTTCAGAGTTTCTGTCTTGTCTGTTTGTTTTTTGCTCCTCATAAAAAACTAAAATTGACCAAAAGTTAGGCTGTCCATTTATGAGCTCTGTTACTGTTTTCTTGACAACTACATTGTCCAAAAAACTATTTAAAGTGTCTTGGTCTATTTGTAAATTTTCTTTGTTCAGCCGTATGTAAAAGTGCTTTATTTTCATTTTTATACTGTTAAATTGTCAAGTTACGGTTGTCCCAAGCGGTTGCTGCTAACGTCAGTCTGTGAAAAAAGTACACAAACTCCTTTCAAATATAGTTAATATTTCTAAAAATCATAAGGTATTAATAACGTAATGTTTTAGCCTATCATCAATAGTTTAGACAGACAAAAATGCTAAATTAACTATAAAAAAAAAGCAGTAATTGTAAAATTACTGCTCATGTATCTTAAAGCTGCACAGTGATTATTAATTCATCTACCTTATGCATTCTATTTGTTTTTGTATTCGGTAAACCTAAAGATTTCGTGCACTCCGGACAAGACGACCCGAGGGCTCTGCCCGAACAGAGCGAAGCTAAAGTTTAGTTATTAGCTGTAGTCTCTTATATTTTATTCACCACTTGTAGTTGATTGGCTTTGATTCGATTTTATAAACAGCATTATAGTAAATGAGCTTCGAAACAATAACAGGTTTCTGATATTTGAAAAAATAGATTTCTGCTTCCATATCTTTAAAATCGTTTTTTAGTACAAACTCTTTTAAATCTGAAAGGCTTTTAATGATAAGCTGTATAATAGCTTCTATCCGTTGTATAGAACAATCGCCTTTAATCTCTAATTCATTGATTGCAATTTCCAACTCAGACATTATTTTGTTGTAGAATTTATCCATTGAGTTGTCTTAAAATAATCATACATTAATAAATATAAGTTTGCATAAACGTGCCAATTAGGAGCTATTTAGTTTATTTGAATACACTACTTGGGGATTATTATTAGGGGGATTACCAGCTTCGCTTTCCATCCCCATTTACTATATAATCTGCCCTGTCACAAATGAACTATCATTTATAACATCCTTCCTTAAATATTTATTTTCACAGAAACAGACATTATGGACTAATACAAAAAGTAACTTATTTTACCTATTACTCTTACTAATCTTCACGCTCAATTTCTTCATAATATTCTTTTTTCAACACCTCTATTTTTTCATTAAGCTCTTTTCTGATTTTAGAAGGTAGAGCTTTTAGTTTCTTTAGTTGAAAACCTAAAACAATTCCCGTAATACCAGAAAAAATGAAGGCTAAAGCTGTCATTACCACTAATGATATTCCTGTGAAAATTGGGTTGAATAATAGAATAATGGAAAACACAAGTCCCAAAATACTTGCTATGGCAAGATTCCCCCATTTTAAAGAGCCATAATTTTTAAGCTCAAAAGAGAACCCCAATCCTTGTATCGAACGAAACATAAGTGTAAAGCCAACAACAAGTGGTAATGTAAATGCTGATATTTCAGGTCTGGATAATAGCATCAGACCGATAACCGAATTAAAAATACCTCCCGTCAAATACCAACCCCATCCCTCTATTATTTTTCTGTTCTGTACAGAAAAGAAAGTTTCAGCAATACCTGAGAACAAAAATGAAAGGCTGAATAGCATCGTTAATGTGGCATAGGTTTCGAGCGGTGTTGTGAAAATGTAAATTCCAAATACGATTAGAAGTCCCCCAATAATTGCAGGTACGTACCAATGTTTTACTGTTTTTTTGATTGTTTTTAAAAATGTAGCCCTAATACTTAGTTTTTACTGTTATTAAATTATATATTCTTTTGTTTTTTTAACTCGTAATTTCTATTTCTGAAGGTTTTTCAAATGATTGTCTATACCATTTATGTTTTTGTAATCTGCGAATCGTTGGATTTATAAGCAAAAGGAAAAATAGCGATGTAAATGTATTACTCACCGTAAATGCCATAGCTACTTGTAATGCAGGTATATCGCTGAATGAGAGTGCTATATTTTTCAGAACACCGAAAAATGGTAACATAATAATAACCCCAACAATATTAAAAACCGATGCCGACCATGCTACCAATTTTGATAAAGATGAAAATTTTAAACTAACAAGCAGTGCAGTGGAAGTAGTACCTATATTAGCTCCGATTACTATAGGAATAGCAACTTCAATATCAATAGTACCTTGCGAAAGTAAGACAATGACTAATCCGACAACTACAGAACTGGATTGAATTATTATTGTAATGATGATGCCGTAGATAATGCCTAATAAAGGATTCGATGCCTTAGATAAAATATCTACCAATAAAGGGTCGTTCTTTATTGGCTCCATAGCTTGACTGATAAATGATAATGAAAAAAATATAAAACCAAAGTAAAATACAGATTTACCTGCAACGGCAATTTTAGTGGGTATCATACTAATTACTGTTCCTAAAACAATAAAAAACGGCCCGAGGAAAGACGAGTTCATAGATACAATCCAAGCTGTTGATGTATTACCGATATTTGTACCAAGCATAATTAGAATACTATCACGGAAAGTAATAACACCTGTATTAACCAATGAAACCGTCAGTGTTGATACCAAGGTACTTGATTGTACAATAGAAGTAAACAGCCCTCCCAATAAAAATCCACCCAATGGTAATTTGGTTATTTTGCCAATCCATTTTGATAGCTTTTCGGTGCCAAGACTTTCTATTTCTTTACTGAAACTCTGCAATCCAAATACAAACAGAGCTATCGATGCTATTATGATTATAAACGTTTGAAAATTCTCTAACATTCTTTTTGCTTATTCTTCCTATTGATAAATGATTTTCTTTTTCGATGACCTCTTTTAAAATACTGTGATCCAAACTCAAATCCGCATACATCTTCTTCAAGCGTGCATTTTCTCGCTCCAATTCTTTGTATTGACGCAACATTTCTTGATCCATGCCACCATACTTGCGCTTCCACAAATAAAAGGTATTTGGACTGATGGATAATTCTCGACATATATCGGATGCCTTTTTTCCAGCTTCATGCTCCTTGAGTACTTGGCTGATTTGTGTTTCTGTAAATCTTGACTTTTTCATCTCTAATAACAGTTTAAATTTATAAATTTTTCTAATCTTTTAAACTGTCGGAGTTTTTGGGGGATTTACATATATAGCAAGACCATTCAGTGCGATGGCAAACCCCATGTGCTTGTTGCACAACTCAAAAATAAAAAAAATTCGGATCTTGTAGTATGCAAGGACGAAAAGAATTTACCCCACAATTATTTTACGAACTAAGCTGAGAGCGGTTAGTTCAACCGATAACTTTTATCGCCGTGTAAATCAAGCATTAGATTTACATTTTTTGTACAAATCCACTCAAAAATATTACGACAGCCAAAGTCAAGAGAGCATTCACAAACCTTTGTACGATAAAATGCACGAAAAACTCACCCAAAACAAAGCATATCACCGCAGGTTAGTAAAACGACGAAGTGCTACGGTAGAACCCGTTTTAGGAACGTTGATTAACTTTTTTAACCTAAAACGAATCAACAGCAGAGGAATGGCACAAGCCAATAAACACGTTTTGATGTCAAGTTTATCTTACAACTTGAAGAAATATCTACGTTTTATTTTCAAAACCCCGAGTGTTTTAGCCCAAGTTGTTTCCCTAAAACAAGGGAAATACAGCTTTTTACAAAATTACTCCTTCACGACTTAAAAAAGTGCGTTTTTAAACCCCTATAATTTTACAATTTAATATATTTCTCTAAAAATAAACCTCGCTTAAAATGGCTTAAACGAGGTCAAATATTTTAAATTTTTATAAAAATTGGAGTTGTGCAACAGTTACCCATGTTATGTGGCGTTTTGTTTGTTATTACCATTCGTCAAACTCGTGAAATTCAAAGTCTTTTTCTTTTATTGATTTTTCATAGTCTGACGCTTCTTTGTATGCTTCTTCTACAATGTTTTTGTTGTCATACCAAATGTCGTCTGCTGGATAACAACAAACACCATTTGTTAACTCTGTCAGTATAGCACTTGTCATAGATGCAAATCGGAGTTCAAATGTGTCGCCTGAATGCCAAACAAAAGTCACTACTTTATTGCAATCTTTAAGTCGATTTTCAATTTCAGGTTTTGCAAATTCAACGTCAGGTTGTTTCTTCCCAAGTAATTTGTCAAAGAACGAAAGCTTTGGTTTTAAATCGTCCTTGGCCTTCTGCAAATCAAAGTCGTCGATATAAATTTCAAAACCACTTTTAAATTCCTTATCTTTTAATTTGTCGAAGTAAGGATTTTTTAAACGGAATTTAAAAGGTATAAAACCTGTATCGTCGTTTTGGTCTAGTTTAAAGTCTGGGTGAACTTCAACGACCATATCAAATTCGTTAAGTCGTTTTACAATTTTCGGAACCAAGTCAGCCGAAAGATTTTTACAATATACATTAAGGTCTAAACTCATTTTCTGTTTGTCGTTTCGGGTGTCTTCTTAAAATGCCACATAACTCTCAAATATACGCAACTTTCTATAAAACCAAATAAAAAGTTAAAATAAACATTACTTGTTGTAAATAAGCTAATTAAATATGATAATTAATTGCGTATTTAGAATTGTTTGTGGATTTTTTTTGTGTGATTTTAAATTCAAATAAAGTTTTATGTTAACAAATAAGAGTATTCTGAAATTATAATTGCCCATAAAAACATATAAAAATCGAGTGAATTTTCTTTTATATTTTTTAGACTATCAAACATATTTTTCCAACCTTGAGTTCCAGTCAATATTGAAATGAAAGTAAAATACCCTACGCTACTTAAAAATAGAACTAATATTTTTAGTCATAATTTTGATTTAAGTTTCGTGAAAATCAGCTATATCCTCAATTCGTACTTGCAGCTTACTCCCTACTTAAAGGCAGGATGAAGGCAAGATGAAGGCAACATAGTGGCAGTAGAGAGGCAGTAGAGTGTATACAATACTTTTTTTTGGACGGTTGAAGGTTGATGGAAATTCGTCTAAGTTCTCTATACAAAAATCACAGATTTTCACGCGAACTGACGAAAGGTACAATTGGTTTTCAAGAGTTTAAATTTTGTTGACGGTTTATAGTTTAAAAAAAGGAAACTCATTGCGCGCGAGGTTTGTATTTTCACTGCATGGAATGATTAGGCGGTGACGATTTGCTGAATCAAGCAAATGGGCAGCGGCTACTTTTGGGTTATGAACTCGGGAAAGGTTTCGCGAAGCGAAATAAATTAGTCAAAAAAAAAAGAAGGAAAACATCACTATTTTCCTTCTATCTATTGTTTAATGGCTATTTTTAATGCGGTCCATTTCCGTTTTTATCTTTTTCTAAATCGGTATTCCAAATTTTTATTTTATCTGATTTGTTAAGACCTGATTTCACTTGTACATTTACTCCATCTGTAATTCCTAATGTAATGTATTTTTTCTCGTACTTCGCATCTTGTCCTTTGCCAGAAGTTAGAATTTCGACATACGGCTTTTGGTTTTCATCATAGCGCACATGAGCAGATTTTACCAACAAAACATTTTTTGCTTCCTGCGTCACTACCTCAGCATTTGCAGAGTAACCTGCACGAATAAAATTATTAGAATCCAATTGTACTGGCGCTTTGATTTCGAACTGCACTACTCCATTATTCGCTACTCCTTGAGGCGAGATAAAATCTAAGATTGCTGTAAACGTTTTATTTGGAATTGCCCCAATCGACACGTTAATTTTCATGCCTTCTTTTAGTTTCCCGACCTCCGCTTCGTCAACTTTTCCTTCGAAAATCATTTTCTTAACATCTGCCATTGTAGCGATCGTCGTTCCTGTAGAGAAATTATTGATTTCTTGAACCATATTCCCTACCTCAACAGGAATGTCGAGAATCATTCCAGAAGTTGTTGCTAAAATACGTGTCGTCGCATACGCTTCCAAACCTGGAGCAATACCTGTTTGTGCGACTTTATAATCATTTTCAGCAGCTTTTAATTGTTGTTGAGCCGACTTATAAATTGCATTTGCGTTGTCGTAATCGGCACGAGGTAAAACGCCTTGATTATATAAAGTAGATGTTCGATTGAAATTACGACGTTCCTGATCGACTGTAATCTGTGCAGCTTGAATAGCTTGACGCGCCGCATTTAGCGATTGAACATTTGGGACAACTTTTAGTTCGCAAATTAATTGTCCTTTTTCTACATATTGACCTTCGGATACATTGATTGATTTTATAACCCCCGAAATATTGGGTTTAATTTCTATCGTTTCTAACGGTTTCACTTCGCCTGTTGCAACAGCTTTTACTTCGATATTTCCCATAAAAGGCGTTGTTGTTTCATAAACTTCGTTGTCTTGGCTATTCTTTTTACCGAAATACGCAATCACACCGATTACAGCGCCGATAAAAATGACAATCATCAAAATCTTTAGAATTTTTTTCATTCTTTTCTATTTGTTAAGTTTTAGTTATTCGTCTCTTAAAGCATCAATTGGCTTGATTTGTATTGCGCGTTGTGCAGGAATTAATCCCGCCAAAGTTGCCATAACAACCATAACAGCTAAAGCTGTAAATAAGGTAATCAAATCGATTGAGGCATTATATAAAGGTATGTTTTTATTGGATGGAATGATCACTTCGTTAAGAACCATTAATAATAATGCAGCAAAAATAATTCCGCCTAATCCTGCAATTAAAGTCAACACAACAGACTCTAATAAAATTTGACCTCGAATTTGAGCTGGAATTGCACCTAAAGCTCTTCGAATTCCGAATTCTTTTGTACGCTCTGAAACCGTAATCAATAGAATACTTGCAATTGCAATAACACCGGAAAAAAGAGTCATTCCGCCTACAACGATTGCTAAAAATTGCATTCCTTTTACAAACTTCATAATTTTACCCAGCATTTCACCTAAATTAAAACCACCTATTCCTTGATCATCTTCGGGTGCAATGTTTTTGATTTGTTTGAGAAACGTTTTCAATTCTTTTTCAAAAGCTACAATATTATAATTATTGGGTAAACTCAAGCTCAAATATTGAATTGTTTCTCCTTGATTGTATATTTTTTGGAATGTTGTAAATGGAATAAATACCTGATCTTTGCTTTCTACGGGTGAAGAAGGCGTGTCGTAAACCCCTACAATTGTGTAATAACTATCACTTATACGAATTGATTTTCCCAAAGGATGTGCGTTTTTTCCGAAGAATTGTTCGGCAACTTCTATTCCAATAACACAAATTTTAGCTTCAGTTTTGATATCATCTTCGTTGATAAAGCGACCTTGAATGATGTCTTTTCCAAACATTCGGTTTTGATCTGGATAATCTCCATTAACTGTATATTTGTTATACTTTGTACCGTAAGTTAAAAGAGAATTTGGTTTTGAATTTCGCGGTGCCAGCAACGAAATTTGAGGAAATCGGGCCTGAATTTGTCGAACGTCACTCATTTTCAATTCAATTGTGCGTCCTTTCTGAAAACCTTGGTACGGCATTGAAGTAGTACCTCCCCAAACAAATAAAGAATTGGTTGCGGCATTTGCCAAATTGCGATCAAAACCATTTTGTAAACCACGTGTCACTCCTAACAAAAGAACAAACAAGAACATTCCCCAGGCTACACCTATCATCGTCAAAATAGTGCGCAACTTATTTTTGCGAATCGCCGCGTAGACTTCGCTCCAAGCATCTGGATCAAAAACAAATTTTACAAAGTTCATTATTCGTCTCTTAAAGCATCAATTGGTTTTATACGTGCTGCATTCAAAGCTGGAATTAATCCAGAAACTGTTCCTGCAACAAACAAAATAATACAAGCCATTACCAACGAATTGGTTTCAACACCTGGATTATAAATAAAATATTCTTCTAAACTATCGCCAATATTCTCTACTAATAAAGCAGCAAAAGCAATTCCTATGGCTCCAAAAATAAGTGTAATTATAATAGCTTCTTGCAAAATAAGCGACAAAACATTGGCTGGTGTTGCACCTAAAGCCTTGCGAACACCAATTTCTTTGGTACGTTCTTTTACGCTAAACACCATTATGTTTCCGATACTTACAATTCCTGCAATTAAACTTCCTCCTCCAATTATAAAGACAATTATTGTTAAGATTACAAAAAACTGATTGGTATCTTCCATTGTTTCGGCAGCGTTACGCACCCACATACCACCATAATCTGAAGGCGCAACATTGTGTCGAGCTCTCATATTATATTCGATTGCATTTGCTAATTTAGAAATATCAGTCAAGGACATGCCATCTTTTGGCGTTACAATAATAGATGAAACCTTATCTGTCGCATAAATTGTTCTGAATGTTGTGAATGGTGCATACAACGCTCGTTCGGCATTATCGCCACCATCTTTACTTTCGAAAACACCTACAATTTGGTACATGCTCGCTCCTATTTGTAAGTATTTACCAATCGCAATTTGATTGGGATAAAAGTCTTGTGCAACTAATCGTCCTACTACAATAGATTTGGTCTGATTGTCCATATCTTTTTGATTGATAAATCGACCAAGAGTTACTTTTTCATTGATCATTCCCTCATAAGCAGGATAAACTCCAGTAATCGAATAACTACCAGAATTGGCTTCGTTTCGAATCGTATCTACTTTGGCAATTGTACTTACAACTGATTTGATTTCTTCAGGATAAGAATGTTGAATAAAATTGAAGTCTTTGACATCCAACTCAATTTTTCGTCCTTGCTTAAATCCCTTATAAGGTTCTGTTGTTGTTCCTCCGTTAATAGTTATATTTAACGAATTTGCCTGAAAAAATTCTTGTTGAAAACCATTTTGCAAACCATTTCCCAATCCATACAATGTAATAAACACAAAAAGCGCCAAAGCAATTGTCAATCCAGACAATGCTGTACGCAATTTATTACTTGCAATAGACGACCAAATTTCTCGCCAACGGTCTGTATCAAACATATTCTATATTTACGATTTTTGATTTAAAATTTCCGAAATTTGAAACTCGAAAATCATTAAACTCTTATTTGTTCTACATGTTCATCGCTCACGATAATACCATCTTTTAGACGAACAATACGTTTGCACATATTCGCAATATCGTCTTCGTGCGTTACCATCACAATTGTTTTTCCTTCGTCATTAATTTCTTGAATTAGATGCATGACTTCTTGTGAAGTTTTGGTATCCAATGCTCCAGTAGGCTCATCTGCTAATAACAATTTAGGTTTTGCTGCCAAAGCTCGTGCTATTGCCACACGCTGCTTTTGTCCTCCCGAGAGTTCGTTAGGCATATGAGAAGCCCAAGGTTCCAATCCTACTCTTTCGAGGTAACTAAGTGCTATTTTATTTCGGTCTGAACGTTTTACTTTTTGATAATACAGCGGTAAGGCTACGTTCTCCAATACATTTTTGAAACTAATTAAGTTATAGGATTGAAAAATAAAACCTAAGAATTTGTTCCGATAATTAGCCGCTTTTGTCTCGTTTAATTTTTCAATTCTAACACCATCCAGTTCATAAACACCTGTATCATGTTCATCCAACATTCCAATGATATTCAATAAAGTTGATTTACCCGAACCCGAAGATCCCATAATCGCAACAAACTCGCCTTCCGCTATTTCAAGGTTGATTCCTTTTAATACGTGAAGTTTATTTTTCCCCATTATGTAGGATTTATTTAAATCTCGAATAGATATCATAGATTGTTGTAAAATTTCAATAAAGATAACAGATAAGTCGAAATTATTGGAAAAATGTTACACTCACTTTTGAAGAATTCTGTTGAATAGATTTAATCTTAGCTGTATCGAATTAAATCGTTAAGTAATTTTGAAGTATAACATCAACTAAAAAACTCTCAAAACCTAAGGTTTTGAGAGTTTATATTTTTAAACTGGATCTACATCTACATCAATTCGTACCGAACGAAAAGCTGCAATTGTATGCAATTGATCTATTTTTGATTGAATTAAATCTTTTACTTTTTGAGGCGATTGATTTGGTCGAATTTTAATCATCACATCTGTAATATATAAATTATTGATTCGTCCAATCGACGGCGCTTCTGGTCCAAGCAAACATTTAGTCTCGAAACTTGGTTGAAGTAAAGTAACCAATTGAGCTGCTGTTTTATCTAATCGTTCTTTATTTTTATGTTTAAAACGAAGTTTGATTAAGCGTGCATAAGGAGGATACAAAAACTCTTTGCGTTCGTACAAAATATCCTTCATCGTTGGCGCATAACTATACGTTGTGACATTTTGCAAAATCTGATGTTCGGGCTGAAAAGATTGAATCAATACTTTCCCTTGTTCTTGTCTTCTCCCTGCTCGTCCAGAAACTTGCGTCAACAATTGAAATGCTTTTTCATGTGCTCTAAAATCAGGGAAATTCAACAAAGAATCGGCTCGAATCACACCAACAAAATTTACATTTCCAAAATCAAACCCTTTAGTAATCATTTGTGTACCGATCAAAATATCAATTTCTTTGTTTTCAAAATCTTCAATTAATTTTTCGTAGGCAAACTTTCCTCTCATCGCATCTACATCTATTCTTCTGACCTTCGCTTCTGGAAAAATAGCCTGCACTTGATGTTCTATTTGTTCTGTACCGATACCTTTTGTATTCAATTCATGCGAACCACAACTTGGACAACGTAATGGCTTAGCTTGGGCATAACCACAATAATGACATTTTAATTGATTTGAGAATTTATGATAAGTTAAACTCACATCACAATTCGAACATTCGGGTGTATGACCACAGGTATTACATTCCATAATCGGTGCATATCCACGACGATTCTGAAACAGAATGACTTGTTTCTTTAGGTTTAATTGCTCAAAAATTTCGTCTCGAAGTGTGTGCGAAATATCTTCTGTTATTTCCTTTTCTTTTTGTGCTTTTTTTAGATCAATCAACTTAATTTCTGGCAATTGTATATTTCCAAAACGCTCTTTTAACTCAACATAACCATATTTATTTTGTTTTGCATTAAAATAACTTTCAGCAGAAGGCGTAGCAGAACCTAATAAGATTTTCGCATTCATCATTCCTCCTAACAACATCGCCATATCGCGTGCATGAAAAAAAGGTTTAACATCCATTTGTTTGTAAGACGATTCGTGTTCTTCGTCAACGATAATCATTCCCAAATGATCAAAAGGTAAATACAGCGCCGTTCGCGGACCGATAATAATGTCAAAATCTCCGTTCAAGGTCTTTTGCCACAATTCGACACGTTCATTTTGATTGAATTTAGAATGATAAACCCCTACCTTTTCACCAAAATGCTTTTTGATACGATGAACAATTTGCGTGGTAACAGAAATTTCAGGCAATAAATACAACACCTTATTTCCTTTTGCAATCACTTGCTCCATCAATTTGAGGTAAATTTCCGTTTTACCGCTTGACGTTACACCATGCAACAAAACAGTGGATTTTTCTCTAAAATATTCTTTAATTTGGTTTAAAGCTTCAGTTTGTTTCAACGTTAATTCCGCAATCGCAGCAACATCTTTTTCTTCTTCTTCTACGCGAGATGTTTGATGCTGATAAATCTCAACAGCTCCTTTCTCTGCCAACGATTTCAACACTGCATTTGTAGCACCTTGTTTTACAAAATCAGCAACTTTGAGCGGTTTTTCTTGCAATTGCGTTTCTAACGTAATTAATTGTAACAAGGTTTCACGTTGTTTTGGTGCTTTATTTAATTGACTTAAAATTTCGATAAAAGCCGTTTCATTTCCTTTTAAATTGGGATGTAATCTGACATAATTATCAATTTTTGGTGTATACTTTTCGTTCAGTTTTTCATCTAACCGAATAATTCCTTTATCAATTAATAATTTAAGTGTAGGAATAGCAGATTTCTCATCTACAATCAAAGCAGCTTCTTCAACCGAAATAATTTCTCGAAGTTTCAATGCTTCGAAAACCAAGAATTCGTAATCATTTAATTCTTCAATCGTTTCGTAATTGGGATTAATCAATCGAACAAATGTTTGGGATTCTAATTTTAACGCTGAAGGAAAGGCATTCCGAAAAACATCTCCCAATGAGCACATATAATAATTCGACATCCATTCCCAAAACTTTATCTGTGTTTGCGTAACCAAAGGTTCGTCATCCAAAAAAGCATGAATTGATTTTGTTTTGTATAATTCTGGCGCATTTTGATGAACAGAATGTACAACACCTGTATACAGCTTTTGGGTTCCAAAAGGTACAGAAACACGCTGACCAATCTTAATTTGCTGTACATCTGATTCGGAAAGATGGTAAGTAAAAGTCCCATTCAACGATAGTGGTAAAATAATTTCAGCAAAATAAGTTATGTTCATTTTATACGATTAAAAGGGCAAGTTAAGCATTTTTTTTCTCAGAAATTAAGATTATAAAAGCATAAACTTTTACAAACTATTATCATTTCATTTTCAGTTTGTTTGGATAAATAATTATATAAAATGAGCTATAAATTTGAATTGAAAATTTTATCTTTAAGAATAATAAATTCTTTAAAATATGAAATCACTTTTCACTTTAGCAACTCTTTCTACCTTCATACTTTTTTCTTGTAGCACAACTGTTACACACGATCGCTTATTTACAGGAGAAATTGTTAGAGATTGTACAGGAACTTACATTCGTATAGATAATAAAGTGGATTATTTGGTTTGCAATGCTGAAATACTTTCAGAAAAAAAAGAAGGTGAAAGTGTAAGTGTTATTTATGATTTTGAAAAAACATGTGATGAGCTCGATAATAAAGCGACATGTATGATGTATCACGAACACAAAGGAAAAATTAGAATTAAGAAAAAATAGATTGAATAAAAAAATCCACTCGTTTGAGTGGATTTTTATTTATAATAAATTTCGATTATTTCGATTTTTTACGACGTTCTAATTCTTTTTCAATCAACATCAATTCTCGTCCAGTTTGTCCAGCAACAGAGGTATTTTCTTGTGCACGACGAACCAAGTATGGCATCACTTCTTTGATTGGTCCGTAAGGTAAATATTTTGCAATATTATAACCTAAATGAGCCAAGTTAAACGAAATATTATCACTCATTCCGAATAATTGTCCAAACCAGAAATTAGGATTATTTTTCTCGATTCCATTTTCGTTCATTAATTTAATCAACAATTCGCAACTTTCTTCGTTGTGCGAACCTGCAAATAAACCAAAACGCTCATGATGCGTTGTTATAAATTCTAAAGCTAAGTTATAATCTCTGTCTGATGCTTCCTTGTTTGGTTGAATTGGAGATGGATAACCTTCTGCTTGCGCACGTGCACGTTCTTTTTCCATATAAGCTCCACGAACAATTTTAAATCCTAAGAAATAACCTTCGCGTTCAGCTTTTGCATACATCTCTTTCAAATAAGCCAAACGGTCGTGACGATACATTTGCAACGTATTCCAAACCAAGGCACGTTTTGTATTGTACTTCATCATCATTTCGTCTGTCAAATCATCTGCAGATCCTTGCATCCAAGTTTCTTCTGCATCAATCATAATGTTAACGTCTAAATCGTAACCTTTTTGACAAACTGCTTCGAAACGTTGACGAATATTTGCCCAAGATTTTTCTTCTTCAGCTGTTAATGTTTGTTTTTTTCCTACTTTTTCAAATAATTCGATTCGTCCAAATGCTGTAGGTTTAAAAACTACAAATGGAATTGAAGGATTTGATTTTGCCAAATCAACTAAGTGTAACATCACGTCACGAACTTCGTCAAATTGTTTTTCTTCTGTTAATCCTTCAATCGAGTAATCTAAAATAGAACTTACATGGTATTTAAATAATTCATTTGCTACAACCACACCTTGCTCTGCTGTTTCGCCTCCTACAAATTGTTTGTAAATTGTTTCGCGAATGGCAGGTTTAACGAATGGTAAATCTACGGCAAATGGTAAATTAAAAAACTTAGTTCCAAAACTTGTTAATGCGGGGCTTCCGATTAATTTGTATAAGTAATAGGCTTTCTTTAAATCTTTGTCAGATTTCGATTCGAAAGCAAACTGTGTATTGTCGAATAATGACATGTGAGTTAATTATTTTTTGTGTTATATAACTTTACAAATTTATAATTAAAACCTGATTAAAATAAAAAAACCTACAAGAAATTCTTGTAGGTTTTTGATATATTTTAATGGTATAAAATAGTTGCCTATTCTTATCCTCTTTTAGCATATTTGCTTCTGAATTTGTCGATACGTCCTGCAGTATCAACCAATTTAGATTTACCTGTGTAAAATGGGTGAGATGTAGAAGAAATCTCCATTTTGATTAATGGGTACTCTACTCCGTCAACAACTAATGTATCTCTAGTATCTGCACAAGATTTTGTGATGAATACTTCTTCGTTAGACATATCTTTGAATGCTACTAAACGGTAATTTGTTGGGTGGATATCTTTTTTCATTTTTTTAATCTTCTTTGTTAACTTTATTGGAGTGCAAAGATAATATTATTTTGAGAATGTTGCAATCAATTTGACTGAAAAAACATCTTAAACAATACGTTAAGCAAATTTAATTTCGAGTGTAATGGGCTTCTTAAAATTAAACCTGCACTTCTTGTACACATTTTTTTCGTGGTGCAAATATAAACATTTTCGTTATTTGTACAAATATTTTTCTCAGATTCTCTCTATAAAAATCTAATTTTTATCTTTGTCTTATAAACAATAAATTACCGCATTTGTTGTTTAACTATTATCAATGAATCATTAATTCTATGAATGTAAAAACATTTGTCGCTGGACTTGGTATCGCTTCTTTGATTGGTTTTCAATCGTGTCGCGATGATTTTGACTATGATCCAATTAGTTCTGAATTGCGCTATAGCAAAGATACTGTTTCCGTAGACACCGTATATAATTTCTCGAAATCAGAGACATATCTCTTAAAAATTTATAACCCGGAAAATGATGATCGCGTGATTCCGAAAATTTATTTGACACGTGGAGATCAATCATTTTTTAATATTAATGTTGACGGAAAAGCAGGAACAAGTTTCGAAAATGTTCCTATCCGTAAAAAAGATAGTTTATTTATTTTCGTTGAAGTTAATGCACAAGAAGCTCCTCAAAATCCATTATACGATGATGAAATTAATTTCGAAACATCTAATTCTTCGAAAAAGATTAAATTATTATCGTGGATAGAAAAAGCTAAAATTCATCCGAAAGATGCTACGATTTCTTCTGCTAATTGGAATGTAAATGAAGCGCAAGTGATTGATGGAAATTTAACTGTTACCAGCGATTTAACAATTGACAAAGGTGCGAAAGTATATTTCAAAAAAGGTGCGAGTTTAACGATTGGTAACAGCGCGAAACTTATGGTAAATGGTGCTTTGAATGAGGAAATAAAATTCCGTTCGGCTCGTCATGACAACAAATATGATTCGATTCCTGATCAATGGAATAAAATAGAATTAGCGCCAAATAGTACGTCAAAAATTAATTATGCTAAAATTATTGGTGCCGATACTGGTTTACATGTGAACAATGCGAAGTTAGAGATTAGTAATGCGAAGATTGTTAATAATCAATCGTACGGAATTTTAGCTACAAATGCCACAATTACTGGTCATAATTTGGTTATGAACAACAGTAATTTAGCAACTTTAGCTATAGAATATGGTGGATCATACGAATTTTATCATTCAACATTTGCTAATTATTTCAATTTTGCAACTGCAGCCGGACCAGCTTATTCACTTTTCTTGAGTAACGAAAACAATGATAAAAATGTTTCGGCTTTAACAAAAGCGACTTTTGGAAACTGTATTTTTTATAATGAACGTACACCAAATGCAATCGTATTAGATAAAAAAGATGGTGCTCCATTTAATTATTTATTCGATACCAATATTATTCATAATTCGGATACCTCAACATTAAATGTAACAACTGCTCCAAATTTCTTGGACAATATTACATTAAACCCAATGTTTGAAAACACTGATTATAATGCCAATAAACTATGGCTAAAAGCCGAATCTCCTGCAAAGAATAAAGGAAAAGTTAGTTTTGCACAACAATTTCCGTTAGATTATAATGGTCAACCACGAGGAACGACTCCTACGATTGGGGCATATCAATAAAATTAAAAAGCTCAATCATAATTTGATTGAGCTTTTTTTATGAACTATAATTCATTTAAATAAATCTAAATTCGATTACTTTTTTCTCTAACTAATACGCCTACAACACCTAAAATAATCACCTCATCACTTTCTTGTATTTGTACACAATTTTTATAGCTCGCGTTAAGAGCAACTAATTTATTATTGACTTTATCAAAACGTTTCAAGGTATAATCATCATGATTGACTGATACAATTATATCATCATTATGCAAGGGAATCAAATCTGTTCGAATCACCAAAACATCATTTTTTTGATAAACAGGATACATCGAATCTCCACCAACCACAATCAAAAAAGTAGATTCGGGATGCGTTAAATAACGTTCGTCCAAACTTATTTTATCGTTTACAAAATCTTCCGCTGGCGAAGGAAAACCTGCATTTACTTGACCAAAATTTGGTATATAATATTTTTTACCTTCCGTATTGATTTCAAAAACTGTTAGTTCTTGGTCGATCATTTTTATAATATGTTTCATCTTTATTCGTTTAATAAACAACTAATAAATCCTTCCATTTTGTGGTATAACAAGGAGACAATTTATTTTGACGCATTTTCCATGTTTTATTCAAATCCTGCGAAGCTAACTTTATTTTTGAGGCACCAAACTTCTTGTTCATCGTATCAATTGCTTTCATCAAATTAGGATGATGTTGATTTTCTTCTTCAAAAAGTGACAATTGTTTTTGATCCGAAGAAACAATTCCCGAAACCACTACTCCAGCCTTTTTGTACTCGTATCCTTCTTTATAAATTTGTTCAAAAACCTTTATTGCAAACTTAGACAAGGTAATACTCGAATTGGATTCATAAGGCAATTGACACGAAATAGAACGATAATATTGTGGTTTATTTTTATCAAAATTATTGGTCTGAATGAATACTGTAATCAAATTACAAGATGATTTCTGTTTACGAAGTTTTTCTGCACACGAAACAGCAAAAGTCGAAACACGCTCTTTCACATATTCAAAATCGCTGGTATATTCTTCGAAGCTACGTGTTGTTGCAATACTTTTTTTGGCTGAAACGGTTTCTAAATCTAAAACAGCTTCTCCTAATAAATCTTTTTTCAGACGTAAACCAACAATCGAAAATTCTTTTCGAAGAAAATCATCTTTTAATTGTACAAAATCGAGTGCTTTTTTAACACCTATCCACCTCAATCGTCGAGACATTCGTCGACCAATTCCCCATACATCTTCTATATCTAACCATTTCAGTGCTTTGTAAATTTGTTCTTGCGTTTTGATTACATACACACCTTGGTGAATTTCTGGAAATTTTTTCGCAATATGATTGGCTAATTTTGCCAATGATTTTGTTGGTGCAATTCCAACACAAACGGGTAATTTGGTAAACTGATATATTTTAGATTTGATTTCTAATCCGTAATTTTTCAAATCAAAACGATTAAATCCTTCTAATTTTAGAAAACATTCATCGATCGAATAAATCTCATAATCAGGTGAATACGTCGATAAAATTGACATCACTCGATTGCTCATATCCGCATATAATTGATAATTAGACGAAAAAACCTCTATCTTTTTTTGTTCAAAAATTCGTTTAAATTGATGTGCAGGTGCTCCCATTGGAATCCCCTCTAACTTCGCTTCTGCAGAACGCGAAATGACACAACCATCATTATTAGACAAAACAACTATAGGCTGATGAAGAAGTTTCGGTTGAAATACACGATGACAACTGGCATAAAAATTATTACAATCAATTAAAGCGAACATGCTGCAAAGTTGAGAAGATTAAACGCCACATCGTGTCATCGAAAATGTTAATTTAATAAAAAATAAAGCCACTCCAATTGAAGTGACTTTTCAGTTATTTCATTTTATATTTTTTGCGCAATTCTTTTATCACAACCTCTGGTTCGTAAACGGTTTGATATTTTAATGGTTTATTGTTTTTGAAATATTGTACTTTCAACCATGTATCGTTAGTATCTAACTTCGTGTAACTGTTACTTTTTTCTAAAACTTTTTCGTTTACGGTGCTCAATACAGCAAAATAATCAAAGTTATTTCGTTGTCCTATTTCCGCTGCTCTTAACAAAGCATAATCAAATGTTCTTCCTTTTTTATTGTACTCATTTCCATCAAATGTTACAATATACGTATCATTATTCACCTTTTCTTCGGTGTAACCTCCTGTTCCATTATATTTTTGGTATGCAACAGCTTTGCTGTTATTACAGCTTGCCAAAGTCAATACAAAAACTCCAGCACATAAAATTTGAGTTATTCTTTTCATATTAAATTAAATTAAATTGGTAAAAAGAGCTTTAACAAAAGTTGTTCCTTTTACAACTCATTTTAAGAAATCTAAATATTTTCTTAACAAATTATTTTTTAATAAATGACATTCATTTCATATTCCCTTTTAAAGTCATTAAATTCAAAACATTAACATTCTTTTCTCGACCACTTATTTAACATTCTATTAACTCATTGATTCTAATAAAAATCATTTAAGTTATAATGCTTTATCTGATAAACTCGCCTATTTTTGTAAATCAATTATAAGTAATGAGTAAATTAGAAAAATATCTATTTTCTACCAGAACCATGACGCTCTTGCTGTTTATCTACGCAATCGCTATGGGGTATGCCACTTTCATTGAAAATGACTACGATACGGCTACTGCAAAAGCTGTTATTTACGAGGCAAAGTGGTTTGAGGTTTTAATGATTTGGTTAATCGTACTGTTCTTAATGAACATCAAACGATACAGATTATGGTCAAAGGAAAAATTGCCTTTATTGGTTTTCCACTTAGCATTTTTGTTTATTTTCATTGGAGGAGGAATTACTCGCTACATCAGTTTCGAGGGTGAAATGCCTATTCCAGAAGGAGGTACAAGCAACGAAATTACATCATACAAATCTTATTTCAAGATGATGGTTGATGACGGAACACAACGTTTGGCGTACGACAATCATCAATACAATATGACGTATTTTGATCGAAAAGACAGCACAAACTCTTTGTTATACAGACAATTTGAAGGTGAATACCAGTTCAAAGACAAAGTAATCAAACTACGCACATTTGATTTTGTTCCACATGCTTTGGATACAATTGTAAGAAGAAAAGACGGGATTAACGTTTTGGAAATTGTTACAGTTGGTCAAGGTGGACGTAATTCAGTTTTTATTCGTAATGGTGAAATCAAAAGCGTTAACGGAACACTTGTCGCGTATAACCGTCCGCAAGATGGCGCTGTACAAATTACAGGTGAAGGAGAAAATTTGACTATCAAATCTCCTTTCGAAGGTGATTATATACAAATGGCTGGTCAAGAGATTGGACAAGTAACAGACATGCAAAAATTGCAAGAAGGCGCTGGTAAAGTTGAATTTAATGTTGCTGCTCCATTAAAATTGCGTTCGTTATATACCATTAACGATGCTCAGTTTGTGATTCCAAACCCTTCGTTCAAAGGAGAAGTTTTATACAGACAAGGTTCTAAATTTAAAGCAGACGAAAAAAATCTTCCTGGCGCTATTAGAGCAGAAGTGATTGTTGGTGACAAACGTGATACAGTAACTATTGTTGGAGGAAAAGGTGTTTCGAATTACTCTGCAGATGTCCAAATTGACGGAATGAATATTTCGTTAGGATATGGTTCTAAGATGGTAAAAGTTCCGTTTAGTATTCGTTTAGATGACTTTATTTTAGATCGTTATCCTGGTTCTACCAATCCATCTTCTTTCGAATCTAATATTACAGTTATCGATGAAGGAAAAGAAACAAAACATCACATTTATATGAACAATGTAATGGATTATAAAGGTTATCGTTTTTTCCAATCAAGCTATTTCCCTACAGAGGACGGAACAATTTTATCTGTTAACCAAGACTGGTGGGGAACTAATATTACTTACTTAGGTTATTTTATGTTATTTGGAGGAATGTTTGTTTCTTTATTCTGGAAAGGGACTCGTTTCATACAGTTAAACTCTTTATTAAAAAGTTTACACACGAAAAAAACAACTATTTTACTTCCGTTCTTTTTATTGTCTGGATTAGCTTTTGCTCAAAATCCTACAACGACTGATGGAAATAAAGCAACGCACCAAAAAATAACAACTGAACCTGATCAAAATGTACATTCTCCAGAACATATCGCAAACTTCTCTTCGGAGATGGCTAATGGCGATGAGTTGGCGAAAGGAGTTAAAATTCCAGATGAACATGCTGACAAATTTGGTCATTTACTAATTCAAGATATCGAAGGACGTATAAAACCTGTGAATACACAGTCGTTAGAAATTCTTCGTAAAGTCTATAAAAAAGATAAATTTCACGGTTTATCTGCTGATAAATGGTTTATCTCTTTACAATTAGACCCTGCTTATTGGGTGAATGCACCTATGATTAAAGTTGGTTCTAAAGGAGGAGATCAATTAGCGAAAATAACAAATGCGAATGCTGATGGTTATACATCGTTAATGAATTTGATTGATCCTAAAACAACTCGTTTCAAATTAGATAAAGCCTATAACGAAGCGTTCTCAAGAAAACCTTCTGAGCGTTCAAAATTTGATGAAGAAGTTATTTCGGTAACAGAACGTTTCAATATTTTAGATCAAACAGCGAAAGGGTATCAGTTAAAAATCATTCCTGTACAAAATGATCCATCAGAACGTTGGACTTCTTGGATTTATCAGACACAAGAAAATCCTGTCGAAATTGATACAATGGCACTTGGAATGGTGAGTGTATATTTTAACATGGTATCAAAAGGTATCGAAAATGGTGATTGGACACCTGCTGATAATGCAGTTGATTACATTGATAAATACCAACACAAATGGGGGAAAAATGTTGTTCCTTCTGCAACAAAAGTTGAAATCGAAGTATTATACAACAAATATAATGTGTTCTTTTGGGTGATGGTTGCTTATGCAACTGTTGGTGGAATTTTAATGATTTTATCATTCATTCAATTATTCTCAGAAAGCAAAGCATTACACCGAATCATCAACGTTTGTTTAGGATTATTGTTAGTCATCTTTATAGGACAAGCAATAGGACTGGGTGTTCGTTGGTACTTAACAGGACACGCACCTTGGTCGAACGGATACGAAGCCATTGTATTTATCTCTTGGGTGAGTGTATTGGCTGGACTATTATTATACAAAAACCGAAACGCATTTATTCCAACTACAGGAGCTATGGTTGCTGTAATTATGATGGGGTTTGCGCACGGAGGTTCTATGTTAGATCCACAAATTACACCATTGGTACCTGTACTTAAATCGTATTGGTTAATTGTACACGTTGCAATTATTGTTTCGTCTTATGGTTTCTTTGGATTGAGCGCAATTTTAGGCGTTTTCTCGTTAATTATTATGATGATTAAACCAAACAAGAAGATTGAAATTTCGTTAAAAGAAATGACTTACGTTTCTGAAATGTCTTTAACAATCGGTATTTACCTACTTGCTGTCGGAACATTTTTAGGTGGTATGTGGGCTAATGAATCTTGGGGACGCTATTGGTCTTGGGATCCAAAAGAAACTTGGGCTTTCGTTTCAGTAATTATTTATGCAGTCGTTCTACATATGCGTTTAGTACCAGGTTTAAGAGGAAAATACGCGTTTAACGTTGCTGCGATGTGGGCGATTTGGACAGTTGTTATGACGTATTTCGGTGTTAACTATTACTTAGATGGATTACACTCGTACGCAGCTGGAGATGAAATTCCAATTCCATTTTGGGTTCCTGCAACAGCAGTTGGAATGTTAGTGTTAACACTTGCAGCGTGGTACCTACAAAACAAAGTGTATCATATCAAAACAAAAGAATAAATTTATTCAATTATAATTTCAAAAAAGCTCATTTAAAGATGAGCTTTTTTGTTTTCTAAATGTTTTTTCTCGCTGCCTACGACTCGCATATAAAATGAAAACACAATTCTGAGAATTATTCAGATTTATATTTTTCCCTTATCAATAAATTCGATCTAACTTTTTATCAGTTAACAAGAAGCTTCTTATTACAAGAAATGAAGCTTCTTGTTCCGTAAAAAGAAGCTTCTCGTTGCATGAAAGGAAGCTTCTCGTTGCATAAAAGGAAGCTTCTCGTTTAATAAAAAGAAAGCGCATTGTTACACTACTCTACTTTACCCCTCTTTTCATGCTTGCATTTCAGAAGACAAGCCTTCTTAATTTGTTCTTTGTTAAGTTCAGAAAAAAATGGTTGATGCACACATTCCACATCTTGATACAAAAGAAAAAGACAACCCAAAAAATTCGGATTGTCTTTTAACTTGAAAAATATTTAAAAGAATTGTTTCTATTTAAAATCAGCTTCTGTAACGTTCTTATTTACTTCTACTGTATCAATTGTAATTTTAGTTGTTTGAGGTCCAGCTTCTGTTGTCATTTCAGAAGGCAACAAGACACCATCAAAAGATTTATAACCTTTATTTATTGTCGTTGCGACCATCTCACCTTGAGGAGATTTCATTACTTGTTCAGACTTCATCAATAAACCAGTTTTTACATCATAATAATCTGTACGAGAAATTTCTGCAGCAACAACTTTGTAATATTCAACTCCGTTTTCAGAAACGATTCCTTCTACTTTAGCAGTTTTATATCCTTCCGATAAAGGAGCAAATAAAGAGTTTGTTTTCTTTAAAGGAGCTGTCATTTCAGCTGGTAAATCAATTTTCTGACCAACATTATAAAAACCTTTTTCTCCATCAAAAGCTTGAGTAACATTCATTCCGCCAAGACTCATTACAGTCAACGTTTTATTTGGTGCTAAATCTTTTTTAGTATAATCACCGCTCATTCCCATTGTTTCAATTTTCCCTTTTTGAACCAATGATTTTACAGCTTTTACTTTATCCGCTCCACCAATCGCTTTCAAATAATTATCTGTAATTTGAGTTATTGTAGTTGTTGTCGATTTTGCTCCAGAGGTTGGTTTATCTATTTTATTACCATAAGAATCGTAATATGTTACAGGATAACCCAATTTTTCTAAAGCGGGTGCGATTTGTTCTAACTTTCCAGTTACATTAATTTTCGCTTGATCAGGACGGAAATATTTTTTCGAAACACGTAACACATCATCTACTGTAACTGCGTTTATATTTTTGATATAATCGGCATAAAAGTTATCCGATAATTGATTCGTCTTTTTCGTTAAAGCTTGACCTGCAACAGTTGAAGGACTTTCTAATGTCAAAATAAAGTTTCCTAAGAATTTCGATTTTACATCTTCCAACATTTGTTGATCGATTTTATTTACCGTCATTCCTTTAATCTCTTTCATCGTTTCGACAATAGCAGAATCTGTTACTTCGTTACGAACAGTTGCATTTGTATTGAAACGACCGATATAGCGAGAATCAGAAACTCCTCCACGTGCACCGTATGTCCAACCGTGTGCTTCACGAAGATTCATGTTTAATTTTGAGTTGAAATCTCCTCCTAAAATAGAAGAAGCAATTAATGAAGCGTAATAATCAGGGTCTTTCTTCGTCAATTGAACTGGATAAGATACCGATACAACAGACTGAACTGCATTTGGCATATTAATCGCATTTAACTCTGTTTTTGTTACTTCTTCAACTTTAGGAAAAGCAGGAATATTTAATTGTCCAGCTTTCCACGATTTGAAGTTTTTATCGGCTAATGCTTTTACATCTTTTGTTGAAATATCTCCAACAACGATTAAATAAGCATTATTTGGTTTGTAGTAGGTATTGTAGTAATCCTTTACGTCTTGCAACGTTATTTTTTCGATTTGTTCTGGTGTATCAAACTCAGAGAAAGGATTGTTTTTTCCGTAAACTAAAATATTAGAAACGCGAGAAGCTGCACTTTCTACAGATTTCTCATTCGCTTTTAAACCTTCGATGTAACGTTTTTTAACATCTGCAAATTCGCTTTCAGTAAAATTTGGATTTAAAGCACCATCGGCCATATAACCAAAAATCTCGTTAAAATATTTTGTCAAAGAACTTGCCGAAGCACCTTCTTCCCAAAAGTTAACACGAGCACCTAAAAACTCAATTCTTTTATTGAATTCATCTTTCGATTTCGAAACAGTTCCTGTTCCTAACATCTCGCTCAATAAAGATTCGGCACCTTTCTTAGCACCTAATGCAAAAGGTGGATTATCAATTGTTAATGTCGCAGAAACGCGAGGTAATTTGTGATTCTCTACAACGATAACCGTTAAACCATTTTTTAGTTTAAATTCGTTTGATTTCCCTAAGTTAACCGTAGGCGCTGGACCTGGTTTAGGCATAGGGATTTGAACTTGAGCATTTACGCTAACTGCCATAAAAGCAATCGCAAGAGATAATATCTTTGTTTTCATAATTCAGTCGTTTTTTATTTGGCAGCTTTTTTAGATTCTGGTAAATAGTGGATAATTACACGTTGGTTTTTGTTAAGATACTTTTTCGCAACATTTTTGATATCTTCTCTCGAAACTGATTGATAGATTTTCAATTCTTCGTTGATTTTATTTGTATCTCCACCCAACATATATGCATCGGCCAAAGCATGTGCAATATTTTGAACGCCTGATTTTGAAGCAACAAAACTATTTTCGATTCCATTTAAGATTTTTTGGTAATCTTCTTCAGAAATTAAATTCGTTTGTACTTTCTCTATATCTTGTTGTAAATCATTTTCTAATTTATCAAACGAAACTTCTCCTTGAGGTAAAATTCCGATTGAATAGATTCCGTAGTCTTCCATTTGACGATTGAAAGCAAAAATCTGTAAAGCTTCTTTCTTCTCATCAACATATTTTTTATATAAAACTGAGGATTTTCCTCCTGTTAAATAACTTGATAACATTTCTAATGCATAGGCATCTTTCGATTTGTTATCTGGAGTACGATAATTAATAGCTAACAAAGGAATCTGAATATTAGAATCATACTCCGTTGCACGCACTTCAGTCGTAATTGGATCTTCTTGAATTACTGTTTTTACAACCTCTTTTCCACGAGGAATTACACCAAAATATTTTTCAATTAATTTCTTAGCATCCTCTTTCTTGAAATCTCCTGCAACCACTAACACTGCATTATTTGGCACATAGTATTGTTGACTAAAGTGTTTAAAATCCTCTAATTTGGCATTACTCAAATCTTCAAACGAACCAATTACACTCCAACGATATCCACTTTTCTTGAAAACATGCGGGTTAACGGCTTCTCCGTAAGAAAATCTTCCATAAGGTTGATTGTCTAAACGAGAACGTTTTTCTTCTTTTACAACCTCTTTTTGGGTATCAACACCAATTTGATTAATGATTGGCTGACGCAAACGATCTGATTCCATCCATAATCCTAACTCTAAATTATTTGACGGAAATGTTTCGTAATAATATGTTCTATCAGTCGTTGTATTCGCGTTATTTGATCCTCCATGAGAAGAAACAATCTTGAACCATTCTCCTCTTTTGATATTTTCTGTCCCTTCGAATAATAAATGCTCAAAAAAGTGAGCAAATCCAGTTTTACCAACTTGTTCATCTTTCGATCCTACGTGATACATCACACCAGTTGTCACTACTGGAGCTGAATTATCCTGATGAAGGATAACATGTAATCCATTTGGTAAAGTATACTCATCAAATTCTATTTGCTGTCCAAAAAGTGCTGAACCTACAAATAAGATAGACATAAAAAGTTTCTTCATTTAGTAGTTTTTAAAGTTTTTATCAATTTACTTATGTAACATTAGTAGCAGTATTTTCAAAAATGTTACACCAAATTTGCATTAATATTAAAAAAATGTAAAATAGCACATGTCTATTGATTTAGTAGGCATTTCTATTAATTTACAACATTATTTATGAATAAACCTATAGTAAATGTTTTAGTATTTACTATAGATTTGTAAAAATCGAGAGAAAGAAAATGGATTTTATAGAGTTTTTTGGTTTCGTAGGTGCTTTTTTCATTGGACTTATCATGGGAGTTCTTGGTGGTGGCGGTTCTATCTTAGCTGTACCTATCTTAGCTTATATTTTTCATTTCGACGAGAGAATTGCAACTGCATATTCTTTATGTATAGTTGGTTCTACAGGATTAGTTGGTGGAATAAAGCAAGCTTCTAAAAAAATGGTCGATTGGAAAGTTGTTTATCAATTTGGTGTACCTGCAGTTATTGGAATTACGTTGGTTCGTGCTTTTTTAATTCCAGCACTTCCGAGTAATTTATTTTCTATAGGTGATTTTATCGTCACACGTCGAATGGCTATGTTTGGTCTTTTTGCGTTTCTAATGATATTTGCAGCAGTTTCTATGCTAAAAGGTAAAAAAGAAACGGAAATCGTTCAGCGAGATGAAAAATTAAATCCTGTTTTATTAATTCAAGGATTTTTGATTGGAGGATTAACAGGAATGGTTGGTGCAGGTGGTGGATTTTTAATTGTCCCTGCTTTGATGATGGTCGCAAAATTGGATATGAAAAAGGCTTCGGCTACATCATTAGTCATCATTGCGATTAATTCGTTAATAGGATTTTTTATTGGTGATGCATTTCACATTAAAATAAATTGGGAATTCTTAAGTGTTTTTATTGGAATTTCTATGGCTGGTATTTTTGTTGGAACCTACATTAACAAATTTTTACCTGTACAATTTTTAAAACGAACATTTGCAATTTTCATTATCTTAATGGCTGTTTTCATGTTCATCGAAGAATTTATAATTCAATAATTTATCATATGGAATTCAACGAAAATTTTTGGAATGATAAATATATCAATAACCAAACTGGCTGGGATCTAAAGTCCCCTTCTACTCCATTAAAAGCTTATATTGATCAATTAGAAGATAAAAATATCCGTATTTTAATTCCGGGGTGCGGGAATGCTTACGAAGCTGAATATCTTTTGGAAAAAGGTTTTACAAACCTCACATTAATTGATATAGCTGAAATTGTAGTCGAAAAAATAAAAGAAAAATTTAAAGACAACCCTCATATAAAAGTTCTTCACAAAGACTTTTTCGAATTAGATGATCAATTTGATTTGATATTAGAGCAAACATTTTTTTGTGCTTTAAACCCTGAATTACGCCAAAAGTATAGCATCAAAATGAATCAATTATTAGCGGAAAATGGTAAATTGGTTGGTGTTTTATTCAACAGAGATTTTGGAAATGACACTCCTCCTTTTGGCGGAAACAAAGCCGAATACCATACCTATTTCAACGATTATTTTGATTTCAAAGTCATGGAAGAATGTTACAACTCAATTCCTCCACGAGCTGGAAATGAATTGTTTATCAATTTAAAAAAGATCACAAAATAACCTATGATTTCATTCATAGTTTTAGCGTTAACTATCAATCTTATTTGATTTTAAATAAACAAAAAGTATCAGAATTTGTCCATTAACGGAAAGTTCTAAATTTAATTATTTGTATTTTTACACACTAAATTCATACTTATGAAAATTGAACAAATTTACACCGGATGTCTTGCACAAGGTGCTTATTATATAGAAAGCAATGGTGAAGTTGCAATTATTGATCCGTTGAGAGAAACACAATCTTATGTTGATCAAGCAACAAAAGATAACGCAAAAATCAAGTATATTTTTGAAACACATTTCCATGCTGATTTCGTTTCTGGACATGTCGATTTAGCCCAAAAAACTGGTGCAACAATTGTTTATGGTCCAACAGCTGAACCAAGTTTTGACGCGCATATTGCGACAGATGGAGAAGTATTTACTTTAGGTAATATTACGATTACAGCGTTACATACCCCAGGTCATACGATGGAGAGTACAACCTATTTGTTGAAGGATGAAAACGGTAAAGATTATGCAATTTTTACAGGAGATACATTATTTATTGGTGATGTTGGTCGTCCTGATTTGGCTCAAAAATTAAATTCAGATTTAACACAAGAGAAATTAGCTGGTTATTTATTTGATTCGTTACGAAACAAAATTATGCCTTTAGCGAATGATATTATTGTTTATCCTGCGCATGGAGCTGGTTCTGCTTGTGGTAAAAATATGAGTAAAGAAACTTTTGATACATTAGGAAATCAAAAAAATGTAAATTATGCATTGAATCCTAACATGACAAAAGAGGAGTTTATTACAGAATTAACTTCAGGGTTAATGCCTCCTCCTTTCTATTTTCCAGAAAATGTGATGATGAATAAATTGGGTGTAGAATCTTTAGACGTCGTAAAAGAACGTGCCAATAAAGCTTTATCGCCTGATGAATTTATTCAAGTTGCTGAAGACGCAAACGCCTTAATTTTAGACGTACGTGATTCGCAAACATTCGCAGAAGGATTTGTTCCAAATTCAATTAACATCGGAATCAAAGGAAATTTTGCTCCATGGGTTGGAACTTTAATTACAGATATCAAACAACCAATTTTACTAATTGCAGAAGTTGGTGCAGAAGAAGAAGCGGTAACACGTTTAGCACGTGTTGGATATGATAATGTGATTGGATTTTTGAACAATGGTTTCCAAGCTTGGCTTGATGCAGAAAAGGATTTTGATGAAATTGTTTCTATTTCACCTGAAGAATTTGTCGAATTAGTTGATGAAACAGAATTAAAAGTCTTAGACGTTCGTAAACCAGGAGAATTCGAAACTGCTCATGTAGAAGATGCAATTACTGCTCCATTAGATTTTATCAACGAATCAATGAAAGTAATCGATCCAGAAGAAACTTATTTAGTACATTGTGCTGGTGGATACCGTTCGATGATTTTCACGTCTATTTTACGTGCTCGTGGTTACGAAAATTTAATTGATGTAGCAGGAGGTTTTGGTAAAATAAAAGAAGTAGAAGGTGTTAAAATAGTAGAAGGAACCTCTCCATGTCAATTGGGAAATAATTCTTGCTCAACGAAATAAACAATTTTTTGCAATAAATAACGTTATAGCCTTGGAACACCAAGGCTATTTTCGTATTCTTCAACTCAAACATTATACATGAAAAATATAGTATTCATTTGTACCCTACTCTTTTGCTCAACACTTTTTGCTCAACAAAAAATACGTGGAGCTGAATCGTTTGTATTAACAATTCCGAAAGATTATCAGCGCACAATTGGATTAAATGACTATGCAACTATTCAATTTGAAAGTATTGCACCAAAACCAAATTCGTACGGATTTTTAATTTTCGAGCATAAAGATGAATTAAAATTAGCCGATCCTAAATTAGATATGATCGACTATACATTGAATTCTATAGAGCCGTATACGACACAAAACGGATTTAAATATCTAAAAAAACCTTATGTTTCGTATGAACAAGGATTCAATTTCGCTTATGCTGAATTTGAGACAAATGAACCCGAATCTGGTCACATTTATTTTTTGCAAACTGTTATCGAAACAAAAGAGTTTGTTTATCAAATTCTACAATATTGTAGTTTCGAAGACCGAGATATCATGAAAAGTGATTTTGTTTCTATTGTAAATAGTTTCAAATTGAAATAGCTGTAAGAAAGAAATAAAAAAATCTCCTTCCAAAAATTTGAAAGGAGATTTTTTATCTTATCTCGTTATTGTTAAATCGTATTCATTATCAGATTCATCAAGCTTATATGTTAATTTCATATTGAAATCCTGCATAAATTTCTTACAAAATGTTTCAATATTTAATGAATCTGGAAAAGTAGATTTGTTCACAGTCAAAAACAAAGTTGTCCAACTTGTATTGTTTTTAAAAATTGTTGTAAACCTGTTTTCCCAATAATTTAAAAACTTTTCTTCTTTTTCATTGCTTAAAATCTCTTCCATTTTACCTGCTTTATAAACCAATAACAAATTTACAATTATTTCTATTTAAAAACCTCTTTTTTACGATTTATTAACTTTTATTCATGACTAATTTTCCAGTATATTGCCATTCTTAAGATTCGCTTAAGATTCCCTTATTTACTTTTAAGAGTAACTAAACATTAAGACATTTGAATATTAATTCAAAACAAAATGTTGACAATCATCGGAAGTGATGTTATAATATTTTACGATTTGAAATAAATGCAGATGATTTGAAACTCGTACAGGAACGATTTTTTCGCGCAGAAAATGATGCAACTGTACATATTTCTGGTTCGGGATCAGGTCTAAATATTGCCACTAAATTAGCTGAAATGTAAGGGATTACGATAAAAATTGAAAGTATACAACTGAAAAGAACAAAGATTAATTTAATTTTTAATATTGAACATTTTTGAGTAATTTCAATCAATTAAAATTCAAAAAAATGAGCCAACACGAGTACACGAACGGAGAAGTTACCATAATTTGGAAACCTGAATTGTGCGAGCATGCAGGAATTTGCACTAAATTACTCCCAAAAGTATATCATCCTAAAGAAATACCTTGGATAAAACCTGAAAACGCAAGCAGCGAAGAAATTAAGAAACAAGTTTCTCAATGTCCTTCTGGTGCTTTAAGTTTTAAATAATACTAAACTATTATTTTTTATTGATTTCGATAGCTCTGAAACCTTTTTCAGAAATTTCTTTCTTATAAGTTACTTTATCATATTTTTTCACTTCTTGTTTCAATTGACTTTGGTGAAAAAATATGCTATCGTTTGATTTTTCTTCTGTAATAAAACCAAATCCTTTCTCATTAAAAGAATTGATTACACCCGTAAAAACTTGTGTAGGATCAAACGCTGTATTTGGATTTTCTTGGCGACTTAGCAAATCCTCTTCTCTATTTTGTAAATGTGGAGGAACATCTGTTAAATTTCCGTTGATATCAACATAAGCAATCATTTCTTCTAATGATTTTCCTTTGTTGTTATTTGTTTTTCTTTCTTCTCTTTGAAGAAGTTTTTCTTGTCTTTTTTTCTCTTTTTTCTTGATATTCTCTTTCTTAGAATATGAATCTGCCATATTTATATATTTTTTATAATTTGAATTTAACCCGATTTACTTGAAAAACTTTTAATTTTTATATTTTCTTTCAAATTTTAAAAATAAAAAATTTGAAAACTAAATCTGTAAAATAGCTTACGCTTTTATTACTAATAAAATGCTTGGATAAAAAATGTAGTACCAATTTGATAATAAAGTTTAAGTGCTAAACATAAACTGAAGCGATAAATTTGTACAGTAAAGCAAATAAAAGAAGCTTTGTAAACCAATTATTGCACAAAGATACAAAAAATTAAGCAACTGAATTAGTTGCAAATCTACAATCAAAAAAACTCATCTTCAATTCATAAATTTATCCCACTAAAACCACACAATAGATATACAAACAATACAGAAATTTTGTAATTTCAACAGACCACATGGATCATTTAAAGGAAAAACACCTTATGAAATACTAAAATCTAAACTAAAATAATTAAATTTATTATCTACGAAGTGATGAAGTACGACAAAATGTATTTAATAAAAAAGCAATGGATGAAATGGAAAGTTTTTGATCTAAATATTTCTCAATTTTAAATAGTTCTTGAAGGGTTAATCTTGTATAATTTTAGCTCATAACAACACTAAATTAATAATTTATAGTGTCGCATTAGTTTTCTGAACCCGCGCTTTTCTTCTTCCTCCAATGAACTGGTGTTACAATAAGATAGCATTAAAATCTCTTGGTCTTGAAAAATTTTAAGGCTATCTCTTGAGGCCTCTAAGATTTCAATCTCTTGTTTTACATCCAAACAAAATGAGTCTTTCTTGGCTTCTATTACTTTTAATGATTTGTAATAATGTAACTTCTCGTAAATTTTTGGTTAGTCTTTTTTGAAATAATCTAATTCGTCTTGCAATGAATTAAATTGGTGAGTAGTTAAAATCATTTGGATCTGATCTAAGAAGTCTGTAATTAAAGCGATTGCTTTTTTAGACTCTTCGATTGGATCATCACATGCAAACTTTAATTCAGCTAATTGTAATTCAAAATTGCTGAATTTCGAAATTAATTCTTGACTCATCTAATTTTGATTACGGTTAGTTAAATTGTTATTATTCAGAAATTTAATACAAATTCAACAATTCTAAAAATTAAATTTATAGTTGAAATACCTTTCTGTTTTGAATTACATTTTTTAAATGTTCCATATCATGAATAATTTTTTGTTCCGTAATCCTTGCATAATGTTGCGTTGTCGTGATATTTGTATGACCTAACATTTTGGAAACTGATTCGATTGGTACACCATTGGAAAGTGTTACCGTTGTTGCAAACGTATGTCTAGCACAATGAAAAGTCAGTTCTTTATTGATCCCAGATAAAGTTGCAATTTCTTTAAGGTATGCATTCATCTTTTGGTTACTGAATACAGGTAATAATTTTCAGTTTTGACATAAAAAATGTTCCTTGTATTTTTCGATTATGTCTAACGGAATATTTAATAATGGAATTTTTGTAGGAGTAGAAGTTTTCTGTCTATAAGTATGAATCCACAATTGACCATCAATACCCTTTACGATATGGTTTTTCGTTAAATTAAAAATATCAATATAGGCTAAACCTGTATAGCAGGAAAAAATAAAAATATCTCTTACAAGGTTTAATCTTTCAGTGCAATGTTCTTTTTCGTAAATCGCATAGATTTCCTCTTGCGAAAGAAAGATTCGTTCTACTTTTTCGACTTTCGGTTTATAATTGACAAATGGATCTTTTTGAATCCAATCTTTTGCCATACATTCTCTAATTATCTTTTTGAAATTCTTAATATATTTGACTGTTGTGTTATTGTTGCATTTGCGTTCGGCTCGAAAATAGAAATCTAAATCCATAATAAAAGCGTGGTCGATATCATCAATAGCTATGTCTTCTTTTTTGTATTGATGTTTTAGAAATTCTTTGATGTGCTTTAGTGTGGTTTCATAGCGTTCTATTGTTCCAGGTGCGACTTCTTTGTTGATTATTTTTTTTAATTGATCGTTGTGTTGATGGAAGATAGGTACTAGCATACGTTTGTTTGCGTTGCCTTGTGAATTAAGGAATTGTTTTATTTCTTCTATTGTTAAAACTTCATTACGTAAGCTGTATTGAATTTCGAGGTTAATTATTTTAGATTTGATGACTTCTAGGTAACCATTAATTGAATAGGCTTCTTCTGTCTTTCCTTTGATTTTGGAATTTTTGTGGTCCCACGTTTTAGGATCGATGTATTTTTTTGTGGAGAATTCGTAGCGTTTATTGGCTATACGGATTGTAAAGTATATTGGTTGTAGTCCTTGTTTATTGGTCTTTGAGTTACGTGGACCAACATTAATTTTAAGATTCTGTCTCATCTGATTCAATTTTTATTGGTTAGATAAAATTTAAAGTGTTATTAGTGTAGAATCAAGATGTTCATCTATTGGACACGTTCTTGGTTAGGCTATGACAAGGGCTATGAAAAAGGTTAGGGTATTTTCATTGTCCTTTTTTACTATCTCTTTTGGGTAAAGGGATAGGACTTATTTCTTTAATATTTCTGCGACCTTTTTTTGAAATTAAAATAGGTCGCTAAATAGTCGCTGTTTTTTCTGAAACAAATGTTTTAATCTGAAAGTTTATTGCATAAAAAAACCTCTATTTCGTTAAAAATAGAGGTTATTTGAATCAACTTTGTTTAAAGTTGCGGAGAGTGAGGGATTCGAACCCCCGGAGGTGTGACCCTCAACAGTTTTCAAGACTGCCGCATTCGACCACTCTGCCAACTCTCCTACACAGCGTTTATTGCCGTATTGCGAGTGCAAATATAGAACGCTTTTTCGAATTAGCAAACCTTAATTTAAAGTTTTTTTTATACAACTTGTTAGTTAATTCAGTATCAAATAACTATTTTTTAAAATAATTAGGTAAAAAGGACTAAACCGACCTGAATTATGAAACCAAGTGTAAAAAATAATGCTGCAAACTTTAATAAAGTAAATCGGAAAGCATCATTTAAAATTAATTTTTCGATTAATGGTCTTGAAATTTTATCATCAAGAATTTGTTCTAATTTTTTATAAAAAAGCAACATAAACCCTATGATGATAAGCACTGAAATAAATACAAATAACGAACTAATTGAATGATAAAACATCATTCCCATAAACATTCCAAAAACAGCTAATATTAGCTGAGGGATTTGACGAATCATTTTACGTATTAGGTCTTCTGTTTTTCTCAACCAATCTGCTCCTAAAATTTCTGGAGCTGCCATCCAAAAAGCTAAAAACTGCAAAACTAAACCTAAAATTGTAAGTGTTTTGATCATGAATACAATTTAGCTTTAAAGATAAAAAAAACCACTCAATTAAATTGAATGGTTTAATAAATTATAGTTTTCAGAAAAGATATTATTCATCTTCTTCGTCATCCTCTTTCATTGTATGATACACGTTATTCACGTCTTCATCTTCATCAAATTTCTCTAACAATTTCTCGATGTCAGCTCTTTCTTCTTCTGTTAATTCCTTTGTTGTTTGAGGAATTCTTTCAAATTCTGATGATATAATTTCGTATCCGCCCTCTTCTAAAGATTTAAAGATTGTTCCATAATTCTCAAAAGGTGCAATTAACACAATTCCATCTTCATCTTCAAAAACTTCTTCTACACCAAAATCGATCATTTCAAATTCTAATTCTTCCATATCAACCCCTTCAGGTTTTTGAATTTTAAAATTACAAATATGATCAAACATAAATTCAACAGAACCTTGTGTTCCTAATTGTCCATTACATTTACTAAAGTAAGAACGAACGCTGGCAACTGTACGGTTGTTATTGTTTGTAGAAGTTTCAACTAACATTGCAATTCCATGCGGTCCATAACCTTCAAAAATTACTTCTTTATAGTTTTCTGTATTTTTATCAGATGCTTTTTTGATTGCGCGTTCGATATTATCTTTCGGCATATTAACCGCTTTGGCATTCTGAATTACCGCACGAAGATGAGAATTTGAATGCGGATCAGGCCCTCCTGCTTTTACTGCCATTACGATATCCTTCCCAATTTTAGTAAACGCTTTAGACATTGCCGCCCAACGTTTCAATTTACGTCCTTTTCTAAATTCAAATGCTCTTCCCATTTATACTTGTTTTAATAGTTGCAAATTTATTCATAATACGAAAAAAATCCAAGAACTATGTCCTGGATTTTTAAGTTGTTATTATTTTAGACTGATTATTTCAATCCGTGGTATTTTAACATCGGTTCAATTGATGGATTTTTACCTCTAAAATTTTTGTACACTTCATTCAAGTTATCCGAATTACCTTGAGAGAAAACTTTATCACGTAAAATTTGACCATTTTCTCTGGTCATTCCTCCATTTTCTAATGTCCATTCGTATGCATCATGATCTAACATTTCTGCCCAAATATAAGCGAAGTAACCTGCTGCATAACCTCCCCCAAAAATATGGCTAAAATACGTAGAACGATAACGTGGCGGAACCTGTGGTAAATTTGTTTTATTCGCTATCAATGCTTGTTTCTCAAATTCATCTACATTCGATATTGTTTGATCTGAAGAAACTGTATGCCAAGACAAATCTAACGATGCTGCAGAAAGTAATTCTGTTAATGTATAACCTTTGTTAAAGTTAGCTGCTTTTTTCATTTTTTCTACTAACGCATCAGGAATTGTAGCACCTGTTTGATAATGTTTTGCGTAGTTTCTTAGTACAGAAGGCTCTGTTACATAATGTTCGTGAAATTGAGATGGGAACTCAACAAAATCTCTCGAAACATTCGTTCCTGATAAGGTTGGGTAAGTTTGATTCGCAAAAAAACCGTGTAAAGCATGTCCAAATTCGTGGAAAGTTGTAACCACATCATCATACGAAATCAACGCAGGTTGACCTTTTGCAGGTTTTGTATAATTACCTACATTATAGATTACAGGTTTTGTCCCGAATAAGTGCGATTGCTCAACGATATTACTCATCCAAGCACCTCCTTGTTTAGAATCTCTTTTGAAATAATCTGTATAGAATAATCCTAATTGTGAACCATCTTCATTAAACAATTCGTACACTTTTACATCTTCGTGCCAAGTTGGAATATCCGTTCGTTTTTTGAATGTAATTCCGTACAATTCTTTAGCCATAAAGAAAAGACCATTTTCTACAACAGACTCTAAAACAAAATAAGATTTCATTGCATTTTCATCTAAGTCATATTTTTCTTTACGCACTTTTTCAGCATAATAATTCCAATCTGCAGCTGATAAAGTATTTGACGAATTTTCTTTTTTTGCTAAAGTTTCAAATTCTAATGCATCTTTTTGCGCCATTGCTGTTGCAGCAGGAATCATTTTATTCAAAAGACCTTTTGCAGCAGTAGGATTTTGTGCCATTTGATCTTGTAAATTCCACTCTGCATAGTTATTAAAACCTAACAATTTAGCTTTCTCCGCACGACTTTTTACCAAAGCTAAAATTGTAGCACGCGTATCATTTTCATCATTTTTTTCTGTTCGAATCCAAGCTGCATCAAATAATTTTTTTCGTGATACTGGATTCGACATATTTTGTAATTCTGGCTGTTGTGTTGTATTTAATAAACTAATCAAATATGTTCCATCTGCTTGTTTGAACGATTCCAAATCAGCTTCGCTTAATCCTGCTAATTCTTCTTTTGTAAAGGTTACACCTCCAGCTTTTGTTCCTTTCAATAATTGATTCGAGAATTTTGTTTCAAGTGAAGCGATTTCTCCATTCAATTTTTTCAATTCGTCTTTCTGCGATAAAGTTAAATTAGCACCAGCCAATTCAAATCGTTGGTAATACACATCTAACAAGCGAGCAGATTCTTTATCTAAGTTCAACGATTTTTTATTTTCGTATAAACTTTTTACACGTTGAAATAATTGATCATTCAAATAAATTGCATCGCTGTGCGCTGCAAATTTAGGAGACATCTCCTCCTCTATTGCTTGCAATGTTTCGTTTGTATTTGCTCCTGTCAATAATCCAAAAACATGACTTACACGAGTTAAAAGTTGTCCAGACTTTTCCATTTCTACCAACGTATTTTCAAAAGTTGGTACTGCAGGATTCGTTGCAATTTTATTAATTTCAGCTAATTGTTCAGCCATTCCTTGCAATAAAGCAGGTTTGAAATCTTCGTTCTTAATTTTCGTAAAATCAGCTGTTTGGTAAGGCAATTTACTTACCTCGAAAAAAGGATTTGTATCGTTCCACATCGTATTTGTTGACTTTTGACTACAAGAAGTGGCTAAGATTGAAGAACCAACCATCATTCCGTAAAAAAGTTTTTTATTGAACATTTTATATTATTTTAAACTTAACGAAGTTAAAACTTATAACTCAAAGTTTCAAAAATATTAATGTGTAGAAGATTAAAATATGACTTTCAACCTCATTCTCTATGCGTTAAATAATTGATAAAGCTTCTTGAAAAGGTTGATTTATTTTCACCTAAAATAATTACCTTTGAAGAAGAGTGTGGAAGAGATTTCACTCTTTTTTATGACCTTAAAAATCAACAAATTTTGTATTTAGATTTAGAAGAATTAAAATATTTATTAGCCGAAAGTGTAGAGGAATTACCAAATTGGGAATCACATGAAAAACTTTCGCCTCCATATCGTCAAAAATTTGATTTAGAATATGTAAAACGTACCAATCCAAGAAGTGCGTCTGTCATGATCTTATTGTATCAAAATGAATTTGGAGAAATAGAATTTCCTGTAACGATGCGTGTATCGTATGATGGTGCACATTCTCATCAATTTTCTTTACCAGGCGGACAGTTTGAAGAACAAGATATCAGTTTTGATGAAACGGCTATTCGCGAAACGGTAGAAGAATTGGGTGTAGATTATGAAAATATCGAAATTATTCGACAACTGAGTGAGATGTACATTCCGCCAAGTAACTTTTTGGTTTATCCTTATATTGGTATATATCACGGAGAACCATTGTTTAACCCTGATGAACGAGAAGTACAATATGTTGTTCCATTAAATTTGGAAGCTTTTTTGAATGCTGATTACGAGGTTTTTGAAAGAGAATTTTCTGGTCAAGTGGTTGAAATTCCAGGTTACAACATCGGTGATGATGAATATCTTTGGGGTGCAACAGCAATGATTTTAGAAGAATTTAAAGATTATCTAAAAATCCTATTAAATTTGTAAATTAAACAATTAAGAACTCGTGTCTCAAAAAGCAAAGAAAAAGAACGCATTTCGCGATTCATTTGGACATTTATATTTCCTAAAAAGAACATTGATTTTCTTATTGGGATCTTTTACATATAACCGTTACAATGGTTTTAATAAATTAAAAGTTACTGGAACAAAAAACTTAGTCGATTTACCTGCTCAAAATGTATTATTCGTTTCAAATCATCAAACTTATTTTGCAGATGTATTTGCGATGTATCATGTATTTTGTAGTGTGAAAAATGGATTTATTGATACCATCAAAAATCCGATTTATCTACTAAACCCTAAGATTGATTTTTATTACGTTGCTGCAGAAGAAACGATGAAAGATAATCTTTTGACAAAGTTATTCGCGTATACAGGAGCGGTAACAGTGAAAAGAACATGGCGTGCAAAAGGAGAGAATGTAAATCGAAAAGTTGATTTATCAGAAATTAACAATATCGATATCGCCTTGCAAAGTGGTTGGGTTGTAACTTTTCCGCAAGGAACTACAACTGCATTTGCGCCTGGTCGCCGTGGAACTGCGCATTTAATCAAAAAAAATAAACCCATTGTTATTCCAGTTGTAATTGATGGTTTTCGTAGAGCTTTTGATAAAAAAGGTTTGCGCATCAAAAAAAGAGGAATTAATGCAACAATGACTTTTAAAGAACCATTGGATATTGATTACGAAAATGATTCGAGTGATGCTATTATGCAAAAAATAATGAATGCAATTGAACAAGCTCCAGAATTTAATAAAGTTCGACCAATGGACGAAATTCTTGCAGAAAACAGCGAAAAATCATTGGATGATTATCTAAACGAAGATGACGAAGAGTTTGATGATTTCGAAGAAATGGGATACGACGAAGAAAATAAAAAAGACTAAAAGAATACAACATACAAAATGAAAAAAGTTCATTTTATTGCAATTGGCGGAAGTACTATGCATAATCTGGCAATTGCTTTGCACGAAAAAGGATATCAAGTTACAGGTTCTGATGACGCTATTTTCGAACCTTCGAAAACTCGTTTAGCTCAGCGTGGAATTCTGCCAGAAGAAATGGGATGGTATCCAGAAAAAATCACAGCTGATATCGATGCTGTTATTTTAGGAATGCATGCTCATGCTGATAATCCTGAAATGTTACGTGCACAAGAATTAGGTTTAAAAATCTATTCATATCCAGAATATTTATACGAACAATCAAAAGACAAAACACGTATTGTAATTGGTGGTTCTCATGGAAAAACAACCATTACATCGATGATTTTACATGTTTTGCATTACCACAACATCGATGTTGATTATATGGTCGGTGCACAATTGGATGGTTTTGATGTGATGGTAAAACTAACAGATGACAACGAATTTATGATTATGGAAGGTGACGAATATTTATCATCAGCCTTAGATCGTCGCTCTAAATTTTTGTTGTATCAACCTAATATTGCTTTAATATCTGGGATTGCTTGGGATCACATCAACGTTTTCCCTACGTTTGAAGATTATACTTCTCAATTCTCAAAATTTGTCGATTCTATCGTTAATGGAGGTGCTTTAATCTATAACGAAACAGACGAAGAAGTTGTAAAAGTGGTAGAAGAAACCGAAAAAGCAATTAAGAAGTTTCCGTATCATTTACCACAACACTTTATAGAGAACGGAGTTACATTTATCGAAACAGAAGACGGTCCAATTCCATTGGAAGTTTTTGGTAACCATAATTTAATGAATTTAGAAGGTGCGCGTGCGATTTGTAAACAATTAGGTGTAATGGATGATGATTTCAATGAAGCAATTCAATCTTTCAAAGGTGCATCTAAACGTTTGGAATTAATTAACCGTACCTCTGATTTTGTTGCGTACAAAGATTTTGCACATGCACCAAGTAAAGTAACTTCGGTTACCAATGCGGTAAAAGAACAATATACGGATAAAACTGTTGTAGGTTGTTTGGAAATTCATACGTATTCTTCTTTGAATCCTGAATTTTTAGTACAATACAAAGGCGCTTTAGATAAAGCTGATATCAAAATTGTAATGTATAGCCCTGAGGCTTTAGAAATAAAACGTATGCCAATGATTTCTCCAGAAGATATCAAGAAAGCTTTTGGTGACGATTCTATTTTAGTCTTTACAAATGGGGAGCAATTAAAACAATACATCGAAAGTTTGGATAAAAAAGAGAAGGTCTTTTTGATGATGAGCTCTGGAAACTTTGGTGGAGTTGATTTGAATGAACTATTCAAAGCATAAATAAAAAAAGGAGAACCTGAAATTTCAAGTTCTCCTTTTTTATGAATAATTTAATTTGGTTCATTCCATTAATTTGACACAAATTTTAATCCTATTATCGAACAGATTAAACTTGTTAAAAAGAAAACTCGCCAGAAACTTGCGGGTTCTTTAAAAATAAAAATCCCGACTAAAACAGTTCCCACAGCACCAATTCCTGTCCATACAGCATAAGCTGTTCCTATTGGTAAGGTTTGGGTTGCTTTTACCAGTAAAACCATACTTATGGTTAAGAAGAATAAAAATCCACCATACCATAAATAAGTCTCATTACCAGTCGCTTCCTTAGCTTTTCCTAAGCATGATGCAAAGCCTACTTCGCACAAACCTGCTATCAATAAAATAATCCAATTCATTCTGATAAAAATTAAGACTACAAAAATGTAGCCTCAAAATTAATTATTTATACTATTATTTACCGAAACTATCACTAAATTCTACTTGTCCTTTGATGTGAACTTCGCTCCACGTTTTAGAAATTCCGTCAGCACCTTTGTGCAACTCTAAACACGCTTGATTTAAAGCATCCATTGCTTTAGTTGTATTAAAGTCCATTAAATCGACATCGGCTTCGATTGCAAATGTATTATTATCAAAAGATGATTTCACTTCATATTCTTTCGATGTATTATTTAAGGTTAAATTCAAAAATGTTTTTCCTTCTCTAAAGTGTAATTGACCTTTTATTTCACTTGTATTGATCATATTTCCAAACAAAATATCTTTCAATTTTTGATCACGATCAATTTGATCAGAATTTAAAGTCGCAATAGAAGCTAAAATATTTGCGCCTTCTAAAACTTCTTGAGGTGTTTTACCTTCTTCATTCGCATCTTTCACTAAAACGACATCAAATCGTCCTGAAACTGCAACTTTATCAGTTGTTTTATAAGCTGTCCATTCTACTGCAGACTTACGAATTACACCTTCTACGATTTCGGTTGGTTCTTCAACTGTTACTTCAGTTTTAACTTCTTTTTCAACCACATTTTCTTCTGACTTATTTGTACAATTCATCAGCATAACAGACATACAACATACAAGTGCTGTAGATATTTTTTTCATTTCAAACATTTATTGCACAAAAGTACAATAAGCCTACACGAATTCACAATTGATTTTTAACATATTCTAAAAATAGTCTACTTTTGTATCATGATAAAAAATATTTTAAACACTTGTTTGATTATCATTTGCTTACCTTTTATTTTAATCTACGAGATATATTGTTCAGTTTATAAATACAGAAAATAAATTGGTACCTTCGCTTACAAATTTTAAAAATGAGCGAAAGAATAATTGGAATAATGGGTGCTATACCTCAAGAAATAAATGGTGTAGTTAACTTATTATCAAATAAAGAGGAACACGAAATTGGTCAAAGACATTATTATACAGGTGAATTAAATAATCAAAAAGTTGTTGTAGTTTATTCACGAGTTGGTAAAGTTGCAGCAGCTACAACAGTTTCTACCTTAATATTAGAGTTTAAAATTACAGAATTAATTTTTACAGGTGTTGCAGGAGGAATCCATTCTAACGTAAAAATAGGCGATATCGTATTGGGGCAAAGTTTAATTCAACATGACATGAATGCCTCTCCTTTGTTTCCTACTTTTGAAATTCCAATGTTAGGAAAAGCTTATTTCGAAGCCAATCCTTTTCAATTAGAAATAGCAACAACCGCTATATTAGATTTATTAGAAGAACAGCATCTTCACAATGTTATTTCCGAAAAAGATTTGAATAAATTTAATATTCACGAACCTCAGTTACATGTTGGTTTAATAGGATCAGGAGATTTATTTTTCTCGACAACTGCAAAAAAAGAAAAACTTCAACAAAATTTACCCGAAATTCTTTGTGTCGAAATGGAAGGAGCAGCGGTAGCGCAAGTTTGTTATGAATTTGGAATTCCTTTTATCATTATTAGAACAATATCAGACGATGCAGATGATCATTCGACAATGGATTTTAATAGTTTTATAGAGAAAGTTTCGAATGTTTATTCGATCGAAATTATAAAGAATATCATCAAGTAAAAAGTCCTTTTTTTAAAGGGCTCTTTTTGATGCACACATTAATAAAAAAATCATCAATTATTTGATGATTTTGTATTCCAATAATTAAATGGAGTGTGGGGAGAGCAGGATTCGAACCTGCGAAGGTGAAACCAACGGATTTACAGTCCGTCCTCGTTGGCCGCTTGAGTATCTCCCCGCCTAATAATAAAGTATTCTTCAAAAAAGAAGAGCCGATAGAGGGACTCGAACCCACGACCTGCTGATTACAAATCAGCTGCTCTAGCCAGCTGAGCTACATCGGCGATTGTTATTTTTGTTTTAAAAGTAAAATATAAACTTTTTTGGAGCCGATAGAGGGACTCGAACCCACGACCTGCTGATTACAAATCAGCTGCTCTAGCCAGCTGAGCTACATCGGCAATTTTGTGGGGAGAGCAGGATTCGAACCTGCGAAGGTGAAACCAACGGATTTACAGTCCGTCCTCGTTGGCCGCTTGAGTATCTCCCCAACCTATATTTTTGCTGAGCCGATAGAGGGACTCGAACCCACGACCTGCTGATTACAAATCAGCTGCTCTAGCCAGCTGAGCTACATCGGCAAAAATATTTGTTATTTGAATATTTCAAATCGAAAACAAGAATTTAATTTCTAAAGAGAAGTGTTGTTCCTTTTTCGTGGTGCAATATTAGGGCAGTTTTTCGAAACTCGCAAATGTTTTTACAAAAAAAAGAAGAAGTTTTTGATAAATCTTAACTTCAATTTTGATAATCAGAATTTTAGAATTTAAAAAAAAATAAACTTTTTTTTAATAAAAGTAAAAAAGATAATATTCTATTTACATTAGAGTACTTATTTTTGTAGTCAATTCATCATTAATGCATCTTATCATACAAATTTTGCAACTTTTCGGAGCAATTGCGTTGTTCATTTTTGCGATAAAATTATTGAGCGAAAATTTACAGGCCTTATCTGGATCGAATTTTAAACGTACATTAAACAAACTAACCAAAAACAATTTTTCTACAATTGTTACAGGAACTCTTTTTACAACTGCCATACAATCTTCGTCAGCTGCAAGTGTATTTATATTAGGTTTTGTAAACGCAGGTTTGATTAATTTGCGAAAAGCATTTGGATTGATATTAGGTGCAAACATCGGAACAACGCTTACTTTGTGGTTGGTTTATTTTGGATTGAAATTCGATTTAATACAAATTGCCTTGCCTCTGGTATTAATTGCCTTTCCTTTTTATCTATCGAAAAAACGAAATCAACGAAAAATTGGAGGAATTCTGTTTTCACTTTCTCTATTATTTCTATCGTTGTATTTCTTAAAAACATTCTTGCCTTCTATAGAAAGTCATCAAAAATTACAAGAATTTTTCCAAGATTTAGCGAACTATGGAATTTTAACAAATTTATTATTCATCTTTTTTGGTGTTTTACTGACCGTTTTGGTTCATTTCTCTTCGGCCTCTATTACAATTGCGATTCTATTAGCAAGTAAAGGTTTACCTATCGAATTAGCTGCAATGATAGTTTTAGGAGCAAATATAGGGACGACTTTTACGGCTCACTTAGTAGCTGCAATCGGTGATAAATACACAAAAGTAGTAGCTGCATTCCATACATTATTTAATATCTTGGTTGCAATTATTTTTATGTTACTTGCAAGTTTCTTATTAAAATTTATAGGTTCGACGATTTCGACAAATATTGCCGTACAACTTATTACTTTTGATACAATTAGTAATTTGGTTGGGGTTGTTTTTCTTACTCCTTTCATTAATAAATTGGCTTTTTATTGTCAGAAAAAATATTTTTCGATCAAGCAAACTGATAATAAATTAGAATTTTATGCCATTCCATTTGGTACAAATTCTGATCTCTATAAAAACGAAGCAAACAAGAAATTGTTAAAACTTGCTTCCACAACTAAACAAACGATTTATACGCTTGGACGAATGATTACGGAAAGTGATGAAGAAAAGATTTTGGTTTTTCGCGAACGTATTTTAGAACTTGAAAAAGAAGGCGATCAGTTGGAACGTGAGGTAAATGAATTTTTAAATGAAATTGCTGATTTAGATTTACCAAACGAAAATACCATTGCTATTCATCAGTTGATAACGCTTTGTCATCATTTGGAAAGTGTGGGTGATATTGCGATTAAAATATCATCTATTCACCGTCGTCGTCGTATGACCAATAGTTATTTCACCCCAAAAATGAGATCTTATTTGGTCGATTTTCAAGATAATTTGGATCAAACGACTCGAATTTTAAATCAAAACCTGAACGAAACACAAGAAGAAATTTCGATTAAACAAGCCGAATTTATTGAAAAAACAATTAATGCTATTTACAAAGAAGCAGAAACAAATCTGATGAAAACGATCGAAAAAGAAAAGTTAATGACTACAAGTGCGCTTTTCTACAAAGATTTGATTCAGTATTACGAAATTCTTGGCGATCATCTTTATAAAGCGAATACAACAATTGTTAAGCTAAAAAATCAGTAGAAATTTGTAAGTTTGAGTTAAAGTATAACTAATGATTTTTGAATATCAAACCAAAAAAACTTTCGATGAAATAATTGAAAGTTTAAATCAATTTAAAAAATTACAAAACGATAATTTATTTGGATTTATTGAAGAATTTGATTTTCAGAATATAGAATTTGATTCGAATAAAATTATAGTTAATAGAAATAATATCTCACCCTACTCTTTCTTAAATGGTAAAGGTGCAATAGAATATACTTTTCAAAATAAAAATATTATTGAGATAACTTTACAACCTAATAAACTATTTGAAAAGGGAAGAAAATTTAATATTATCGTAAGTATTATTTTCCTTATCATTATAAATCTTTATTCAAGTTATCTTTACAAAGAAATCAAGTATACATTTATAATACTTTCAGTAATAATCATTTTATTACAATTTCTGTTTTTTAAAATTTTAGATCAATTAAATCTCTATTTTTTAAAAATTTATGCAATCAGATTCTATAGAAACTTAGAAAAACAATAGAATTCATAATAAATTCGCACACTTCTTCTCTATTTTGTAATTTTGCAAAATGTTTGATTCAAAGCAAATTTTTAGTATTCAATCCGAAGAAGATTTCCAAAACGTTGCATTGGAAGTTTTCCGTTATCAAGCGCAAGAAAATGAAGTGTACAATAACTTCTTAAACTTCTTGAATGTTGATTATTCTACTGTAAAACACACCAACGAAATTCCTTTTTTACCGATTCAATTTTTTAAGAAATATAATCTTATTTCTGGAAATCGTGCCGTTGAAAAGGTTTTCACAAGTTCAGGAACCACAGGAATGTCAACAAGCAAACATTTGGTGACCGATTTGGCATTGTATCATTACAATTTAGAAAAATGTTTTGAACAGTTTTATGGACCACTTTCTGATTATACAATATTTGCACTTTTACCTTCGTATTTAGAACGTACAGGCTCTTCGTTGATAGATATGGTGGAATATTGGATTGAAAAATCTGGTAGCGATAAAAGCGGATTTTATTTGTATAATCACGATGAATTGTATGAAAATCTTATCGCACACGAGAAAACAGGTAAAAAAGCTATTTTGATTGGTGTTTCGTTCGCCTTGTTAGATTTTGTAGAAAATTATAAAATGAAATTGAAACATACCATCGTGATGGAAACTGGCGGAATGAAAGGTCGTAAAAAAGAAATTACACGCGAAGAATTACATACAATCTTAAAAGATGGTTTTGGAACTAATGAAATTCATTCGGAATATGGAATGACTGAATTGCTTTCGCAAGGGTATTCTCGTGGAGATTTAACGTTTAAATCGCCCAATTGGATGCGAATAATGATTCGCGAAACTGAAGATCCATTAAGCTATGTTGAACAAGGAAAAACTGGTGGCGTAAATGTGATAGATTTAGCCAATTACAATTCGATTAGTTTTATTGCGACTGATGATTTGGGAAAAAAAGTAGCCACAAATCAATTTGAAATTTTAGGACGTTTTGACCATTCTGATGTAAGAGGTTGCAATTTGATGGTGATAGAATCATAAAAAAACGCACTAAAATTTAGTGCGTTTTTTTATTTTTTATTCATTAAAATGACAATATCTTTATTCCTTTCCGCTATTTTAGTTAAAAATTCCGAATATTCTTTTAGTTCCTTACTGCTTATAATTGATTGATTAATCAATAGAATATAGGTAATTACAAACTCATTATTCACAACTTCTATCTGTTGTTTGTATTGTAATTTATTTCCAATGGCTTTAATTTCGTGATTAAATTTATCATATTTTAAAACAAAATCTTTTGGAATTTTAGATTTGAATTGAACAACTTTTTGAAACGGAAAATCTAATTCAACTTGGTATTTTCTTTCTTTTTCAAAATTTAAAAAATTAAGCGCATCATTAAACGGAAATTCAAATCCAAAATAGTTGACCATTTTTCCTTTATTCACAAAAATTTTATTTATCGAGCTGTAATTACCTTGATTATTCAAATCCTCTGAAGAATATGTTAGCTCATTGAACATTGGAAAATCATAATTCTTTTGATTTTCTTTGTTAAAATAACCTTTGAATTTATTTAAAGATTTCATTTTAACCTCATCTCCTTTAAACTCTAATTCATTTATCAAATAACTTTCAGATAAGGGAGGTTGAATATTTAGAAATTCATTTGTACTGGTTTCAAGCTTCAAAACAAGTTGATTATAATATTCTGAATATGGAAAAACGACTTTTTCTTTGTAATTATCATCCGTTATTTTCAATATATTTTCATCAAAAAGATAAACTTGATTATCTACAATTGTCATTGTTTGAATATTAGAAATTCTCGAAACAATAGGAAAATCCATAATTAACCTTCCTCTGTTTCTAAAGCTATTAATAACCAAATGCGATTCTAAACCTTTTGATTTCAATAATCGATTAACGAGAACAACGAAATCCAAATTACTTCCAGTTTTAGTTCCTAATAAACCAGTTTTAAAATTCGACATTTTGTCCACATAATTCGTTTCTATAAGCTTAAAATTCTGCTTAACGTAATCCATTACATTTTTATACGTTTCTAATTGCGAATTTCCATTATTAATTTTAATAGCGATTTCATTAAAGTCAACATTTCTTGTATTCGTTGCTATATTTTTAGCAAAAACTGATCGTAATGAAAGCCAGTTCGAAGAAGAAAAAATCGTTCCATGCCAATCTTGTTCAGCTGAATATTGAAAACCGATTGTTTCTTTAAAATCATTAACATTGTATATTTTATCAAACTTTTTTACACTTGCTACATTCTCTATTTCCCATGATTTATTCCCTTTTCGGTTCCCATATTTTTCATTCAACTTTTGCCCAATTAAAAAAATCTATTATCAAAATCTGTGTGTATCCGAACATCTAATTTTGATTTCAATATTGGATAATCGTTTTGGAAATTCCATGGCGTTGCATATAGATTAGCTGTACGGGTTACTTCAGTTTCATACTCTATAATTGATCCTACTTTTACATTTGGAATCGCATAAATCAGTTGAATTGTATTTTCATCAATTGTTTCTTGTATAATATCTTTCTGATCCAACTTTGACACTACAACCTCACCTCCTATTTTATTATAAACCTGTACTTTATTTATTTTTACACGATTATATTTGTTCGTTGGATTAAAGCTGAATTTTAACACATTTCCTTCAATAGCATCTTGTTTTAAAATCTTTTTACGAACATGTTGTTTGAGAACATATCCATAATTTTTTAATTGCAATTCTCCATATTCTGAAAGGGTCACTGCAGATGCATCTTGTTCAAACGGAACAATGTTGTAATTATATTCTTCTTCTGATATTTTGCCAAATTCTAATTTAGTTGATTGAGAAAAAGCAAATTGACAAAGCAAAAAACTTAAAACAAAATAAATTTTATTATTCATACATCGTGTTAATTGATTAAATATACAAAAAATAGCACTGAAATCTCAGTGCTATTTAGTTAGTTCTTTTTCATTAAAATTTCTTTTAGAGATGCTGTTTTTACTTTCTCAAAAAATTGTTTTAACTCGTTGTATTTTTCTGCTTCGTATACGCCTTCTGGTAACAAAAATTGAATGGCTATAATCAACTGTCCGTCTTTTATTTTTGCCTCTTGATAATATTCTAAATTAAGTTCTATTTTATGATGAGTTTTGTAATTTTCATCAATCACAACTTCGTAACCTGCTGGTATTTTAGACTTAACCTGGATGTTAAATAAATACGGGTAATTAAATTCTATTTTGCGTTGACGATTTGTATCTTCAAAAGTATATTGTTTCAAAAACTCGCGCAAAGGATTAATAAATGTGTAAAATGCAGCATTTGGAGTTTTAGTTTTAGATTTATATGATTTGACATAAGAATCGGTCTCAAAAATCAATTTATCACTTGATTCTTCATCCAAACGCATTTCTAAAGATTCTGTTACAAATCGATTCAATACATTCTTTTCTTCTGCATTTTCATCATAAAAATATCCATTAAATTTATCTTTTCTATACAAAACTAAATTTCCATTGTTCAAGAAATCATATTTTATCGAAGATTCGTAATAAGACAATTTCTGATTTAATTTCACAAATGAAGGCTCACCTTTTTTAATTACAACACCATGATAATTAAACACATCTAATGGACCAAATTCGATTTGCTCTTTATTTAATTTTGAAGCATCTAAAATAACATTTGCAGTTCCATTATTCAATTTCACAACTGTCACAACAGAATTAAATTGATTAACAAATGGATAAGAAAATAAAATTTGTCCATGATGACGAGAACTGAACAAAACCAATGATGTTTCGAAACCTTTTGCCGTTAAAATTTCGTTTAATAATAAATTCATATCCGCGGTAGAACCTGCTTTCTCCTTCAATAATGTTCTATTGGAACGAGATGGAATTATTCCATAAAATCTATTCCATTTTACATTAGTATCAATATATTCGATCACATTTCGCAAAGTTTCGACTTCATCTTTTCCATTAGGAATTTTTTGGGTAATTTCTCTAATTGCAGATGGATTTCTGTAGTTTTCGTACTGTGAATTAATATCTTGAATCAAGTCTTGCCAAGCATTCAATGTTGTTTTTTTAGCTCCATCTGTATGATAATTATCTGCCTGAAGTTTAATACGTTCACTTTGATCCTCAGGATTATAAACGTATTTTAATTGATTATAACTCTGAATATTATTCAAACTCCATTCAGATGAACTTGATTTATTTTTATATTTTTCATTTAAAGCATCTCCAATTGTAATAATTGAATAAGCGCTATAAGCTTTATTAATCAATCTGAATTTACTTGAAAGTGTAGGAATATCATGTTGGAAATTCCATGCGTCGATAGAAAAATTATGTTCGCTTCCTTTTACATAAGTGTACTCGATAATAGAACCAACTTTTACATTTGGAAACGTAAATCGTTTTGCAGAATACAATTCATTCAAAGAAATGTCAAAAATTTCTTTCTCATCAATTGGTATTACCTGCTCTATTCCATTTGAGATATTTATAGTATTTCCTTTGATTCCTGTAATAGATTCTTGTTTATTTTTACTATAATAATTCAATTGTATATTGGCTTGATCAACGCCTTTTTCGGTAAGGATTTTTATTCTACGCTTTACAGTCAAATAATAATTAGATTGTATCAAATCCATTTTTCCTTCTTCGGAAAGGATAACAGCATCTGCATCTTTTTCGAACGGTGCCTGATTAAACGCTATTTCTTGCTGAGAAATTTTTCCTAATTTGAACTCTTTATTTTGAGCGTTAGAAAAGATTGTAAGTAGTAGAAAAAATAAAGTAAATATAATTTTCATGAGGATTATTTAAGATTACAAAAATACATTTTACAACATATTATATGGTTTAATTTATTTAAAATTTTTAACAACTTTACACTAAATCATTAAAAGCTTTCTCCAACGTAGGAAATTGAAATGTAAACCCTGTTTCTTCTATTTTGTTTGCATCAATTCGCGAACCTTTTAAAACCAAATCACTCATTTCTCCTAATGTTAATCTCATCACAAAACCTGGAATATTTGGAAGAAAAAATGGTTTATTTAGTTTTTTAGCTAACGTACGATTGAAAGTTGAATGATCGCTATGTTCTGGTGCAGATGCATTAAAACTTCCTTTTATATTTTCATTCTCTACTGCTTGAGCATAAATCTGCAACAAATCTTCGATATGTATCCAAGGCATCCATTGCTTTCCATCACCAAGATTAGCGCCTACACCTAATTGAATTGGTTTTTTCAATAGTTTGAAACCTTCTCCATTTTTTGCCAAAACCAAAGCTGTTCTTAAGCAAACCACTCTCGCTCCTATTTTCTCAAATTGGTAAGCCGCATTTTCCCATGCTACACAAACTTTTGCTAAAAAATCGGTATTTGGTTCATCTGATTCTTTAAAAATTTTGTCTGAAGTAATTTGTCCATAATAAGCACTTCCTGAAGCTGAAATGAAAAATTTTAGATTAACATCAAGTTTATTCACATACTCAAAAAGTAAATTTGCTGTATCAACTCTACTTGATAAAATTTCTTCTTTATACCTTTTTGTCCACCTTTTAGCGATTAAACATCCAGCCAAATGAATAATTCCGTCTAAATTATCAAAAACCTTTTCATCAATTTTATTTTTATCCCAATGATAAAAAGGATGCTCAACATTTTTCTCTCTTGTTAAAATCCGTACTTGATGTCCTTTCTCAATTAAAATTTTCGTTAATTCTGAACCAATTAAACCACTTCCACCAGTTAAGAGAATATTCATACTATTTTTTTTCCTAATTTAGCTCATTCCAAAATATAAACCAATGTTCAAAGGTCGATTTCCTTACCTCAAAAAAATGGGTGCGGATGAAGAAAAGAAATTGAAACAAAAAATCTTCGATATAATTTTTGAAGCCGATACACCTTATGGTAAACTTTTCGACATTTCGTTATTATTTTTAATCTTAACGAGTGTTGGTTTGGTAATGTTAGAATCTATTCCAGCTATTAATGCAAGACATCATACGGTTTTAATTACACTCGAATGGATTTTAACTTGTTTATTTACACTTGAATATTTATTGCGAATTTATTGCGTAAAAAATCGTTGGCGATACATTTTTAGTTTTTATGGAGTCATTGATTTATTATCAATTTTACCATTTTATCTGGGATTATTCCTACCAACAAGCAAATATTTGGCGAGTATCCGAATTTTACGTTTACTACGTATTTTCAGAATTTTTAATCTAACTCGATTTACTCGAGGAAGAAATGTATTGGTTCTTGGTTTAAAAGAAAGTAAAGATAAAATCATCGTTTTTTTATCTTTTGTCCTTTTGATAGTTGTGGTTATTGGTTCAATTATGTATATGGTTGAGCATGATCATCCCGAATCTGGTTTTACAAGTATTCCGATTAGTATTTATTGGGCAATCGTCACCTTAACAACAGTTGGTTATGGCGATATTTCTCCAGTTACTGGATTAGGTCAATTTTTAGCTTCTGTTGTTATGATTATAGGTTATGGTGTTATTGCTGTTCCTACAAGTATCGTGACAATGGAAATGAACAAAGCATCAAAAACCAAAGACGATATTCCCAATAATACGGAGCGTTGTAGAAATTGTGGAGATGATTATCATCTTGATGGATCGGTCTATTGCAAAACGTGCGGACACAAATTAAATGAGCATTAAGATTTATCCAAATTAATAAAACGATTACTGTCAATATGATGGATATCTTCATAGTTTTTGGTATAATTAATCGACATATTCAATTCGTAACCAACTAACATCAAAATCACATTGATGTAAACAAAAATCATCATAATCATTACTAATCCAAGTGATCCATAAAGCAAATCAATATTGGTAAAATAACTTAAGTACGAATTAAAACCTATTACAGTTAACAAGAACAAGACTGATGTTAACAATGCACCTGGCAATACTGTACTTCTTGACTTTTTATGGTTTGGACCAAAATAATACAACATACACATCGAGACAAAATAGAAAATAAATACGGAAAAATAATTGATAAGATAAGAAAACTGACCAAGTTTACTCAAAAAAGAAACGTTTGTTAAATACTTCCAAATAATAGATGTTGAGTAAGATAAAAAAACTTGTAAGACTATAAATACAGTAAAAAACAATGTCAATATAATCGAAATAACTCTCGATTTTGAATTTTTTCGTTTGACATAGACATCTTGATACGATACATTAAATCCATTAATAATTCCTTGTATTCCGTTAGAAGACATAAAAATTGTAATCAAAACCAACAGATAATTTACTTTTCGTTTGCCTTGTAAAGCTGTCGTTTTATCGATGTAAGATATCACTTCATTACTCACGTGTTTGGGTAAAATTTGCGGTAAAAATTGTGTAAAAAGTAATTCTTTTATATCGCCATAATAAGTCAAATGAGGTAAAACACTAAACAAAAAAAGTAGAAATGGAAACATACTAAAAAATAAGATCCACGAAACGGCTGCCGAACGCAACGGAAAATTCCCTTTCATGACGCGAATCCAAAAAACTCTCAAGAAATCATATACCGTGATGTCTGTATTTTTGTTCATCAATTTTGTTTTCGACCAATCTCGAAAATAATTTATTCCTGTATATGTTTTAAAATCTTGTAGAATGCGCATATTTTTGTCTCAATAAATAATTTTGAATGAATATTACGACCATTTGTATTGGTAAAACAGACGAAAAAGCCATCGAAATGCTATTACAAAAGTATGAAAATCGATTGCCTTCGCATATTAATTATCAAAGAATTGAAATTCCTGACATCAAAAATCGTAAAAATTTGTCCGAAATTCAACAAAAACAAAAAGAAGCTGAACAAATTTTGAGCAAAATCGTAAATACAGACTTTGTTATTATTTTAGATGAAAAAGGAAAACAACCAACTTCGAAGCAATTTGCAGATGATATTCAAAATTATATGAATCAAGCGGTCAAAAATTTAGTCTTTGTGATTGGTGGTCCTTATGGTTTCGATGAATCTGTTTACAACCGTGGAAACAAGAAAATGTCTTTATCCAATATGACATTTACGCATCAAATGGTTCGCCTATTTTTAACAGAACAAATTTATCGCGGATTTAGTATCTTGCAAGGTAAACCTTATCACCATGAATAAGACATCTCCTTTTGAAGAAATAGTTCAAAAAAATGAAAACAAATTGAGTTTTGGAATCGGAAAAGCAATTTTATATAGTGCCATCGCAGTAATTATAATGCAATTTGCTGGCGGAATTATCTCTATTCCTGCAATCTTTTACCAACCACTTAATCACGTTCTTTTACCATTAGGCTTTTTGGCTGGAACAGTATCTGCAATTGTTATTTTATTGATGCTAACGCAAACAAAGTTTACGACAATTTTACAAGCGATTAAACATCCTTTTACCGCCATTCAACTTATTCTCTCTATTGCTTGTTGGCTATTTCTTTTGCCTTTGGCAGAAGTTTTTACAAGTTTAATTCCTACAACTGGTCCTTTAGAAGATATTTATAAAATCTTTCAAAGTTCTTTCGAAATGATGTTAGATTATAAAATCGCAGGATTTATTATGGTATGTCTTTTTGCACCAATTTTCGAAGAAATTATTTTTAGAGGAATTATTCTGAAAGGAATGCTAAATTATAAGGTCAATGCAACAATTGCAATTTTAATAAACGGTTTTGTCTTTGGAATGGCTCATATGAATCCATGGCAATTTATTGGTGCAGGGCTTTTAGGAATCATTTTTGGCATTGTTTACCATCGTACAAAATCATTGTTTTTACCCATTCTATTGCATTTCCTAAATAATACTCTTTCCTATTCGTTGATGCTGATACAAGGCGATATGGAAGGCGAAGTTTTTGCGCATAGAGATTATTTATTAATTGGTGGAATGACACTGATTGGAATTTTATCGGTGTTTTTATTAATGAAACAAACAGAACAAAAAACAATATAAAATGGAATTAATTTTTGCCACACATAACAACAATAAAGTAAAAGAAGTTACTAAAATGTTACCCTCTTACTTGTCGATGAAATCTTTGACAGCGATTGATTTCTTTGAAGAAATCGAAGAAACTGGTGAAACATTTGAAGAAAATGCCTTGCTAAAAGCTAAAACTATCTTTAATAAAACAGGAAAAAATGTTTTTGCAGATGATTCAGGATTGGTTATCGAGGCTTTGGACGGAGCACCTGGAGTTTATTCAGCTCGATATGCTGGAACTGGAAAAGATGAAGACAATATTGCAAAAGCTTTGAAAGAATTAGATGGAAAAACAAACCGAAAAGCTTACTTTATTTCTATTTTCTGTTTAATTTTGAATGGAAAGGAATATTTTTTCGAAGGTCGTGTAAATGGAACAATTGCAACCGAAATTATGGGTGACAATGGTTTTGGTTACGATCCTATTTTTATTCCAGATGGTTTTTCAAAATCATTTGCTCAAATGACTCCTGAAGAAAAAAACGCAATTAGTCATAGAGGAAAAGCCATCGGAAAATTAAACGATTTTTTAACTAATCTAAACGTAAATTGAGTTTACAACTAACTATATTAGGATTTAATTCGGCGTTACCAACTGCTTATACGCATCCTACCGCTCAATTATTAAATATTGCAGAACGCTATTTTTTAATTGATTGTGGAGAAGGAACTCAAGTTCAGTTGCGAAAAGCAAAAGCTAAATTTAACCGAATTAATCACATTTTTATATCGCATTTGCATGGCGATCATGTTTTTGGTTTGATCGGATTAATTTCTACACTTCAATTACTTGGTCGCGATATGCCCTTGCATATTCATGGTCCAAAAGGAATCGAAGAATTTATTACCACACAATTACGCTTAACAGAGTCTAACAATTCATTCGAAATTATTTTTAATGAATTACATACAAAAGAATCTGTTTTAGTATTTGAAGATGATAAAGTCGAAGTTTTTTCAATTCCTCTTAATCACCGTGTTTACACGAATGGATATCTTTTTCGAGAAAAGCCAAAACCTCGAAAATTGAATATGGATACCATTGAAGAATTTTCAGAAATCGAGATTTGTGATTATCAAAATTTAAAAAATGGTAGGGATTTTACGTTAGAATCTGGAGAAATCATTCCGAATGATTATTTAACGTTCGATGCGCAAAAATCGTTGAGTTATGCCTTTTGTTCGGATACTAAATATAAGCCTGATATTGTTCCTATTATCAAAGAAGTAGACTTGTTGTATCATGAATCAACTTTCTTACACGAATTGAAAGATTTGGCTATCTATACAGGACATACAACGGCAAAAGAAGCTGGAATGATTGCGAAACAAGCCAACGTGAAAAAATTAATTTTAGGCCATTTTTCTAATCGCTACCATGATTATAAACCTTTGTTAATCGAAGCACAACAAGAGTTTCCAAACACAGTTTTACCCGAATTATTGAAAACCATCAAAATCGATAGTTAATAAAATAAAAAGTCCTCAATACAAAAACTATTGAGGACTTTCTTTATGAAATAACTTCTATTAAACTACCTTTTTCTTCATCTTTTGTAATTTGTAAAGCGACTGGAATTCGATCTTTCAACTCATCAACATGTGAAATAATTCCAACAATTCTGTTTTCTTTTTGCAGACTCATCAACGTTTCAAACACAATATTTACAGCGTCTGCATCTTGCGTTCCAAAACCCTCGTCAATAAAAAAGAAATTCTTATCTGACTTCGCATTCGTTTGTACACTTTCTGCCAAAGCCAAAGCCAAACTCAATGAAACTTGAAAAGATTGTCCTCCAGAGAGTGTTTTCACACTTCTCGAACGACCTTCATTCAAATAATCTATAATCTCAAAATCATTGTTGTCATTCATCTGTAAACTCAATTGATTTCTGGTCATTCGATGAAAACGAACATTTGCATTATCACACAGTTGTTTCAAATAAATTGACGATACATATTGTACAAAACCCGCAGAATTAAACAAATTTCGCATCGTTTGTAAATTTGTAGCACGCTTCTGCAACTTCTCTAATTCGATTAATAAATCTTTCTTTTCGGCATAGGATTTGGTCAATCGTTCAATTTCAGTTTTGGTTTTAGTTACAATTTCAGCAGTTTCCTTCAACTGTTTTGTAATTAAATTTAACTGTTCTTCTTGCGTTTTAAATACCATTTCATCAAAAGAAACTTCAGCTAATTTTTGTTCTAATTCTTGGATAGAGCTTCTTAATGTTTCAAATAAAATCCTAAAATCTTCTAATTCTTTACGGATTTGAACCACATTCAACTGTTGATTTAAAACTTGCTTAACAACTTCTATCGATTGAAGCTGATGAACTTCTAACGCTTTATCAATTTGATGTTGATGTTGTTTTAATTCCTCATTCAATTCAATAATCTGTTTATCAATCAATTCAATTGATGTTTTTTGAGAAACTAATTTTAGATTTAAAGTGTTTAAATTTTCTGTAAATTGCTGATAATCATGTTCAACTTTAATGTTATTAGATTTTAAATCAATTAAATCTTGTTGAACAGTTTCATTAGATTGTTGTTGAAAATCATCAAATTTCAAAACTTTTAAATTCAGTTTATTTTGTTTTATTTGAGAAGCTTTTTCTGCTTCCTCTACTCTAAATTTTTCTAAAAACTGTTTATATTTCGTCAAATTCTGACGTTCTTTCTCCAAAGATTCACGAAGTTTATCAAGTTCATTATTTTTATCTGTAATCGTTTGTTCCAACAAAATAGCAGCTTCCTTTTTTTCTTCAAAAGAGGTTCTATTTTTTGGATCAAAATCTTTCCAATTAAACAAATTCAAATGTTTTTCTTGTTGAATTTTCAACTCATTCAAAACCTGATTTTCTTGTGCTATTTGCTTTTCTATAAACTGCTTTTGATCTACAATTTTCTGAATTTCATGTTGCTTTTTTTGCAATGCTTTTACCTCATCATCCAACTGCGACAACTTGGTATTAACCGCACTTAATTTTGAAGTTACATCATCAACCTCAACTATATTTGGATGCTCCAAAGCTCCACATAACGGACAAGCTTCACCATCATGCAAATTATGCGCATAATGAGCCAATTTCTGCTGAACTTCTATGTCATTTTTCTGTTTTTCTAATGATTTTTTGGTTAATTCTAATTGATCAAAAGTGGAATTAAACCAATTTTCGGACGTAGAAATATCTATATTTTGTTCTTTTAACTGAAATTCGAAACTATTAATTTGTTGATGCTGACTTTCAATTTTTAAGTGTTGTTTTTCTATCGATTGATCTAAATTTTGGTGATGAACAAACCAATTTTCTACTTCTATCAATGTTTTCGAATCAATTTTTTTTGCCGAAAATGTTTTTAATTCTTTTTCGGATAGTTTGATTGATTCTTCTATTTTTTGCTCTCTTTGCTGAACTTCTTCAACTTCTTTTAACCCTTTTGCAGTTCTTTCTTTTAGTTTTTCAATTTCCTGAGAAAAAGTCAAAATCTGAACAATTAGTTCTAAATCCGATTCCTCTTTTCGCTTTGTTGGCAAAGCTTCGTAATTCGATTTAATTAAATCAAGTTGAGTTGAAACTTCTTTGATTTGATTTTCGATTAAAGCCAATTGTTTTTGTTGCGCTTCGACAGAATTCGACTTTTCTACAAGTTGTTTTTCAACTTGATTTTGACGTTCTAAAACTTGATGAAAAGCATTAAAAATCAATTCAAAATGATCCATTTCAACTTTACGTTGATCCATTTCAACTTTTTGAGCAGTAACTTTTTCGAAATCAATTTTCTTTTGTTTCAAATTCTCAAAATCAGATTTCAATACTTTCAGACGTTGAAACGATTCATTGATATAATGATATTCTTCCTGAACTTGATTGTTTAAATTCGTTTGTTCGATTAAATTTTGTTCAAGTTCTTTTATTTTTTCTTCCGAAATTTCCTCAAAACCTGATAATTTTCCTTCTAATTGATTGAGATTCGTTAAATTTTTGGCATTTAATGTCGAAACTTTGTCCTGTAAATCATAACGATGAAGACCAAAAATTTCTTTCATCATTTGAGTACGATCTTTTGCGCCCAATTCGATAAATTCCTTGAATTGTCCTTGCGGAATAATAATTGTACGTTTAAAATTTTCGTAACTCAAACCAATTATTTCTTCAGCTTTCGAATGGTTTAGAGGAATCCATTCTCCCTCTTTATGTTCGTAAAAAACAACTGTCGGTGATTTAACATCTTCAAAACGTTTGGAATTTCGTTTGAATTCTCTTGTTGCTCTGAATAATTTTTGTTCGAAATTATAGAAATCAAACTCGATATAAGCCAAGTTCGATTTCAGGTTCATCATATTGTATGCGCGTTTATCTTTAGAGTTTAAGCGTTCTGTTTCGCCATACAACACATACATAATCGCCTCTAAAATAGACGATTTTCCAGAACCAACATTCCCGAATATTCCGAATAATCCTGCTTCAGTCAAATTAGAAAAATCAATCGTTTGACGTTCTTGATAGGAATAAAGTCCTTCTATGGTTAATTTTACTGGAATCATTTTTTATGTTTAAGATTGAGATTAAGGATAAGATTTCTTGATATCATAATATAGCTTCAGCAAATTCAATTTAACTATTCAAAATTTCATTAAACAAGTCTTTCATTTCGTCGTTTGGTTCTTGGTTGCCATTCTTCGATTTAAAATAATCAACAAACAATTCTTTTATATCTTTTGTTTGATCTGCAAATTTATATTCAACCGTTTCTATGGCTTGATTTTTTACTTTTGGAATCAAATGAATAATTCCACTATGGGATTGATAAATCAATTTTCGGTCTTCTGCTTTCAGAAACGTATCACTTTCTAAGGTTAATTCAACCAACGCATTTTGATGATTGTTTAACCATTCAACCGCATTATTTACCTCATCAAACGTTTTACGAATAAGCGGTTTTCCGTTTTTTAATTCAATTTGATGATACGAAACATTTTCATTTGGTTGCGCTTCGATAATCGAAACATATTTCGTTTGTCCAGCTTCCGAAAAACTATAGCACAATGGCGAAGAACTGTAAATGACAGGTTTTTCTCGTGTTCCGATATTCTTAAAACCGTGCAAATGCCCCAAAGCTGTATATTGAATTTGAGGTGGAATTGCTTCAGAAAAAATCATATCAGCATTACCAATTTTAATTGGTTTTTCACCTTCTGGTTCTTCTAAAATTTCAGCACCTTTTTGGTTCATATACAAATGCGCCATCAATAAATTGACTCCATTTTTATCGCAATGATTGTCTGCAATCGTTTTCCAATTAATTGCTAAAATTTCATTTAATGCATCTTCTTTGTTTTCACCCAAATATTGTTTCAGACGAATTTCATTCGCATAAGGTGTATGTAAAATTCGAATAGGAAAATCATGATTATTTAATTTCAATTCAATCATTCCTTCGACAGATTTAGAAATTTTAAAATCATTTAGTTCAAATTCCTGAACTTTCGCGTTGGGATGACCTATCAAAATAATTCCACATTCGCGTGCCAAAGGATCTGGAGCGTCTATTAAATTTGGCGAATCGTGATTTCCAGAAATCGCTACAACAGGACGTTTTCCATTATTCGAAAGTCGTTTTAACGTTTTATAAAATAATTCTACAGCTTCTACACTTGGATTAAAATTATCGAATAAATCACCTGCAATTAAGACAAGATCTACCTGTTCTTGCTCTGCAATTTCGACAATCTCATTCATCACTAAAATTTGTTCTTCTAAACGTGAAAAACTATCTAATTTTTTACCCAAATGCCAATCGGCTGTATGTAGAATTCTCATCATTATTCTTCCTTTTCTGGTTTCGTTTTATCGTTAAATTGTTGATTAATTTCTTTTAGTCGAGCTTTACGTTCAGCTTCGGCATCTTGTACTTTTCGTTTTTTTTGGTCTAATTTTTTTTTATGTGCTTTTTTATTGGCATCTGTATTTCGACTCATATTATTTTGTTCTAAAATTATACTTTATCTACGACAAAATATGTCGCAAAGTTAATTGAAATCTGAAAGAATTGTCAATCATTTATTCAATTAAGTTAGAATTATTAACTTGGTTGGAAAGTAATCGAATTTATTAATTTTAAAACATTTAGTAATGGGAAAAGGCGATAAAAAATCGAGAAGAGGAAAAATTGTAAATGGCTCTTATGGTGTAAAACGTACGAGACATAAGTATTCTTATGAGGAAGATATAGTTGAAGAAAAAACTACCCAAAAAGCTAAAAAGTAATTTTTGAAGGAAGCTGTCTCAAAACTAGACAGCTTCTTTTTTTTGCTTTTTAGAATATATATGTTCTTTTATAGTTGGATTTTTACTGTATTTTTTGTAAATTTAATGTAAGAATTCCATCTATTTCTCTATGAATTTCAAGCATTACAATCAGCGTCAAACCGCACTTTTTCCTTATTCGTTTGACGACTTAATTTCAGAAAAACATCCTGTTCGGGTAGTTGATCAAGTTGTAGAGTCCATTAATATCCAACCACTATTAAAAGCCTACAGTAAAGAAGGTAATCCGGGTTATCATCCAAAAATGTTATTAAAGGTGATGATTTATGCTTATATGAGTAATGTTTATTCTTCACGAAAAATAGAGTTGGCTATCAGAGAAAACATCAACTTTATGTGGCTTACGGGAATGAGCACTGTGGATCACAATACCATTAACCGATTTAGAAGTGATAAATTAAAAGATAGTTTTAAAGAAATCTTTAAACAAGTGGTCATGATGCTGGCAGAGGAAGGATTGATTTCAATGAAACAAATTTATACCGATGGCACAAAAATAGAAGCTCAGGCAGGCAGATACACTTTTATTTGGGGTAAAAGCATTAAAACCAACAAAGCTAAAATGCTTACTCAGTTAGAAGAATTGTGGAATTATGCTCAAAGTATATCTAATGATGACGATCCTGATACCGAGCCACCTCAGTTCAAGGAAATCAGTCAGGAAGTTATCCAAAAAACCGTTGAACAGATAGATACCAAATTATCGGGTAATGAAAAAGCTTCCAAGAAATCTAAAGCAAAATTGCGTTACATCAAACAGAACTTTGAAAAAAATCTTCGGAAATATGAAGAACAGGAAGCTATTTTAGGCGGAAGAAACTCATACAGTAAAACCGATCCTGATGCAACTTTTATGCGTATGAAAGAAGACCATATGCAAAACGGACAGTTAAAACCCGGTTACAACGCCCAAATATCAACAGAAAACCAAATCATTATTAATTACACTTTACATCAAAACCCTACAGATACCAAAACTTTAAAGCCACACTTAGAAAATCTTAAAGAAACTTATGGGGCAGAAATCTTTAAAAAAATAGAAAACATTACAGCCGATGCAGGCTATGGTAGCGAAGAGAACTACGATTACCTTGAAAAAGAAGAGCTGACCGCTTATGTGAAGTACAATACTTTTGAAAAAGAACAAGATAAAAATTACCAAAAAAAGCACAAAACCTTTAGGAAAGAAAACCTTTATTACAACCAAGAAGAAGATTATTATGTGTGTCCGATTGGTCAGAAAATGCACAAAACCCATGAAAGCACAAAAACAACCCAAGCCGGATATATACAGCAATTATCGCATTATCAGGCTCAAAATTGCGAAGGATGTCCGCTGCGGGGAGTCTGCTTTAAAGCCAAGGGAAACCGAAGTATAGAACGCAATCATAACCTTGAAAGACATAAAGAAAAAATCAGGGAATTACTCACAAGTCAAACGGGAATACAAAAAAGGAAACAACGCTCTGCCGATGTAGAGCCTGTATTTGCCCAAATGAAACACAACAACAATTTTAGAAGATTTTCGTTAAAAGGAATCCAAAAAACCGAGTTAGAATTCGGATTAATGGCTTTAGCACACAACTTAAGAAAGAAAATTGCTGCATAAGGGCAATTTTACCCTTTTCTAAAATGATGAAATTTTATTGGAAATTAATTCAAATAAAAAAAACCGCCTCAAATTTTAATATTGAGACGGCTTCTTTTTTTTATGGGATAATTCGATTTCAGAATTCATATAATTTATAGAATATATTGAGGTAAACTTCTTTTTTAAATGATTATGTTTTAGCTTTGAAGCCTTATAATTGGTAGGTTTAGGTAGTATGAGACATAATGATTTGGAAATTAACCGTTTGATTGAACGATTGGAATCTTTAGGAATTTTGGTCGAAAAAGTTGAAAGTTCTGGTTTTGGTAGTATGTTGAATTTTGAGATGACGTATCAACTTCCAAATGAAGATATTTCACAGAGCATTCACTTCAGAAGATATGATATTCAAGATGTTTTTTTACATTTTAAGAATACTGCTAACCAAAAAGGAAAATTACTTTTTGTTGATTTATAAAAAAAGCTGTCTTCCTTTTTGAGACAGCTTTTAAAATACTATATTGTAATTTATATTTGTTGATACATAAAGTTTTCACCAAGATAAACACGACGAACATCTTCGTCATTTGCTAATTCTTCTGGCGAACCTTCTTTTAGGATTTTACCTTCGAACATGATATAGGTTTTATCAGTAATTGCTAATGTTTGCGAGACATTGTGGTCAGTAATTAAAATTCCAATATTCTTTTCTTTCAATGAACGGACAATCTTCTGAATATCCTCTACTGCAATAGGGTCTACTCCAGCAAAAGGTTCATCTAACAAGATAAAATTTGGTTCTGTCGCCAAACAACGTGCAATTTCGCAACGACGACGCTCACCTCCAGAAAGTAAATCTCCACGGTTTTTACGCACGTGTTCTAACGAAAACTCTTCAATCAGCGCATCGGTACGCATTTGTTGTTCTTTTTTCGAATGTTTAGTGAATTGTAAAACGGATTTGATGTTGTCTTCTACAGAAAGTTTGCGAAAAACAGATGCTTCTTGCGCTAAATATCCAATTCCTTTCTGTGCACGTCTGTACATTGCATCGCTTGTAATATCTTGTTTATCTAAAAAAACTTTTCCTTGCGTGGCTTTTACCAAACCAACAATCATATAAAAAGAAGTGGTCTTACCAGCACCATTTGGTCCTAATAATCCAATAATTTCTCCTTGTTCTACTTGAAAAGACACATTTTTCACAACGTGTTTTTTACCGTAATCTTTTACTAAATTCTGACCTTTTAATACAATTCCCATATCGCTTCAAAGATAGGATTTTTGTTATTTAATCGAGTTAATAATATCATATTTTGTGATGATATGATATTTCCCATTTTCTAATTCTATTAAAACCGCTTGATTATCCTTAGTAATTAACTTCGAAACTTCTTCGATAGATGTTCCAGCTTTTACAATAGGGTAAGGTTCTCCCATGATTTCGTGAATAGGTTTTTCAGCAACATTTCTGTCTTCTAAAAATGCTTGAAACAAATCTGATTCGTCCAAAGATCCAACAATTCCATTCACATCCATTACAGGAATTTGAGAAATTTTGAAACGACGCATACGATCAATTGCATGAGATGCCAATTCTTCTGTACGAACTGTTACCAATGGTTTATCGACATGTTCTTTAATTAAATCTACAGCAGTTTTAATCTCTTCGTCCAAATATCCTCTATCACGCATCCAATCATCATTAAATATTTTTCCAACATAACGAGAACCTGAATCATGGAATAATACAACAACAACGTCATCTGGTCCGAATTCGTCTTTCATTTGTAACAATCCTTTAATTGCAGACCCCGAAGACATTCCGACAAACAAACCTTCTTCTAAAGCTAAACGACGCGTATAAACCGCCGCATCTTTATCTGTCACTTTTGTAAATCCATCAATAATATCAAAATCAACATTTTCTGGTAAAATATCTTCACCAATTCCTTCTGTTACATAAGAATACACTTCATTTTCATCGAAAACTCCAGTTTCTTTGTATTTTTTGAAAACTGACCCATAGGTATCAACTCCCCAAATTTTGATGTTTGGATTTTTTTCTTTTAAATATTTTCCTACTCCAGAAATAGTTCCTCCAGTTCCTACTCCTACAATAAAATGCGTAACCTTTCCTTCTGTTTGTTCCCAAATTTCTGGTCCAGTTTGCTCATAATTTGCTTGTGTATTCGATGGATTATCGTACTGATTGACATACCAACCATTTGGTGTTTCTTTTGCCAAGCGTTTCGAAACAGAATAATAAGAACGTGGATCATCTGGCTCGACATCCGTAGGACAAACCACAACTTTTGCACCAACAGCGCGCAAAATATCCATTTTCTCTTTTGATTGTTTGTCTGTAATCACACAAATTAATTTATAACCTTTGATTACTGCAGCCAATGCCAATCCCATTCCAGTATTACCAGAAGTTCCTTCGATAATAGTTCCTCCAGGAACCAAACGACCGTCTTTCTCTGCATCTTCTACCATTTTCAATGCCATACGATCTTTACATGAATGACCTGGATTGAAATATTCAACCTTTGCTAAAACAGTACATGGTAAATCTTTTGTTATCTTATTAATTTTAACCAAAGGCGTGTTTCCTATGGTTTCTAAAATATTATTTGCGTATTTCATTTTTTTCTGATTTTAAAATTAAATGGTTAATTTTTATCTAAAATTAATTGCTTTAGCCGGAGTAATTTTAGATATCATGTACGAAGGCAAAAGTAATACAATTGCACAAACTAATAAAGCTCCAGCATTTAATAATATAATTGTTCCAAAATCTAAATAGACTGGAGCAGTCGATAAATAATAATTTTCTGCAGGAAGTTGGATGATTTCGAAATGTTTTTGAGCTAACAACAAACCAAGCCCTATTACATTACCAGCAATCAATCCAGGTAACATAATAAATAAGGCGTAATTGATGAATAACTTTCGGATACGCCAATTGGTTGCTCCAAATGCTTTTAAAATTCCTATCGAATGTGTTCGTTCTAATATTAAAATCAATAAAACCATCACCATATTGATGACAACAACAAAAAGCATAATAAAGACAATAATGACAATATTCTTATCAAAAATGGTGATCCAATCGTTAATCTGAGCAAAAGAAGCAGTTGCCGATTCTGCATACAAGTTATATGGTATTTTCGCTTGAACTAATTTTGCAACAGGATCAATATTTTCTACATCGTTCACAAATAACTCAAAACCACCAACAGTTACCGAATCCCAACGATTCAGGCGCTGTACATGCTTGATATCTCCAAACATGATTTGATCATCAAAATTTTTGATATCTGTTTTAAACAATCCAGAAATGGTAAATCGACGATAAATTGGTTTTGTATCTTCTTGAATGAAATACATCACAAACGAACTGTCAATATCCAATTTCATTTCATCTGCAATCTTTTCTGATAATAAAACCTCATCCATAATCGAATCTTTATTGATTCGAGGAAAGTGTCCTTTTACCAAAAATTTTTCGAACCGAACCGAATCAAAGTCTGTTCCAACTCCCTTAAAAACAACTCCACTAAAGTTTTCTTTGGTGCGAATCACACCACTTTTATTCGCAATTGCTTGTACATGTTCAATCGCTGGAATGGATTTGAAGGTTGGATAAAAAGTTTGGTTAATCGTTAACGAATCCGAATTTAACGAGGTATTGCTATTGTAATTTCTAATGGTAATATGCCCATTAAAATCAGCCAACTTTTCTTTAATTGCCTTCCTTGCACCAACACCAGTGGAAATCGTCACCAAAGAAACGATTAAACCTAATGCTACGGCAATTTGACCTACACGAATAATGATACTCGATAAGTTATTTTTAGTATTTTTACCAAGCGCAATTTTTTTTGAAAACCACCAAGAAAAACTCAAATTATATATTTTTTTAAGATTAAAACTAACTTTAGGCTTTATCTTTCGCCTAAATTCAAATGATGAAAAACGAAATGAAAAACTTTGTCAAATATACATCAATTGCTTTACTTCTAAGTATTCCTTTTTTTAGTATTGCTCAAACTTTAAATCAAACAAATTCTACTTCTACAAATGAAATAAATGGTTTAGAAATTGGTTTGGGTGCAGAAAATGTGATGCAATATTTACCACTATTAAAAGATAAAAAAGTTGGAGTTGTATCTAATCAAACTGGAATTCTTAGAAAAATTTTAAAGAAAAAACCTTCTGATTATGACTATAAAAATACAATTCATATTGTTGATTTTTTAATTGATAATGGAATAAATGTTACTAAAATATATTCTCCAGAACATGGCTTTCGTGGAGATGCAGATGCTGGTGCTAAAATAAAATCTGGTATTGATGCGAAAACAGGTTTACCAATTGTTTCACTTTATGGTGACAATAAAAAACCGAAAGCTAATCAAATTGCAGATGTAGATGTATTGGTTTTTGATATGCAAGATGTAGGAGCACGTTTTTACACCTATATTTCGACTTTACATTATGTAATGGAAGCTGCGGCTGAAAATGGTAAAAAAATAATTGTATTGGATAGACCAAATCCAAATGCACATTATGTAGACGGACCTGTAATGAAAAATGAGTATAAATCGTTTGTTGGGATGCACAATGTTCCGATTGTTTATGGAATGACCATTGGTGAATATGCGCAAATGATTAACGGTGAAGGTTGGTTAGCGAATGGCGTAAAAGCAAATTTAGAAATCGTTCCTTTGCTTAATTACACACATCAATCTACTTATCATTTACCCGTAAAACCTTCTCCAAATTTACCAAATGCACATGCAATTAATTTGTATCCGAGTACTTGTTTATTTGAAGGCACAAATGTAAATGAAGGACGAGGTACAACTTTTCAGTTTCAGGTTTATGGTTCTCCTTTTTTGAAAAATATGCCGTTTCAATATACACCTGTTTCTAAACCTGGCGCAACAAGTCCAAAATTTAAAGATCAAGTGTGTTATGGTGAAGATTTATCTGATGTATCGTATCAATCATCTATTAATTTGAAATGGTTAATTAATGCGTATAAAAACAATACAAAACAACCTTTTTGGACGATGAATGGAAAAAAATTATGGATCGATCAACTTTCTGGAACAGATGAATTGCGTAAACAAATAGAAGCTGGCCTATCGGAAGAAGAAATAAAAGCAACTTGGCAAAAAGATTTGGAAGCATTCAAAAAAATAAGATCAAAATATTTGATTTACAAAGATTAAGCAATGTACAGAAATACAAATTCCAACTTAGATAAAAGTTGGAATTTGTATTTAATTTTATGAATTTAAGATTTTTCACCTACAACTTCAGCAATTGCTTTACCGATATTTTTCACTTTTTCGTAGAGTTTTGTTGAACCTTTTTCTAATTCAATTGTTACTCTACCTTCACGCGCTTTTATTTCCAACACATCGCTTTCTCGCCAAACATAATTTTTTCCTTCTATAATTGGTTTACCAAACGTTTTTTCTATTTCTTTAATTGCTTTTGCTGATTTTGATCTATCAAAAATTGCAGAATAAGAATACACTTCATTACTATCACTCACACTTACCGAAACATTAGAATGCGTTGTTAAACTTGATGTTTTTGAACTGGCATAAGATGTAGCCGTTTGTCCATTAACTAAGCTTGCACAAAAAACTACAGCGATTAAAATTATCTTTTTCATGTTTTTATTTTTTTATAAAAGTCTAAAAAAGATTAATTTATATTGGTTAATGCACGGTTAACGAAGAGTTAATATAAAAAAACTCCAAGCAAATTTTGGAGTTTCTATTTTAAGAATTGACTTTATTTATATTTTTTATAGCATAATTTTTTCTCCTAAATTTTTGATTTTCATGACAATTTCTTGGTTATCATTACTCTTTTGAATCTCTATTTAAGAAAATTTTTATTCAAAATAATTTCAAAACTACCTCTTCCAGACCAAACAAAATCATTATTTTCAATTGTTGGAGTGCCTAATTCTTTTTCGATTGTGTTTTTGATGATCTCTGTTTTCTCTGAATTAAAAGTTCCTTTTACTGAAAAAAAAGTATCCGTATTACTCGCTCGTAATTGTGCAAATACTGAGAACGAAAGGATAGTTAGAATAAAACATAAATATTTTTTCATAACAATTGATTTAAAATATATTCACTAATATAATCAAAAATAAACTTATAGTCGTTTATTAATTACTTGTTTTTTTTATAAATCAATTAAAGTGGGTTTGTTAAAATTCATTTAAAACCTCAATTGATAAAAATTCTCCCGTCATCGAGTCAAAGGAAAAGATACAATTTTCTCGTTTATAATCATTTGTCAAACGATTGGGATCATTATTATTAATTCTCTCGTAAAGTTCATTTTTCCGAATTTGTATTTCATCCGTAATACGTTTCAATTCAAAAATATTTTCACCCTCATATACTTTACAAATTGGGTTTGGAGAAAGATAAAATTTAATCGCACTTATTCTACCGTTAACAATTTTAATCGATATTCCTTTCTCTTTATAAAGTAACGTTTTCTCATTCGTCACATGTTGTTCAACAATTTCAGAATCAAGTTCTGCTTGAAATGATTGAAATAAATCGTCATTCTCAGTTTTTCCAATTAAAGAAAAGTAATTATTTGGATTGCCTTGAAATGTATTCATATCTCTATTTTTTTCAAAATTAAAGTTTACAAAAAAACCTTTCCAAAAAAGAAAGGTTTTTATTCATATTTTTAGAAAAATCTTAGTTTTCTTTCAAATAAACACCATCAGCTTCAAAATTATATTGCAACTGAGGTTTTGTTATTTTAGCAATCTCTTCTTTTGTTTTTCCAGCATCTTCTGCATAATGACGTAATTTCTCTACAGAAATCTCGCTAACAAAAGCTTTTCCATGAACTACAACATTGGCTTTCTCACCATCTAAAGGCATAAAAAAACCGTAATCTTTGAAACGAACAAATGATTGTTCTTCTCCTTTTCCAAGATCAACTTTCATCCAACAACCTTTCTTTTTACAAACAGATTCTATTGTTGATACGAACTGAACATTTTCTAAAGCATCTCCGTTTTTCATGTTATCGAATAACTTTGCAAATTCGTTTTTAGTCAATGTGTTCTTAATTTCGAATGATTCTCCATATACTTGATACGCATATAAATCATCTATTTTAGCTGTTCCATTTTCTAAAATTTTCGCTTGTGACTTTGAAGCTTTTTCTGTTTTAGCTTTACTTTCTTTTTTCGTTTGAGCATTTGTTGCTAATGCAAAACATGTTAAAGCACAAAAAGTTAAAATATATTTTCTCATTCTATCCTAATTTAATTCAAATTTAAATAATTATCCATTAACAACTTTATATTAGGATAAGAATTTTCTAATAACTGAGGAATTTCACTTTCTTTTCTCCATTCTACCGACTCTATTCCTTCTTCAGTTTGTGGCAAAGGTAATTCTACTCCATCGTAAAAAACTTCGAACCAAAATGTTTCTTTTATAATGTATTCTCTCAAAAAATAAATATGAAAAGTTGGCATCAAAAATCGTTTCAATTCCAGATTTGTAAGAATACATTCTTCCTCAATTTCACGAATTGCAGATTCTTCTCTCGACTCTCCTTCTTCCATTTTCCCTTTTGGTAGATCCCATTTTCCGAGTCTGAAAATAAACAAATAATCATCTTTTGGGTTGCGAACAATTCCGCCTGCAGCCTGTATATGTTTGTAGTATTTTAAGAATTTCGTCCAAACAGTTTCAATATCATCACTAAAAATATTCACTAAATTAGAAGCTTTTGAAGATAATAAATGAACCGATTCATCGAATTGAGCTTCATTTTGAAACAATATATTTTTTGCTTCTGGATTGGATTGGTTGCTGAAAGTTAACAAACTTTCATTAAAAAAAACTTTGTACATTTGAACGATTTGTTACAAATTTATAAAAAACTCACAAGGATATGAAGGTAAATACGAATAAAGTCCGTTTAGCAAAAAATCAGCAAGATGCGTACATTTTTTTGTTGGACATGAAAAATTATGAGCAATTGATGCCAAATGATACAAAATCTTTCGAAATTCACGAATCTGGAAAAGGTTTTACAGTTGGTGTTGGTGCTTTACCAAAGGTTGGTATGCGTTTGAAAGAAACAGTTGAGCCGTCAAAAATTATTTTTGAATCTCCTGCACCTGCTTTTGAATATACATTGATAATTTCGATTGAAGCGGTTGATGATCATTCATCTGATGTTACATTAGACTTTGACGGAAACTTCAATATGATGATCGAAATGATGGCAAAAAAACCATTGACTTCTTTTATTGAAACGATTGCAGAAAATTTAGGTAAAATAGGTTAATCTATTCCTATCAAAATTCTGTGGATAATTGGATAAATTTTCCGAAAAAGGAATTGATGCTCGAAATTTATTTAAGCGAGCAAAATATGGATGATGAAATTCTATTATTTTGGAATCAAATTAAAACATCTCCTGAGATTTGGTTATGCAAAGATGTTATAGAAGATAATTTTTGGGCAGTTGCGCATCATCAAAATTATGTGATTTGGTACAATGATATCGAAGAAGGTTTTAATCTTTCGAGGTTTAAAACGAAAGGTCAAATCTTAGAATATCGTGCTTTTAAAAACGAATTAAATGCTGCAATAATTGCACTCAAAAACAAAATCGAAATTATTTAAACAAAAAAACCAGAAGTAAACTTCTGGTTTTTTTTGTTTTATATTTCAAATGATTAAATCATTGATTTTTCGTAACGTTTACGATCATTTTCTTTTAAGTGAATTTTACGTAAACGGATAAAGTTTGGAGTAACCTCAATACATTCATCAGCTTGGATATATTCCATACATTCTTCTAAAGTCATTTCGATTTTAGGAGCGATAGAAGATGAATCATCTTTACCAGCTGCACGAATATTATTCAATTTTTTAGCTTCAACAACGTTTACAACTAAGTCATTGTTACGAGAATGCTCACCGATAATCATCCCTTCGTAAACCTCTTCACTTGGCTCGATAAAGAATTTTCCACGGTCTTGTAATTTATCGATAGAATAAGGAGTAGAAACACCTTGATCTTTAGAAATGATTACACCTGCAGAACGTCCGGCAATAGCTCCTTTGAAAGGTTTGTATGCTAAGAAATTGTGCGCCATTACAGCTTCACCAGCAGTAGAAGTTAACATCAACGAACGTAAACCGATTAATCCACGAGATGGAATTTCGAATTCTAAATGTTGCATTCCTTCTTTCGCTTCCATTACTAATAAATCTCCTTTACGTTGTGTAACTAAATCGATAGCTTTAGATGAAAAATCGTCTGGAACATCAATTACTAATGTTTCGTAAGGCTCACATTTAACACCATCAATTTCCTTGAAGATAACTTGTGGTTGACCAACTGTTAACTCATACCCTTCGCGGCGCATAGTTTCGATTAATACAGATAAGTGCATGATACCACGTCCATATACTAATTGTGTATTCGAATCGTCTGTTGGCTCTACACGTAAAGCTAAGTTACGCTCTAATTCGTCTGTTAAACGGTCTACTAAGTGACGAGAAGTAACAAATTTACCATCTTTACCAAAGAATGGAGAGTTGTTAATACCGAATGACATATTCATTGTAGGTTCGTCGATATGCATTACTGGTAATGGCTCTGGATTCTCTGGGTCTGCAATAGTATCTCCAATTTGGAAACCATCGATACCAACCACAGCACAAATATCTCCCGCTTTTACTTCAGTCGCTTTTACTTTACCTAAACCAGAGAAAGTGTACAATTCTTTGATTTTATGTTTTTTGAATGATCCGTCAGGTTTTGTTAATGCAATCCAATCACCTTCTTTTATCTCACCACGAGTTACTTTACCTACTGCAATACGTCCTAAGAATTTAGAATAATCTAACGATGTAATTTGCATTTGTAAATCTCCTTCGTGAGCTTCTGGAGCTGGAACGTGCTCTAAAATACCATCCATTAAAGGTGTAATATCTTCTACACGTACATTCTCAGTGTTGAACCATCCTTGTTTAGAAGAACCATAAAATGCAGGGAAGTCTAATTGCTCTTCTGTTGCATCAAGGTTAAAGAATAATTCGAATACTTTATCATAAACTTCGTCAGGACGACAGTTTTCTTTATCTACTTTGTTTATAACAACCAATGGTTTTAAACCTAACTCTAAAGCCTTACTCAAAACGAAACGTGTCTGAGGCATAGGGCCTTCAAAAGCATCGACTAATAAAATTACACCATCAGCCATTTTCAATACACGCTCTACTTCTCCACCGAAATCCGCGTGACCAGGAGTATCAATTACATTAATCTTAACACCTTTATAATCTACCGAAGCATTTTTTGAAAAGATCGTAATCCCTCTCTCGCGCTCGATATCATTGTTATCCATGATTAACTCACCTGACTCTTGGTTTTCTCTGAAAACGTGTCCACTGTGAAGAATTTTGTCAACCAATGTAGTTTTACCGTGGTCAACGTGTGCGATAATCGCAATATTTCTAATGTTTTGCATCCTTGAAAATTATGGGTGCAAATTTACGACAAATTTATTTTTTATTACTATACTTTTTATTTTATTTAATTTTAACTATAATATATTTAGAAAAATTTAATTTTAATAAATACTTTTTACTAAAACATTGATTTATTTGCAAATTGATTAATAAAAAATGGATTTAAAAAAGTTAATAATAAATCATTTTATTGGATATTTCTACTAAAATAGCTTTTTCTCCTAAAAATATAGCTTCTTATAAAAACAAAAAGTCAAGTTATATATAACTTGACTTTTGTGACTCGTCTGAGGTTCGAACTCAGGACCCCGAAATTAAGAGTTTCGTGCTCTACCAACTAAGCTAACGAGCCAAAATTAATAAACACAACAAACAAAATCATCTTGATTTGCTTTACAAATTTCATTCAGAAAGATGTTTTAATAAATATAAAACTATCTTTTTCATCAATTTAACCTATAAAAGAAAATAATAATCGCTGTATCCTATTTTTAGATTGCACTTTATCTAATTCCAGTATAACAAATCATTTCAATTTTAACATAAAAAAAACCTTCAGTAATGCTGAAGGTCTTAAAATTATTTTGTTTGTGTTATTGCTTGAGCAGCTTCTTGTTTTGCTTTTTCTTCTTCTAATACTTTTTGATAATCATCAAATTCATCATCCGACTCATCCAAATCTTCTTTGTGGTATTTTCCAACCTCAACCTCAAATGTATCAGCAGGACCAGTAATCTTGATTGGAATTCCGATAATTCCAAAAGGCGGCAAGCCAAGACGCATCCCAAGGTTCATATAACCATCTAAGGTTACTTGACCTTCTATTCGAGGACGGAAACCTGCAATTTTAAATTTTGTACGATTTATAGTGATGACATTATTTTCGATCTTTGTTTTTAAATTAACTTTTTTCAAATTCGCATCATGCAAAGCATCTGTGGAAGTCTTTTCTGCAACCGTATTAAATACTTTAAAACCTAAGAATTTAATATCCTCAAGCATAAAACTACCTTCGCCTTTAATCGTTTTCATTTTCGGAAACATATCTGCTCCCAAATCTCCTTGTAGCTGATAATCCATCGACACTTTTCCATGTGCATTTTCTGCCGCACTTGCCAATTCTCTAAATAACGTAATCTCATGATAAGCACGTTGAATATCAAAATTATTGGCTTTTATATTGAAATCAAATTTGGCTTTTCTTGCATTTGTTGGCACGTAATTACCGTTCATCGTAAATTCTGAACCAATCAAATTAAATTTCGTATTTTGAAGTGATAAATTCCCTTGTTTCAATCCTAAATCTCCACTAAAATCTTGGAGTATTATATCCTTAAACAATACTTCTTTCGCTTTTCCTTTTATCGATAATTCAACATTTTTTGGTAACAACACCACTCCTTCTTCTGCTGTTGCTGAATTAGAAGAAGTTTCACCAGAATTAAACGCCATAAAATCATCAATATTTACTCGATTAGTTTTAAAATTTATCGTTCCTTTTAACGTTTCATTCTCTTTTAATGCGTAATTAATATAATTAGAAACCTCTCCATCAAACACAAAAGAATTGCGTTTGTAGCGCGCTTTTACATCTTTAAAAGTTAACTGACTACCTTCGAATCGGAAATCTCCTTGCTTAACAATAAATTTACTTGGAAAGAACTTTGTATTGATTTTGATGTTCTCTATTTTCACATATCCTTTGTTCTGAAAACTTTCTAAAGGCGCTCCATTGTTTCCTTTTATTCCAAAATTTGTTTCAATCAAACCATCTACATCTATGCCTTCTACAGGAAATAATTTATATATATTCGCTAAATTCAATTCACCTTTCGAGTGAATACTATAATCCAAATTATTTAAGTTTTTCAGATTTGCATTGACCTTAAAAGGTTTCCCTGCCAATGTAAAAGAAATCGGTAAAACATCTATTGATAAATCGTTAAACGAACCTCTACCCGATTTTATATGCGTTTCTACTGTAAAATTTTCTAATGGTAAATTTGGATATTCGTTCAGTTTAATAAACCCATTTTTCAATTTTACTACTGTATTGGTAACGGGTACTTTTTTTCGTTTTGGTTCGTATGTTCCATTCGCTTTCATTTTCATATACAAATCACCACGCATCTCAATATTTTTCAACGGATAGATTTTATAGATATCTTCTAAATGAACTTTAGCCGCAAAATCAGCATTAATCGGAAAATTGGTTAGATTCTTTAATTCTAATCGTCCAATCATAAAATTATCCATTGCTTTAGCATCTATTTGATGAATTAAAACAGCCGTATTTTTATAATTTCCGTCCTTATTTTGCATGGACATTTTCATATTAATATGATCCAAAGCAGCAGGCATTTCATTCATTTTGAAATACCCATTTTCTAAGTTTGCTTTTAGATTAAATGTTGGTATTTTCTGTTTTGATTTTTTTACATTCTGAATAATTGAACCTTTCCAGTTTCCTTCTAAATTCAGCACACCTTTTGCATCAAATTGATTAAAACCTGTCGCATTTTTCAACGCTTCTAAATCTACATTTGCCTGAATAACACCTTCTGAAAACATTGTTTTTCCAGACGAATACGTAAAATTTGTTTTCGTTATACCATCCAATAATTTGAAATCAAGATTCTCTACTTTTACACGCATTTTTTCTGGATCTAACGCATATAAATCAATCGTAGAAATAAGATTAATATGTTGAATTGGCGAAGATGATTGTTTATAGTTTAATGAACCTTTATCAATTTTGGCTTCAATATGTATATCTGGATTTTCTTTAGTTTCGTTATTCATCGTTCCTTTCATGGTAAAAAGAATCGATGATTCTCCATCCATTTGGATATCTTTCGCCCATTCTTGGTACATCTCCGGAACAATTGCTGGAATATGTTTCATTTCATTTTTATCCGAAGAAATCGTCAAATCAAAAATAATTTTTTCAGCTGGCATCAACAAAGAACCTTTTAACGAAAACGGAAATTGACCTAATTGAAGTTTATTATCAATAAAATAAAAAGATAAATTATTCAGATCTATTTTCGAATTAATTGTTCCTTTCAAAGGCAAGTTTTTTACATACTTTTGCTCATCAAAACTAAAATTGACCTTATCAATTGCTGCATCAGCATTTAATCTTAATTCGTTTTGAGTTAGGTCAATTAAACCATCGTAATTCAATTGATCTAATTTTAGGTATGTTTTCGATGATTGATCATCAAACAAAAAGTTTGAATCAGAAATTTTGAAATTATTTAATGCTAAGCCAACACTTGTTTCATCTTCTTTTTCAACCTCATCCGAAGGAACAGTTATAGCATAATTATGACGCCCTAAACTATCTATTTTCAAATTAATTGTTGCTTGATGAATAAACAATTCATTGAAAATAATTTTATCCTCGAACAATGTTTTGATATCAACACCAAGCGCAATTTCTTTTGCTGAAATTAAATTTTCTGTCTGATATGGCGCCGAACCTTTGATTGAAGAATCGGTAAGTGTTACGGTAAGTTTTGGAAAATGACGAAAAAAAGACACATCTAAATCCTTAAAATCAACCGCTGTGTTGATGTAATTTTTAGCAACCTCTTTTATTCCATTATTAATTTGTTCCTTAAAAAAATAAGGCGACACATATAAAACCAATGCAATTCCTCCCAAAGAAATTCCTGTAATTTTCATTACTTTCATGACTTTTGAAAGAATCGTTTTTTTCTTCTTTATACTTCTAAAAATCGGTGGAACAAAGTAACTGAGAATCGAGTTGATTAGAAAATAATAAGAAACTTAATTACAGCGACTTTTATCATATAAATCTTAGAGTATTTTACTCTTCAATTCATATTTTAAAACGAACAAAAGTAAATAGAATCTATTCAAATTATGTCTTTTATTATATAAAGAAATTAATAAGGTATCTTTGGTTTTGGTTTTGCATATTGTTAAAACTAAATTTTATACAATGAATATTAAATATGTTTTAATGCCATTAATTGGAAGTGCTCTATTACTTCTTTCTTGTCAAAATGCGAAAACTGATTCTAATCAAGAAACAACAGATCTTGAAACTGTAAATAAAGATAGTGTCCAACATTATGATTTACTTATTGGTTCTTGGGAAGATTTATCAAGTAGTGCTTTACATTTTTCTATGTTTGAAGATAGTAGTGCACAATCTGATAATATGGCAACTTTGCTTTATAAATCTTGGCATGTAGAGAATAATGTACTCTCTTTAGTTGCTGAAAGTATTGGAAACAAACAGTCGTCTATAGATACAATATCCTATTCAATAGTTGAATTGAATAAAGATGCCATGAAATTAAAACAAGGAAATACGGTTTTAACTTTTAAGAAAGTTGCTGATAAAACACGTATTGACACTTCTAAATGAACTACACAAACTGTAGAAGGTGCTTTAACTTTTGGACATGAAACAAGAACTTTTAAACCTTGTGGTAGCCGTAACGTATATTGGGTTTCTGACGCTACAGGAAAATTAAAAGATATATACGCTCAACTTACAAAAGGAAAAGAGCCATATACGGCTGTATCAGCTCAACTTATTATCAAAGACAAAGGAAAGAGTACCGAAGGTTTTGCAGCTTCTTATCAAAGCGTATATGAAGTCATCGATATTGTAAGTATAACAGAAACCTCTTCTAAAGATTGTCGTAATTAATCTCACAATTAAGAAAATAAAAAAAACTGCATTGGGTAATATAAAAATATCACTAAATGCAGTTTTTATCTATTAGAATTCCATTAATTGTAGAAACTTCTAACAGTTAAATTATAGAATAAAAAAAGGGACAATTCTTAAAAGAAAGATTGTCCCTGTTTGTGACCTGGCTGGGGCTCGAACCCAGGACCCCAACATTAAAAGTGTTGTGCTCTACCAACTGAGCTACCAGGTCTCCGTTTTGGAGTGTTACTGTTTTTAGACTTCTCAATAACGCGAAGTTTGTGACCTGGCTGGGGCTCGAACCCAGGACCCCAACATTAAAAGTGTTGTGCTCTACCAACTGAGCTACCAGGTCTCCGTTTTGGAGTGTTATTGTTTTTAGACTTCTCAATAACGCGAAGTTTGTGACCTGGCTGGGGCTCGAACCCAGGACCCCAACATTAAAAGTGTTGTGCTCTACCAACTGAGCTACCAGGTCTCCGTTTTGGAGTGTTACTGTTTTTAGACTTCTCAATAACGCGAAGTTTGTGACCTGGCTGGGGCTCGAACCCAGGACCCCAACATTAAAAGTGTTGTGCTCTACCAACTGAGCTACCAGGTCTCCGTTTTTTCGGACTGCAAATATACGACTATATCTGAGTTTACAAAACGAAATGTATTTTTTATTTATTTCAGTAAAAAAAAAGAACATTTTGACTAAGTGACCTGGCTGGGGCTCGAACCCAGGACCCCAACATTAAAAGTGTTGTGCTCTACCAACTGAGCTACCAGGTCGGTCTCTTAAATCGAGTGCAAATATAGGACGATTAATACTAATTTAACAAACGTTTTATAAAGTTTTTTACAATTTATTAATTAAACATTTCGATTTTAAGAACTTAAAATTTAATATTATTTTAGATTTTTTAAAAAAATGAAATTTCCATCATAGAAAAAGTAAAAAATATGAGATAGAAACATCATTTTTCATCTTGATAAATGATTTAATATTATATTTGTCCACCAACAAATCAAGATCTATGTTAACTGAATTGTATTCGGAAAAGCAATTAAAGATTGAAATTTTAGAATGAAAAAAAATATTATCTACATTATTTTTGCTTTGTTTTCAGTAATCTCGTGCAAAAAATCTGATAATCCAGAAGCAGATGTACCCGATTCTGAATATGCAAACAATTGTAATCAAGAAACAAAAGATGCACATTTAAGTAATTTTTCTTTAAAAGACTTAAAAAATTTAATAAAAGAACAACCACAAATCATCCATCAAAAATTAAACGATCGTTGTTTTAAGGTTTCTAAACTTGGAAAAAATTTATACATCCAAAATGTAGAACGATTGGATTCTTTGAAAATTAAAAATAATCCACAAGGAACAATGTTTTTGAATAAAATCACGGCTATTCAAATTTCGCAAGAAATAGTTTATAAATTAACCTATTCTTTTCCGATCAAATTTTTGAATCAATATCGTGCAGAAATCAAAAAGGATGCTCCAAAATCAAAATATCATCATTCTAATTCGATTGTTACAAATGAAGATTACGAGGTTACGTTTAACGTAGAGCGCTATGATGCAAGAAAATTAAAGAACACCTATTCTTATCAAATTGATACTTTTGATGGTTTTGCAAGATTAACCATCTATTATTCGGAAGATTTACCTGTAGATTAAAAAATATAACAAATGATTATTTCATTAATTGGCTATATGGGGAGCGGAAAATCGACTACCGGAAAAGATTTAGCCAAAGCACTTGGTTTCGAATTCATCGATTTGGATGATTTTATCGAACAAAAATATCAAACAAAAATAAGTGATATTTTTAAAAAAGAAGGCGAATTAGGTTTTCGTAAAAAAGAACGAGAAGCTTTGAAGGAAATTTTAACAACCACTAACATTGTACTTTCTTTAGGCGGTGGAACTCCTGTTTATTATAATAATATGGAGGAGATTGTTAAAAATTCGATTTCGATATTTATGCGCGTTCAGTTGCCTCAATTGGTGAAACGACTTGAAAACAGAAAAGAAACTCGTCCATTAATTGCTCATCTTTCAAATGAAGAAATGACAGAATTTATTGCCAAACATTTATTTGAACGCAATCAATATTACGAAAAAGCAAAATATACGATTAGCATTACGACCCAAAGTACATTAGAAATTTTGGACGAAATTATGAGTCAACTTAAAAAAGGAGAAGATTTAGAATTAATCTAAATCTTCTCCTTTTATGATGAATTCCTCTGCTCCTTCTTCTAAATAATCGTCCAAATCGCGGCGATCTTTTTTCGTTGGTCTACCTTCTCCTTTTTCGCGATAATAATCTTGCGAAAGTTTACGAAGTTCTAACACTTCATACTCTTCTTTTGGTGTTGTATCAACAATATGTAACGTCAGCAATTTTGCTCCAATTCTATTTTTTGGGACTTGTAAAACTTTAAATGACAAATTTATTTGGTCTTTTCTAACCTCTATTGCATCTCCTGCGACAATCTCTCTTGACGCTTTTGCTACAACTCCATTTACTTTCACACGATTCTTTTTTACTGCATCAGCGGCTAAAGATCTTGTTTTATAATACCTAACACTCCAAAGAAATTTATCTAATCTCATTTAAAACTTAATATTTAATAGGATAAACTAATATTTTTTCTAAATTCGCAATATAAATCGAAATAACATGATAAAGAAATTCTTCGTTACTTTAATTGCTTGTTCTGCTGTTTTAGTAGGATGTAATAATGATGATGATAGTGGTGTAGATAAAGAAACAAAAATTCCTGTTGAAGAACGTAATGCTTTAGATGATGAAGCTATTCAACAATATTTAGAAGATTTTTACTTCAGCCCTAAGACTGGTAAACTTACAAAATTTGATACAATAAAAGGTAATGATGACGATGCATATCCAGCTTTAAAAACACTTGCAAAACAAGATAACTTAGGTATTTGGTATGCCGAAAACCCAAATCATAAAGGAACTGGAGAAACTATAATTTCTAATGACAGTACTTCTATTTATATTTCCTACGAAATAGGTACTTTTTTAGCAACTAACAGCACTGATTATAAAAGAAAATATGGTTCTGTTTCTACCTCTGGAACGCCTAATTCAGGAGACGGTTCTGCAATACAAGACCCTACTTTTTATTATTTCACACCAACTGAAATAGAAACTGAAAACGGAGTGAAAAGAGAACATTTAGAATTGAAAAATTTTGTAGAAGGTTTAAAACATTTCAAAACAACAGAACGTTCTGTGAACGATTTATATAACTTTCAAGGTGTAATTATTTTACCTTCAAGATTAGCGTATGCTCGAAACAAGTATTACATTTCAGGAACAGGATTATCTGAGTATTCTGGGAACAGAGATCGCTCTTTTATCTTCAATTTTGAATTACCAAAAATCGAAAAAAGAACAAAAAAATAATCTTCTATTAATAAGATATTCTTTCAAAAACCATCCTCATTGATGGTTTTTTTTTATCTTTAATTTTAAAAAAATTGTTAGAATTTAAACCTAAGAAATGAGTATAATAAAATCCATTATAGACAATGACTTCTATAAATTCACCATGCAATTTGGGGTTACAAAATTGTATCCAGATGTAATGGCTCGTTATAAATTTATCAACCGAGGTGAACATGAATTTCCAAATGGTTTTGCAGAAGAATTACAAAATGAAATCAATGCAATGGCTTCGTTAGCACTTACAAAAGATGAAAAAGAATTCTTTTCTACAAATTGTCCCTATCTAAGCCCTGCTTATTTAGACTTTTTACAAGGATATCGTTATGATCCTGCAGAAGTTAAAATCTCTCAAAACGGATCAGATGTTGAAGTTCTTGTTGAAGGATATTGGTACCGAACAATTTTATGGGAAGTTCCTATTCTTTGTCTAATTAGTGAAATTTTTTACAAATTAACCAACGCTCAACGCATCTCAAACGAAGAAATAACAAAACGAACAAGCGATAAAGTCGATTTATACAATCGTCTTGGTGTGACAGTTGCAGAGTTCGGAACACGTCGTCGTCACAGTTACGAAGTACACGATATTGTCATGAAAGAGCTTACTAATCACAAAGGAAAAAGTTTTGTTGGAACATCTAACGTTCACTTTGCACACAAATATGGCGTAAAACCAATTGGAACACATGCGCACGAATGGTTTATGTTTCATGGTGCTCGATACGGGTTCAAAATTGCCAATTCGATTAGTTTAGACCGCTGGGTGAAAGTATATTATGGTGATTTAGGAATTGCTTTAACTGACACCTATACTTCAGATATTTTCTTTGGACAATTTGACAAAAAATTATCGAAATTATTTGATGGTGTTCGTCACGACTCTGGAGATCCAATAGAATTTGGCGAAAAAACAATTGCTCACTATGAAAAAATGGGAATTAATCCATTATTCAAAACTATAATTTTCTCAGATGGATTAAATTCTGAAAAAGTAGAAGTAATTACAAAAGCATTTAAAGATCGTATTGGGTTATCGTTTGGTATTGGTACAAATTTAACAAATGACACCAATCTTCGTCCAATGAATATCGTAATGAAATTAACAGAAATTTCTTCGATTGATATTAAATGGACTGGTGTTGTTAAACTTTCTGACGAAAAAAATAAACATACAGGAACACCTCGAATGATCGCTTTGGCCAAAGAAATGTTGGATTTAGATGACATCCCCTCACATGAGGCACCAGAAAATGATTAAAAATTAATATTACAATAAAAAAAGGAACTCAATTGAGTTCCTTTTTTTTATCTATTGAATCAAATATTATTTATTCATTAAATCTTCGATTTCTTCTGCTTCTAATGGAATATTCTGCATCAAATTGAACGGATTTCCTTCTTTTTGAATAACGTAATCATCTTCTAAACGAATTCCAAAACCTTCGGCAGGAATATAGAATCCTGGTTCGTTTGTAAATACCATTCCAGCAACAAAATCATCAGTCAATAAACCATAATCATGCGTATCCAATCCCATGTGATGAGATGTACCGTGCATCATATATTTTTTGTAAGCTGGCCAATTTGGATCTTCGTTCTGAACATCAGCTTTATCTAATAAACCTAATCCTAACAATTCAGATGTATAAACTTTACCTAACTCTTCGTGATATTTGTACCAATTATTTCCTGCAACCAATAAGTTTTCTGCTTCTTTTTTACAACGTAAAACGGCATCATATACTTCTCTTTGGCGTTTTGTATATTTTCCATTAACTGGGATTGTACGCGACATATCAGATGAGTAATTTGCATATTCTGCTGCAACGTCAAACAAAATCAAATCACCATCTTTACATTCATGATTATTTTGAATATAATGCAAAACATTCGCATTATTACCAGACGCAATAATTGGTGTGTAAGCAAAACCTTTTGAACGATTACGAATAAATTCATGTACAAACTCTGCTTCTATTTCATATTCCCAAACACCTGGTTTTACAAAATTTAATACTCGACGAAATCCTTTTTCTGTAATATCACATGCATGTTGAATCAATTGAATTTCTTCTTGTTCTTTAACCGAACGCAAACGTTGCAAAATAGGATTAGAGCGCAAATAAGTGTGCCCAGGATAGTCTGCTTGTAATTGCTTCACAAAACGATCTTCACGAGTTTCTACTTGCGGAGCTTCTGTCACACGGTAATGTTCATTTTTATTAACATAAACATTCTCTGCTTCAACCATTAATTTGCGTAAAACATTTGGTAAATCTTGTAGCCAAAGTACTGTTTTCACACCAGATACTTCTGTAGCTTGAGCTTTTGATAATTTTTCTCCTTCCCAAACAGCAATATGGTCATTTGTTTCACGAACAAATAATACTTCTCTATATTTTGGATCATAAGCATCAGGAAAAATCAATAAAACAGATTCTTCTTGATCTACGCCCGACAAATAAAATATATCACGGTGCTGTGCAAATGGTAAAGTAGAATCGGATGAGATGGGATAAATATCATTTGAATTGAAAATAGCAAGAGAATGAGGTTTCATTGCTTTTACAAATTTCGCTCTATTCTTTATGAATAATTCATTTGGAATGGGATTGTATTTTGTTGTCATAAAATTTTACATTAAATATTATGACCAAATTTAAGAAGATGTTTTCAGAAAAAAAAGGAAAACCCTCGTAGAAACGAGGGTTTTAACCTTAACCAACCTAAACCTATGAAAAAGCCATTAGCCTTTTATGTTGACAAATGTAAGTCACTTTTTTTAATCTGCAAATTTTTTTTATTAAAAGTCAACATTTTTTTAACGCAAACATGATAATTGAATAATAATCAACAAATAAGAGGTTAATAAAAATTCGATAAATATTCATTAGTGATAATTAGAATATTATTTATATATTTGCACCTCGAATTTTAGTATAATAATAACTTAAAAGAAGTTAAAAATGACACATTACGAAACTGTTTTCATTTTGACTCCCGTTCTATCTGATTCTCAGGTAGAGGAAGCAGTTAATAAATTCAATGACTTTGTTACTGCTAACGGAGGAGAAATCGTAGCAAAAGAGAACTGGGGATTGAAAAAATTAGCATACCCAATTCAGAACAAAAGAAATGGATTCTACCACTTAGTAGAGTTTAAAACAGACAACAACGAATTAGTTTCTCAATTAGAAGTAGCTTACAAACGTGACGAACGTGTAATCCGTTTCTTAACTGTGAAATTAGACAAACACGGTGTTGAATGGGCTGAAAAACGTAGAACAAAATTAAAGTCTAACTCTAACAAGTAATTAAGCCATGGCAATTGACGATTTAGCAAAAAAAGCTGCAGGAGGTAACGAATCAGAAATCCGTTATTTATCTCCTTTAGATATCGAAACACAATCAAACAAGAAATATTGTCGTTTCAAAAAATTTGGAATCAAATACGTTGACTATAAAGACGCTGATTTCTTAATTCAATTCGTGAATGAGCAAGGTAAAATTTTACCTCGTCGTTACACAGGAACATCTTTAAAATACCAAAGAAAAGTTTCTAAAGCGATCAAAAGAGCTCGTCACTTAGCATTAATGCCATTCATTGGTGATCAATTAAAATAATAACCTAAATATTAAAATATCATGAACGTAATTTTAAGACAAGATGTAGAAGGTTTAGGTTTTGAATTTGAAGTTGTTTCAGTAAAACCTGGATACGCACGTAACTTCTTAATCCCTCGTGGATTAGCATCAGTTGCAACTCCAAAAAATGTACAAGCATTAAACGAAACTTTAGAAGCGCGTAAAGCAGAAGAAGCTTCATTAATTGCTTCAGCTAAAGAAAAAGCAGCTAAATTAGAAGGTTTAGTTGTTAAAATCGACGCTAAAGTTGGTTCTGGAGATAAATTATTTGGATCTATCAACAATGCTGACTTAGCAGAAGCTTTAGTAAAAGCTGGTGTTGAAATTGAAAAGAAAAATATCAAAATCCCAGGAAATACTATCAAACGTTTAGGAAAATACGAAGCAAAAGTTCGTTTCCATAGAGAGGTTGAAGTAGACTTTGGATTTGAAATTGTACCAGATGCTGCATCTATCAAAGCTGCTGAAGAAGCTGCTAAAACTAGAGCAGAATTAGCTAAATTAGATGCTCAAAAAGCAGCTAACGCTAATAAAGAAGAAGGTTCTTTCTTTAACTTCGATAACCCAATTTACGCTAACGATAAGAAAGCGAAAAAAGAGGAAGTGTCTGAAGAAGTTACTACAGAAGAAGCTCCATCTACAGAAGAATAATTATTATTCAACTATACAAATAAGAAACCTCGCAAATTGCGAGGTTTTTTTATTTTTAAAATCATCAATTATAGACTTTCTTTTTGATTGGAATAAAAAAAATCCGTTCTTCTTAGAACGGATTTTATAGTATTCTATATATTTCTTGTTCGTTGAAGCAACGTCATATCAGCCAAAACCATTGCTGTTAAACTTTCTACAATTGGTACAGCTCTTGGTACTACACATGGATCGTGACGACCTTTCCCGTGCATTTCGACCATTTCTCCATCTACATTTAGCGTAGTTTGTTCTTGCATTAATGTGGCAACAGGTTTGAAAGCAACTTTAAAATAAATATCCATTCCATTCGAAACTCCACCTTGTATTCCTCCAGAATAGTTCGTTTTAGTTGTACCGTCTTGGTTAAATTGATCATTCATATCAGAACCTTTCATTGAAGTTGAAGAAAAACCTTCTCCGTATTCAAAACCTTTTACAGCATTAATTGACATCATTGCTTGTCCTAATCGAGCATGTAATTTATCAAAAATTGGTTCTCCTAAACCAACTGGTACATTTTGAATCACACAAGTTACTTCTCCTCCAATAGTATCTCCTTCTTTGCGAATTTCTTTAATACGATCAATCATTTTTTCAGCCATTTCTAAATCAGGACAACGAACAGCTGTTTTCTCAATATTCGAAAAATCTAAAACGGAATAATCATTATCTAATTTCAATTCACCAACTCCACTTACATACGCCGTAATATTAATTGCAGGAATAATGTGTTTTGCAACAGCACCACCTACAACCCAATTTGCCGTTTCACGTGCAGAGGTTCTTCCTCCTCCTCTATGATCACGAACACCATATTTGGTTTCGTAGGTATAATCGGCATGAGATGGTCTAAAAACTCCTTTGATATGATCGTAATCGTGAGATTTCTGGTTATCATTCGGAATAATAAAACCAATTGAAGCTCCGGTTGTTTTTCCTTCAAATATTCCTGAAAGAAATTGAACTGTATCAGGTTCTTTTCGTTGCGTTACAATAGCAGATTGTCCTGGTTTACGACGATCTAATTGCGCTTGAATCCAATCAAAATCTAATTCGATTCCACTCGGTACGCCATCAATAACACCTCCAATTGCTACACCATGACTTTCGCCAAAAGTTGATATTTTAAATAATCTTCCGAATGTATTCACGATAGTTACAGTATTTTTATATTAATTTTCGAATTGATAAATCAATGCATTAATATTCATCGTAGCACCAACTGAGGCTAAAATAATTTTATCATTTGCATGAAATTGATGTGGAGCTAAATCACCTTTTTTGATTAAATCAAACATTGTTGGAACTGTTGCTACAGATGTGTTTCCTAAAAACTGAACCGTCATAGGATCTATATTTTCAGGAGCTGTTTTTCCAAAACTTTTATATAAACGTTCAATCATCGCATGATCCATTTTTGCATTTGCTTGGTGCAATAATATTTTATTGATATCATCAATATCAAGATTGGTATCAGCTAATAATTCTTTGATTGCTGGTGGAACATTTTTCAACACAAACTCATAAACTTTACGACCTTTCATGTTTATATTTTTTACAGAACCTTTAAAGTTTGGATTTACCGAAACACTATTAGTAAGAAAAGCTAATTCGTCACCTGTATAACTTAATGTTTCGTGATTAAGAATTCCATATTTATGATCAGCTTCTTTTGCTTCTAAAACCACTGCTCCTGCACCATCTGCAAAAATCATTGCCGAACGATCATGTGGATCCACCGCACGAGATAAAGTATCAGAACCAATCACCAATACTTTTTTCGCAATATTTGCTTGTATAAATTGATGACCTAAAATCAATGATTCTATCCAACCTGGGCAACCAAATGTCATGTCATAAGGCTTACACTTTAAATTATTAATCCCTAAGTTATGTTTTACTTTTGCCGAAATAGATGGCATTATATCGATTTGATGTCCTACAGGATCTATATCTCCAAAATTATGTCCAACGATAATATAGTCTAATTCTTCTGGATTAATCCCAGCATCTTCTATTGCTTGTTTAGCAGCAAATGTTGCGATATCAGAATTTAACAAATCGTCTTCAACATATCTTCTTTCTCTAATTTCTGTAATTTCCTCAAATTTACGTGTAATTTCTTCTCCCGTTTTATCTAAACGATTACCATTATCATCAAAAAATTCGTAATTAATAAAATGTTCGTTTGTAACAATTCTGTTTGGTAGGTAATGTCCAGAACCTGTAATTACAGAGTTTATCATATTAATATTGTTCAATTAAAATAAAAAAATAATACCGGCAAAGTTACACATTTCATTAAAATAGTAGATAAAAATATGTAATAACTCATAGCTAATTTAATAAAGTATAATTAATTTAGCAGCATGAAAAAAAATCCATCATTAGTTGGTCTATTAATAGTCTGTGCATTAGCAGGTTTGATTGTGATTGTCTACAATCTCTTTTTGAATAAAAAAGATGGTTATGTAATTGATAATCCATCGAACAAAACATTGACAATTAAAATTAACGATAAAGATTTCACTATTGCTCCACAACAAAATGCGCGTGTAGAACTAAAAAAAGGAAAAGCCCATATCGTTTATACTTTTGACAATAAGAACGTAGACACAGTTGTTGATATTACACGTGCAAATGGATTTATAAATCCAGCGCGTCAAGATTATTATACATTTACACGCCCTTATGGTGTTCGAAAAAATAAAGATTCAATCTTTTTATCAAACAATATTGCGATAGACGATAAAGTTTATCACGGAATTATCGAAAAATCTTCTCAATTATACATCGAAAACTTTTATTACAACATTGATCAAGATTATCCTAAAATGTTCATTAAAAGTGCGAGTAGCGAAAAAGCAACCGATTTATCGAAAATATTTAACAAAGAAGATTTTAAACAATTTTATTTCGAGAATTACGAATAAAATTTAGATTTTATAACTTTACACAATGGCAAATCATCAACACGATAGCGTAACTCCTTACGATTCATCAGATTTAAATAAAAAGAAACAAGTCGAACAAATGTTCGATAACATTTCTCCTAAATATGACTTATTAAACCGCGTTTTATCAATGGGAATTGATATTCAGTGGAGAAAAGATGTCATCAAAATGATAAAAGCTTCTCAACCACAAACGATTTTAGATATCGCAACAGGAACTGGAGATTTAGCGATAATGATGGGTAAAAATACCAACGCTAAAATTACGGGGTTAGACCTATCTAACGGAATGTTGGAAGTTGGTCGCAAAAAAGTAAAAGAAGCAGGTTTGGAAGAACGTATCGACATGGTACAAGGAGATTCTGAAAATTTACCTTTCTCTGACAACACTTTTGATTGTGTAACGGTTTCTTTTGGCGTACGTAACTTCGAGAATTTAGAAAAAGGTTTAGCCGAAATTAATCGTGTATTAAAACCAGGTGGAACATTTATTATTTTAGAATTTTCGTACCCTACAGCTTTCCCAATGAAACAATTGTATACATTTTATTCTAAAAATATTTTACCTGCTATTGGAAAAATGGTTTCGAAAGATCAAAGCGCATATACCTATTTACCAGATTCTGTTCGTGCTTTTCCTCATGGAGAAGAAATGAAAAATATTTTGAAAAGTGTAAAATTCACACAACCTATTGATAAAAAACTTACATTTGGTATTGCAAGCATTTATAAAAGTATAAAATAAAATTGCTTGTTATTCGTTGAAAGTCTATGAGAAAAAATCTAATCATCGCATTATCGTTAACTGCTGCAAGTATTGCAAATGCGCAGTTTCGCCCAAACAATGACAGAAGTGAAAACCGAACTGAAACTGATCAAAAAAAATTTAGTTTCGGATATTTTTTGGGTACAAATATGATGAATTACAAGATTGTTCCAAAAGCACAAAAGAATCCTTTACCAGGAACTCCTCAGATCCCAGAAGATGACGGAGTAAACGAACACGGCTTAGTGTATTTGGACCAAGAAAGTAAAGCAGGTTTTTCTGTTGGATTAATCGCAAAAATGCGTATAAATGATTACATCGACCTTAAGTCTGAACCAGGTTTACATTTCGCACAACGTATTTTACATTTCAATAACTATTTAGATCCAGTAACCGGTGAAACTATTGATGATCCATCTAAAGTGATGCGTGAAGTAAAATCTACTTATGTCGAAATACCTTTATTACTTAATTTTCATGGAGATCGTTGGTACAACACACGTCCTTATATACAAGGCGGCTTGGGCTATTTAATGAATCTGCAATCCAACGAAAAGAAAGAAGATGATAATGCTACTGGAGTTTTCAGAACAACAACGAATAACTTTAACTGGCAAGCTGAAATTGGAGTTGAAATCTATTTCAAACGATTTAAACTAACACCAGCTCTAAAAGGAATGTTCTTCTTTAATAACGAAATAGTACCTGATAAAGTTGGCACTGATCCATACTGGACAGGAAGTTTAAACTCAATCTCAACAAGAGCCTTCTTTTTTTCTCTAAAATTTGAATAAAAAATTATAAATAATAAAAACCATAAATAAATAATCACATGAATTTTCAATTATCGGAAGAACAATTAATGATTCAACAAGCTGCTCGCGATTTTGCAAAAGCTGAATTATTACCTGGAGTAATCGAACGCGACGAAACATCTACTTTTCCAACCGATGCTGTAAAAACAATGGGAGAACTTGGATTCTTAGGAATGATGGTTGACCCAAAATACGGAGGATCAGGTTTAGATAGCGTTTCTTACGTAATTGCAATGGAAGAAATCGCAAAAGTTGACGCTTCTGCAGCTGTTGTAATGTCAGTTAACAACTCGTTGGTTTGTGCTGGAATGGAGAAATATTGTTCTGAAGAACAAAAACAAAAATATTTAGTTCCATTAGCTTCTGGTCAAGTAATCGGAGCATTTTGTTTATCTGAGCCAGACGCTGGCTCTGATGCTACTTCTCAAAAAACTACTGCAGTAGATATGGGAGATTACTACTTGTTAAATGGAACAAAAAACTGGATTACAAATGGAGGAACTGCTTCTACATATTTAGTAATTGCACAAACTGATCCTGAAAAAGGTCATAAAGGAATCAATGCTTTCATTGTAGAAAAAGGATGGGAAGGTTTCGAAATTGGACCAAAAGAACAAAAAATGGGTATCCGAGGATCTGATACACATTCATTATTCTTTAATGATGTAAAAGTTCCGAAAGAAAACAGAATTGGTGAAGATGGATTTGGTTTTGCATTCGCAATGAATGTATTGAATGGTGGTCGTATTGGTATCGCTTCTCAAGCATTAGGAATTGCACAAGGTGCTTACGAATTAGCATTAGATTATGCCAAAATCCGTAAAGCATTTAAAACAGAAATCATTAATCATCAAGCTGTAGCGTTCAAATTAGCTGATATGGCAACTAATATTACGGCTGCTCGTATGTTATGTTACAAAGCTGCTGCTGAAAAAGATGCTGGTCAAGATATATCAATTTCTGGTGCAATGGCAAAATTATTTGCTTCAAAAACGGCAAACGAAGTTGCTTCGGAAGCTGTACAAATTCACGGAGGAAATGGATATGTTCGCGAATACCATGTAGAACGTATGATGCGTGATGCGAAAATTACGCAGATTTACGAAGGAACATCAGAAATTCAAAAAATTGTAATTTCAAGAGGTATCGCTAAATAATTTAGACAAATAGACGTACTTTTATCCATACAAGACATCTGTTACTGACAGATGTCTTTTTTTAATTTAATCGAGCAAAATCTAATCGTTGTATCTTTGCAGCGGAAAAAATAGTAACAATAATGAAAATTTTTAGATTTGGACCAAAAGGTCAAGAAAAATCAGGTATTATCATCGATGATAAAAAGTTTGATGTTTCAGCATCTGGAATTATCTATGATGAAGACTTTTTTGGAAATATAGATAAACAAAAAACGTTAGAAAAATATATCGAGCTTAACATTAATAGCTTACCACTTGTTGAAGACGATGTTCGCATTGGTACTCCTTTGACTCGTCCTGGTAAAATTGTTTGTGTTGGACTTAATTTTGAAGATCACGTGAAAGAAACTGGTTTGCAACAACAAGCAGAACCGATTATGTTTATCAAAGCAAATCAATCTTTTAACGGACCAGAAGACGGAATTATGCAACCTAATGGCTCTACTAAAATGGACTGGGAAACGGAATTATGTCTAATTATTGGTAAAAAAGCTAACAATGTTTCAGAAGAAGAAGCTATGGATTATGTTTATGGCTATGCTTTGATCAACGATATTTCTGAACGCGCTTTCCAAACCGAACGTGGTGGAACTTGGGACAAAGGAAAAGGATGTGATACATTTGCGCCAGTTGGACCTTTTATTGCGACTAAAGATGAGATTGAAGATGTAAATAATTTACGTGTTTGGTTAAAATTGAATGGTGAAATCATGCAAGATGGAAATACAAGCGATTTTATTTACCGCATTCCCAAATTAATTTCTTACTTATCTCAATTTATGTCATTTATGCCTGGAGATATTATTTCTACTGGATCTCCTGCAGGATCTGGAATGGGAAAAACACCACAAATCTGGTTAAAACCAGGTGATGTCATCGAATATGGGATAGATGGTTTAGGCTCTACAACACAAAGTATTTTACCTTTTTCGAGAGATTAAAACGATTTAAACTAATCATATAAAACGTCTAAAACGAATTTGTTTTGGACGTTTTTATTTAATTCTTAATAATCTTAGTTTGTGAAATAATGTTGTCAACATCTTTAATATTTACCACATAATTTCCTTTTAATAAATCAGAAACATCAACTTCCTTTTTACTATTTAAATTTTCTTGTTTCACTAACCTTCCTTGCATATCATAAATTTCAATTGATAATTTTTTATAAGCTGTTGCATTCTTTACATAAAAAAAACGCTTAACAGGATTAGGCGACACCGTCACTGTATTTGCTTTCATCTCCTTTATATTCAATTTCTCAGAAAAATAAATCGCTTTATCACCTTTAGAATTTATAATTGTTAATTTATAACCATTATTGTTCTCGTAAATTTGATAAGTATATGAAACGGTATTGGAATTAAAGTTTTCGCTAAAAAATCCAAAAAAATAATGATTTTCAAACTTATTATAGTGATTTTCCGTAATAGGATTACATTGAATCAAAGTTACAGAACCTTCATTAAAAAGAATCGTATCTTCGTCTTTAAAACTAATCTGAGAAACATACGTATTACAAATTTTACTATTAAATTCAGATTTAGAAAAAGAAGTCTCTCCTGTTTTAAAAGAATCTGTAGGTAATAAGTATTCTTCATTGTTAAGAACTACTTTCTCTAAAACCCAATTATATTCTAAAATTTCTGCTTTCTGTGCCTTTACATGAAAAGCAACAAAGAGAAAAATAAATATGGCTATTCTTTTCATTACATATTATTGTTAATTGAATTAAATTTATAAATAATTTTCAGTAATTCAAGCATTTACTTTATAAAAAAAATGGATTAATTGCAAAATTATTGTATCATTTAAAATAAAAAATATTGAAAATCCAATTAATTAACGTAATTTTGCAAACGTTTTGACAACCGTCTTAATGGTACAAATCAATCAAAGTGATGAATAAATCCTGATTTTTATTTGGGAAAACAGAATCATTTTGTACATTTGCACCCCGATCGGATTGTCGGTAATTTATAAAATATTAAAAATCAAGATAGTGGACACGTTAAGTTACAAAACTTCATCAGCCAACAAAGAAACTGCTCAAAAGGAATGGGTAGTTGTGGACGCTACTGACTTATCATTAGGTCGTTTAGCGTCAGGTGTTGCGAAGCTTATCAGAGGTAAGCACAAAACAAACTTCACTCCTCATGCAGATTGTGGAGATTATGTTATTGTTTTAAACGCTGACAAAATTCAATTAACAGGTAACAAATGGGATGAGAAATTATACATCCGTCACACAGGTTACCCAGGTGGACAAAGATCTTTAACTGCAAAAGAAGTATTTGCAAAAGATCCTGTACGCTTAATCGAAAAGTCAGTAAAAGGTATGTTACCTAAAAACAAATTAGGTAGTAAATTATTGACTAATTTACATGTATTTGTTGGTACAGAGCACAATCACGAAGCTCAACAACCAAAACAAATCGATATTAACGAATATTTATAATCTAATTCAATGGCAATAGTTCATAAAATCGGACGTAGAAAAACATCTGTTGCTCGTGTATATTTACAAGAAGGAAATGGAGAGATCTTCATTAACGGACGCGAGTTAGCAAACTACTTCCCTACAGCAGTATTACAATACAAAGTAGAGCAACCATTTTTAATCACTGGTACAACTGATAAATACAATGTAGATATCAAAGTTTTTGGTGGTGGAATCACTGGTCAAGCTGAATCAATTCGTTTAGCAATCTCTAGAGCTTTATGTGAAATTGACGCAGATTTTCGTTTACAATTAAAACCAGAAGGGTTATTAACACGTGACCCACGTATGGTTGAACGTAAAAAATTCGGTCAAAAGAAAGCGCGTAAGAAATTCCAATTCTCTAAACGTTAATTTATTCAATTCATTAAAAAATCCATTTTCCGTTGGTTTAGCATCTAAACAAATAAGGCGAGAAATTTTCGACCACTTATTTGTTGCTTGTTGAGATAACGGAACGTAAACTAAAAAAAAGAAAATGGCAAAAGTAAATGTAAAGGACTTATTAGGTGCTGGTGTGCACTTTGGTCACTTAACAAGAAAATGGAATCCGGCTATGGCTCCTTATATTTTTATGGAGAAAAACGGAATCCACATCATCGACCTTCACAAAACTGCAGTGAAATTAGATGAAGCATCTGAAGCGTTAGGAAAAATTGCAGCATCTGGACGTAAAGTTCTTTTTGTTGCAACTAAAAAACAAGCAAAAGATGTTGTAGCTAAGCATGCTGAAGAAATCAACATGCCTTATATTACAGAACGTTGGCCTGGTGGGATGTTAACTAACTTTGTTACTATCCGTAAAGCAGTTAAAAAAATGAATTCAATCGATCGTATGAAAAAAGACGGTACGTTTGAAACACTATCTAAAAAAGAAAGATTACAAGTTGATCGTCAAAGAGCATCTTTAGAAAAGAACTTAGGTTCTATTGCTGATATGACACGTTTACCATCTGCAGTTTTTGTTGTAGATATCGTACGTGAGCACATCGCAATCGCTGAAGCTCAAAAATTAGGTATTCCAATCTTTGCAATGGTTGATACAAATACTGACCCTCGTCAAGTAGATTTCCCAATCCCTGCAAATGATGATGCTTCTAAATCTATCGATATCATCTTAACTACAGTAGCTGATTCTATCAAAGCTGGTTTATCAACACGTAAAGCAGAAAAAGAAAAAGCAAAAGAAGGTAAAGAAGAAGGAGCTGAAACTAAAGAAGCTTAACATTAACTTGATGATCATTTCATCGATATAATATACCTTGTAGCTCCTATACCACTTTGTGGTGTATGAGCTACTTTTATTTAAAATATTAAGAAAACAAAATAAAAATATTACTATGAGCTACAAAGCAACAGCCGCAGAGGTAAGTAAATTAAGAAACGCAACTGGTGCGGGAATGATGGACTCTAAAAAAGCTTTAGAAGAAGCTGGTGGAGATTTTGATAAAGCTGTAGAAGTTTTACGTAAACAAGGACAAAAAGTAGCTGCTAAAAGAGCTGACCGCGATTCTTCAGAAGGTGCAGTTATTGCTAAAATTAACGCTGACCAAACTAAAGGTATTGTTATCGCATTAAACTGTGAGACTGACTTCGTTGCTAAAAATGATGCTTTCGTTGCTATGGCTAACGAAATCGCTGATTTAGCTTTAACAGTTAACTCTAAAGAAGAATTATTAGCTTTACCATACGCTGGAATTACAGTTGCTGAAAAATTAACTGAGCAAACAGGTGTTATTGGAGAGAAAATCGAAATCGGTACTTTCCAAGCAATCGAAGGTGCTATCGTTAATTCTTACATCCACGCTGGTAACAAAATTGGTGCTGTAGTTTCTTTATCTGCTAACGTAGATGGAGCTTCTGACGTTGCACGTGACGTTGCTATGCAAGTTGCAGCAATGAACCCAGTTGCTTTAGATGAAACACAAGTTGCTCAATCTGTAATCGATACTGAATTAGCTATCGCTAAAGAAACTTTGATTGCTGAAGGTAAACCAGAAAACATGATTGAAAATATTGCTCAAGGTAAATTACAAAAATTCTTCAAAGAGAATACTTTAGTTCACCAACCATCAATCAAAGACGGAAAAACTTCTGTTAAAGATGTTGTTAAAGCGGTTAACCCAGAATTAAAAGTAACAGGATACATCCGTTACAGCTTATAATAAATTTATAATTTTTTATTATATCTCTTAAAGTGATGCTAAATTTAGCATCACTTTTTTTATTTGGTATAAGTTTTGAAATGTTTGTTTTATAATAATTTATTTTTATATTTGTTAGGATTACAAGCATATGAAACACTTTATACTATTTATATCAATTTTATTATTCACTTTAGGAACAGCAACTGCGCAGTCTAAACTTGATCAAGATAAAAGCTCGATTAGCATTTATCCTAATCCTGCTATTTCTACTGTAACAATAAAATTTGATCATCCGTCAAAGGCAAGCTCAGTGTCTATTTATTCAATCATTGGAAATGAAGTGATGAGTAAAAAATTAGATGGTAGCCAAAAAACAAACTTTAATGTACAAGGTTTGAAAAAAGGGAAATACATTGTTCGTGTTTTTAATCAAGATGGTTCAACAGAAACACAATCTTTAATTAAAAACTAATTCAATCAATTAAGAAAAAATCATCAAATATAATACTCCAAAAGCTATAGGCTTCTTGGAGTATTTTTTTTAACAAAAAGATTTAAAAAAAAAGTAAATTTAAATAAGGTAAACGAGAGAAATTATCAAGCTTATTTTCATACGAATAAAAGTTAATCAAACTTAAATTTAAAAACAATGAAAAATATACTTTTTATACTTGCTTTAATAGTTGGAATTACTACACAAGCACAAGTTTCGACAACGAGAATCAATGATATTAAACTTGGAATGAAATTGTCTGAATTAGAGAAATTAACTGGACAAAAATTTAAGCTAAAATTAAATGAATATGGTTATCCTGATGGTGATTTAACAATTGTCTCTAAAGGGATAACGTACAAAGTTGGTTTAACTCAAAACGGTGAAAGCAATAGAGCTGATAATTTGACAATTTATATGATTAAATCATCTGATTCAAGCTTAAAAACCTTATCAGGAATAAAGATTGGTTCTACTTTGGATGAATTACTTTCCAAATATAAAAACCTAAACATCGAAATTTTTGATGGATACGATGAAAAAACAGAAAAAAGAACAAAGGCTTTTCGTTATTTTAATATAGAAGATTATGATAATGCCTCAATTTTACAATTCTATTTAGTGAATGATAAAGTTGTTTCTTTTGATGTAATGTACAATGAAGGTTGCTAAGATAATTTTCAAAAAAATAATCGTTATTATGGAAGAAAGAAACAATTATGTCAAACGCACTCAGCGCGATTACAGTATGTCTTTTAAGTTGAACGTTGTAAAAGAAATCGAGTCTGGAGAACTCTCTACCACTGTTGCTTGTCGTAAATATGGCATCCAAGCCCGAAGCACAGTTGTAAGTTGGCTCAGAAAATTTGGTACCTTTGACTAGGAGAACCAATCCCCATCGAATATGCCAAAGCCACCACAACAAAAGATTATGGAGCTTGAAGCTCAAGTAAAACTTTTGCAAAAACAGAAGACCTTTCTTGAAAAACAGGCTTATGTAGCGGATAAAAAAGCTATTATTTTTGACATGATGATTAACCTTGCCGAAGAGGAATATCAAATTGATATACGAAAAAACTCACCCCCCGAACTATCCACTCTTTACGAAAGGAACAAAAAGAAACCATAAGTTTCTCCTATGAATTGTTCGGGGTGGACCGACAGGTTTATTATCGTCATTTAAAGCGAAGAGCAAAGCGGAAACCAAAGTGCAGAATTAGAAAAATGGATTGGTAATAAGCTGAAAATTTTTGCAAAGGAAAGCGGAAAGATAGTTGAAGTAAAAAAAGCTTTAACTAACAATCAAATTGATAGCGGAGATTGGACAGATACGAAAATAGATACCAAAATCCGATATACATATGATAATGGTCGCATCCAAGTAAAAGCATTTGGAATAAGAAATAATATACAAGTAGTTGATAATAAGGCAACCAAACAGCAATTACAACAGTTATCACAACATATAAAGGCACAAACCAATAAGTTTTTAGCAGAAAATAGTGTAAATAGATATGATCTAAAAGGAAACTTTAGTAGCGATGAACCCTTTGCCGATGGAAAAAAGATAGAGATAAAAGGCAAATACATAAAAATTATATCTGAAGGAATAGGTCTTACAACTTATCTATTAAAAACAGGAGAGATAGAAAAACCTACTTATTCAGATTCCTCTAATGCTACTATTAAGGCACCCGGACTTGTTACAGGAAGTTTTGAGGTTATTGCACAAAAAGTAACCGATAGTAGCAGTGCCTATTTTATAACCTATTTTATAACCATAACAACAGTAGAATTGTATAGATAAAGTCACGGATTGCAAATCCGCGACATCGGGGTAATCAAATTCTATCTAAAAAACAAATTAGAAAAAAACGTATAATTGGTAAAATACAATATGTTTACCAATCAGAAGATATTTTTATCATAACCAGCAATATTACTACATCGATATTTTCACAGGGAAAGAATACAAAGAGTAAAAATAAATCATATTTTGAAGGAAAAATTATTACAAATAGCCAAACAAAAAATAGAAGAACATTACCAAGACAAATTCACTTATGCTTTACCAGACTGGGCGATGCTTACAGCCGATCCCGAAATTTTGGCAATAGTCACGGTTCATGGCAAAGAAGGTATTTTGGCAACTAAAGAAAGAGTAAATTTTGAGGTGGATTTTAAACATAAGGAATCCATACAATTCTACGTAGCTTATTTGAATCGTAAAATGAATACTTCTTTGACTATCATGGGTTATATTGTTTTTTTTGATAAAAAAGTATATTTACAAAAAGACACTAATTATCCTAAAGAACTAACTGCAAATGAACTTGATGAGATTAAAAAATACAATCATGAAAATAAGGAGCTGGAAATCTTCATCTTAAAATTCAATACGGCATTCGAAACAGTGGAACCCGATCGCGCGGATTTGTAATCCGTACCAGCAGGTTTGATGGGGGTTGATGGCGGAGAAAAATTGTACAATGGCGTTTGGTTTAATAAATATGGTTTTCCTGATTTTGAAAAAATGGGACAAACCTTAGGTGAAAAATATAACTTTAAAGACGCTAAAGGAAATTATACAGATGATTTTACAAATGCAAGAGATTGGTTAAAAAAACAAGATGGAATAGAAGAAATAAAAGATTTAGCAAAAGGTTCCCCATTATTAGTAAAAATTAATGGAAAATGGGAAAAGATAACTTGGCATCATCATGAAGATGGAAAAACCCGATCGCGAGGATTTGCAATCCGTGCTACATAAAAGAAAGTTCATTGAAATAAAATAGTATCATGTCAACAAAATACATAGCAACCGATAGTAGCAGTGCCTATTTTATAACCATAACAACAGTAGGTTGGGTAGATATTTTTACACGGCTAAATCAAAAAAATGTAATTATAGATGCCTTAAGATATTGTCAAAAGCATAAAGGTTTAGAAATCTATGCTTATGTTTTAATGCACAGTCATTTGCATTTGCTTTGTAAAAGTGTAGAATCGTTAACATTAGCAGAAATAATGCGAGATTTTAAAAAGTACACAAGTAAAAAAATAATAGAAACCATAATAAATGAACCTGAAAGCAGACGATAATGGATGTTAAAATATTTTACCGGAGCTTGTGCACATTTAAAACGCCAGCAACAATATAAGGTTTGGCAAGATGGTTACCATGCAGAATCTGTTTATTCTAATTCATTTATAAAGGAGAAGATAAATTACATTCATCAAAATCCTGTAAAAGAGAAAGTGGTTGTAAATGCAGAAGATTATTATTTCAGTTCGGCACTTAATTATGCAGGTTTGGATAATGATTTGGAAGTTAAGGTAGTGTTTATGGGGTAGATATAGATGTATAGATAAGGTCACGGATTGCAAATCCGCGACATCGGGGATTTTTCTAATTAAACTATCGAAGGAAATAAATAAATTGACGTTTTTCTTTTGATTGAAGGTTGGAATAAAACCAAAAATCAATTTTAAATTTGCCATTATGACAACTCTAATACATACAAATTCGCCAACTCAACTAACCTTTGATAATTTTGGACACACTTTGCATCATTTCCAAATCGAATCATTCGATGGTAAATATTTGGTTTATGATACTCGTAATGATGACACAAAAATTGGAGAAACTTCTTCTATTTTTTTATTCAATACCAAAACGTTAGAAAATCAGTTAATTTATAAAACCCAAAATCAAACACAGTTTGGACCTGGAGTTGGAGCGGTGTCATTTTCTCAAATCGAAAATAAAGTCATTTTCATCCATGGAATTCGCAATGCGAATCAAACAAATCCATATTCAGCTACAAGAAGAACTGCGGTAGCAATTGATTTAGAATATCCGAATCAACCCATTTTTATGGATGCTCGCAACATTCAGCCCCCATTTACCAACGGAGCTTTGAGAGGTGGAACACATTCGCATTCGTGGAAAAAAGAAACGAATTGGATAAGTTTCACGTACAACGATTTTATTTTAGAACAAGAGTCAAAGCACAATCCTACCGTTAAAGATCAGCGCGTAGTTGGAATGATGTTTCCCCAAAAAGTAGAAGTTAATTTTGATGAAAATTTAGAGAATAATTCGGGCGAAATGTTTTCAATCATCGTTTCTAAAGTTGTTCCGTTTCCTACAAATGGAAGTGATGAAATTGAAAAAGCTTTTGATGAATGTTGGATAAATTCTTCTCATAACATTGCTTTTCAAGGACATGTAAGAGATAAAAATGGTGATTTGAAAACTGAAATTTTTGTCGCAACTATTCCTGATAAAATTATTATTGACGAAACCGATAATTTATTAGGAACGACAACAACATTACCAGATGTTCCGAAGTGTATTTCGCAGAAAAGAATCACATTTACCAAAAAAGGAATTAGTAACTTTCGTCATTGGTTACGTTCTTCTCAAGACGGAAAAGTCATCTACTTTTTAATGGAAGATGAACATCAAATTACACAATTATTTGGCGTAAACTTGATTTCTAACGAGATTATTCAATATTCATTTTTAGAACAATCAATTGATTCTCCTTTCAATCTATCTGTTGATGGAAAATTAGCTGTTTTTTTTAGTGATCAAAAAATTATCATTTTAGATCTAACTGAAAAAAAATCGAGCGTACTTTATCAAAACAACACATTCAATCATCAGTTAACAGGAATCCCTCATTTTTCAAATAACCGAAAAAAAATCTATTTTAATCAATTTGCACCGAATAAATTCAATAAAAAATATATTCAAATCTTCGAAATAGAATTAAATTATGATTATGATTAATGTTAAAATTCGAATTGTGATATTAAATGTTTTGTTTTTATAAAAATTTAGTTCTACATTTAGAATAGATTTTCAACCGAACCTAAAATCTATATCGTTAATTATTGTTCTTATTCAAGAGATAGTCACAAGAATAAGAACTAAAACAAAACCTCCATTTTGGAGGTTTTGTTTAGGTTATTTTATCAATTGCACTTGGTACAAATCTTTTCGTCTATCCTTCATTGTTTTTACTGTTCCATATTCATGCAACTCTTTCAAAAGGTACAAATCGACGTCAGCAACAAGAACCATTTCGGCATTTGGTGTCGCTTCTGCCTTCACTCCATTATTTGGAAATGAGAAATCTGAAGGCGTAAAAACAGCCGATTGAGAATACTGAATATCCATATTGTTAACGCGTGGTAAATTCCCTACAGAACCTGCAATTGCAACATAACATTCATTTTCTATGGCACGAGCTTGCGCACAACTACGGACACGAGTATATCCATTTTGCGTATCTGTCATGAAAGGAACAAATAAAATTTCCATTCCTTGATCTGCCAAAATTCTGCTTAATTCAGGAAACTCGACATCGTAACAAATTAGTAATCCAACTTTACCACAATCCGTATCAAAAACTTTGATTTCATCACCACCATTTAACGCATAATACTTGAATTCGTTTGGTGTAATATGAATTTTACTGTACGAATCTAATTTACCCGAACGATGACAAAGAAAAGACGTATTGTATAGTTTACCATCTTTTAGATGTGGCATCGAACCAGAAATAATATTGACATTATAGGTGATGGCAAATTCTTGAATTTTCTTTACAATATCATCTGTCATCGTTGCCAATTGATGCATCGCTTCAATTTCCTTCAAGTGATTGTAAGGACTCATCAACGGTGTATTGAAAAACTCTGGAAACATGATAAAATCCGAACCATAATCACTAACTGCATTTACAAAGAATTCGATTTGATCATAAAAATCCTGTAACCCATTAAACAAACGCATTTGCCATTGCACCAATCCAAGACGAATATTACGTTTGGTAGGTGAATTTGATGTTAATTCTGATTCATAATAGATATTATTCCATTCTAATAGCGTCGCATATTCTAACGATTCTTTATCGTCTTTCAGATAATTTTTCAAGATTTTTTTGACATTAAAATCATTGGAAATTTGGAAAGCCAACGTAGAATCATATATTTCTTTGCTTTTTACTTTCTCAATATATTGACGAGGTGTTAATTCTTTCGAATATTTATAATAATTTGGAATACGACCACCTGCGACAATCGACTTCAGGTTCATCTCTTCACACAATGCTTTTCGCTCATCATATAAGCGTCTACCTAAGCGAAGTTGACGATAATTTGGATGCACAAAAACCTCTATTCCATACAAAATATCACCTTCAGAATCGTGTTTCAAGAATTTCCCATTAGAAGTAATCGTATCGTAATCTGACTCAAGATTTGTTTTCTTAGAATTTACAATAATACTTAATGCAGAAGCTACAACTTTACCATCAACTTCAACACACAATTGTCCTTGTGGAAAAATAGCTAACAATTCTTTTATTTCTTCAACTGTCCATGTTCCAAGTTGATTGTGATAAGCTTCTTTTGTTGAAATAGTCAAATCACTATAATCTTCAAGTGTCAAATTTCTGACTTGAATATTCATTTTATTAAGATTTTTATTTGGTCTTAAATTAACAAATAATAATCCAATTTACAATTATAAAAAAATAAATTTAGACCTATCTTCGTATAGAGTAATAAGCATGAAATGAAAGATGTAAAAATAGAGTTTAGAAAGCCTATTTATCCTGTGAGTGACGAATTAAATCATTATTTAGAGAAATATCATCGCACAACTAAAGCGAGTATAGAATATGATGATTTGATGCGTTTTTCGGGCTGTGTTGCTTTGGAAGATAAAGAAGGAAATGACACCCATTGGTTGGGTGTTTATTATACCGATTCGGAGCATCAAGAAATACAAGATAGTTTGAATAGAATTTACACCTACTTGCACTCGGATGGTGATGAAGAGTCGTTACCTTATCTCGTTGTTGATTCTATTGATTATTGTACATTCGGAAATTCGAAACCATTCCGAATTCGTGTGAGAAATATTCTGAATGATAATTATACCAATTTCTATATTAAACAAGCAGATGCTTCGCGTATTTATGGTTTAGAATTAGAAGATATTTTGTCTCCGCACCGAATTAATTTTTTGGTGTATAAAAACACGCTTATTGAGGAACATATTTTAGGAATACCAGGCGATGTTTTCATTAAAAATGATTTGGATAAATGTAACGATTTAGAAAAAAATCAGATTGCGAAGGAATTTGTAAAATTTAATGAACGTTGTTTTATTGGTCTTTTGGGCGATATGCGTTCGTATAATTATGTGGTAATTCCGATCCATGATTTTGATCAAGTGATTTACAGAATTCGACCAATAGATTTTGATCAACAATGTTATGAAGGAAATCTAAAAATATATCGTCCACAATATTTTAAAGAGAATCGAATAATGGTTGATTTAGTCAATGATCGTTTAAAACCTAATTCTATCGATCAATATCGAAAAGAAGTAAAATCATTGATCACGAAAAGAATTTCAAACAGCTCAAAGCGTTTTCGAGATTTAATGAAAATCATAAAAAAAGACACGATTTCTAAAGATGAAAATATAGAACAATTACGAAAAGGTTTCGCGAAGTTTTACAAAGACCAATCGTATGAAGATTGTAAGACTATGGGCGAAATTTTGCATAAAGCTATCATTAACAGTTTGGAATAAAAACAATAAAAGCTTCTCAAAATTGAGAAGCTTTCTTTTTTATAGAAATTAGTTTTTTAATAACTGCTTTCTGAAACGTAAAGCAACCAATCCTGCCCCTATTACCAATAATGGTAAATAATCATCGATTGGTGTTGGATCTTGATCTGCAGTAGGATAATTTGGATCATCTGTATCATCAGCTTTTTGAGTAGTGTTATTCCTTTCAAAAAAACGAATTCCACCTTTTTCAGTGTTTGCAAAAGTCACAGTAGACATCAAACAAAATAATAAGGTTATTTTTTTTATATTTTTCATACGTTAATTATTTTAAAATTACTTTTCTAGATTCAGTTGTACCATTTGTATTCTCTACAACAACTACAACAACTTGAGGATTTAGATTCAAATTGATTACATAATTTTTTATATTTATGTTTTGAATATTTTGTAATTGTCTTCCTGAAATATCAACTAATTTTATTGATTTTATTGATTCTTTAGATGAAATTGTAATCTGTTTATTTTGAGCATAAACTACCAATCCTTTTTTAGATAAATCATTTGTAGATAATGTTTTATTTTGATAATTTATTGAGAAACGATAATTAATTTCTCCTACTTCTGTATCAAAAGAATAAGATTTTAATTCGCTTAAATTAAATACTTTATCTAATTTTCTGTCTACCAAATAGATATTTTGATTTTCGAAAACACCTTCAAACTTTTCTAAATTGATTTGGTAAGTTCCTGCTTTTTTAACATTGAAAGTTAAATCAAAAGAATCTTCGTTATTGAAATCTCCACGTCCTTGAATTACAAATAAATCATTGTTCAAAACAGAATATAATCCTTCATTATTATTGTCAAATGGGTGAGCATCAAAATTTTGATCATATTCAGTTGTTGATTCACTTACATATCCTATTAAAGAAGAATTTATTTTACCTTGATCATTTGATAAGCTTAACCAATATCTATCTTTTTGTTCTTTGTAATAAACTGGACCATTAGCTGAGGTACGCATCGCATTGTTAAGTACTAAGTTTCCTGCATTTGCTACTTTTACTATAAATCCTTGTGCAATATCAATATTTTGAGAAGTTACGCTATTATCATTCCATCCTGTTCCATTGTAAATAACCCAGTTAGAACCTTGATATGCTCCATTTACAATTGGTTTAGAATGCGTCCAAACATAAACAGAGTTTACTCCTACTGATGTATTAGCAGCAATTAAAGCATCTAAACTAAGTGGTGACGCGTAAGGATTTCCTACTGCATTATTTCCTTTAGATGTTTTAGTTACAGGAATTGTTACTTCTCCATTAAATAATTGACCTCTGAATGAACTTTCAAATACCTGAGCATCACCTTCTCCGTAATTGTTGTAATCATTTGGCGCTCTAAATGCGATTAACTCACCTGCTTGGAAAGTATCTGTAGAGGTTACATTCGCATCCCAGTCATTTGTAGATTCGTTGAATCTTGTAAAACGATTAGTTAAAGTTTTTGGAGAAATCTCAAAAATATTTTGCCCAATAACTGGCGATGACCATGTCATGTTTTCTAAACGATAAATAGGTGTTGACTTTCTATTAAAAATAGCAGTACCTACATTCGTTGCATTGTCATTATTTTGAATTAAGTAAGCTCCATGATCAAAACTTAAAGTTGCATTATTAACAACTTCATTCTCTACAGTAATTGTAATTCCTGCAGGAATAATCATATCTCTCTCAATAGTTAATTTCTTCGCAGAAAAACTTTCTGTTGGAGTTGCATGTAAAATAACTTCTTTTGTTAGATCTGGTGCTCCGTTAGACCATGCAGTTCCGTCCCAAGTTGTAGAATTATTACTAGAAGAACATTGGATTCTTACATTATCAATAAATGCTCTTTTTGCTGATGTTTCTAATTTTAAAGTAGAACCTGCTGCAACATTTTCAAAACTTACAGTTACATTCTCAAAAGCATCAGCCATTTTAGCTGTATAAATAACATTTTTAGTTTCTGAACCCAATGTAATATTCATACTACCTTCTACGGAAGACCATCCTTTTACATCAAAACTTACAGTAACATTACCTGATATCTGATCTAACGCTTTTGACGTAATTGAACCATTTAATTTACTTGTACCTAACTTCACAGCATCCCCTGCTTGATAAGCGCTAGAAACTGTAGGAAAATTATCATTTCCACTCCAAGCTGTACCAGATCCATTTGAACTTGTATTATCACCTTCTAGTCCATCAAATTTTTCTTCAAAACAATAAGTGGCATTAGGATCATTTGATTTTACATTAAAAGTTGTTGTATATTCATTAAAGTTATCTGTACTTAATGCTGTAGCAGTAATTGTTGTAGATCCAATACCATCAAAAGACAAAACGTTTCCATTTGCAGAAACAATAGAGTTATCCGCAGATGTATACACAATATTTACCCCTTGTTCTGTTTGGGTTGGTAACCCAGCAAAGGTAGTTCCTTGGTTTTGAGTTAAATTTTCAAATGTATAATTTACGGTTTGATCTGCTTTAGCTATTTCAAATGTTACTGCAGCTGCTGTAGATGTACCTATTTCATTTGTAGCTGTAACTTGTGTAGTAAAAGTACCTGCTTGTGTTGGTGTACCAAAGAACAAACCTTCATTTGTATTAAATTCTATTCCTGATGGTAATACCCCTGTTTGTGTCCATGATGTAGGGTTATTTGTAGCTGTTACTTGTCCATCAGTTAATAATACTCCATAAGTTCCTGTAATTGTTTTAGAAGAAACTATTGGAGGCTGATTCGTTGTGACTTCATATCCTGTCCACGATATATTATCTAAAGTGATTTGTGATCCTGCATTTCTAAATGTAATAACAGCTGCCTCTGACTTATTTATTTCTACTTCAAATGAATGAATAGTAGCATCCGTTTGTGCTTTTCCAAATGTTGGTGAAGTAAAAACAACTACATTATCTACTAAAACTTCAATCTTTCTATTATTTGAACCTCCAGTAAAAGCTTTTCTAACATCAAAAGATAATTTTCCGATTCCATTAGAAATTGTAGTTTCTAATGTATGATCTTTATCTCTTAGCATTATTCCTTTAGATGTAATAGGATAATCTCCCTCGTCACGAGCGCTGACATAATTCCAAATAATTCCATTTGTTTCTCCAGAAAATGAACCATTTGAATATGAGGGTGTTAATTTTGTTTGAGTTTCAAAAGTTTCAGAACCTTGCCCAAAAGCAAATCCTGTCAACAAACAGGTTAGCAGAGATGATTTAAAAAAGTAAAGTTTTTTCATACAATAAATTGTTTTTTTTTAGTTGTTCAAAAATAATGTTAATTTTTATAATCAATATTAATATAATATTAACAAATATAAAACAATTAATTTATTTAGCTGTTTTTAAACGAATAGGTTACAAAAAAAATCCACTAACCTATAAGGAAAGTGGATTAATTTTAAATAAAGGGAAAAAATACTATTAATAGTATGTATATCTTCTAACACCCGCAATATGCTTCGCTAAACGCATTACTTGGTGGCTATATCCATATTCGTTATCGTACCAAACGTACATCACAACATTTTTACCATCTGCAGAAACTATTGTTGCATTACTATCAAAGATAGATGGAGCAGTAGTTCCTACAATATCAGAAGAAACCAATTCATTGTTCAACGAATATTTAATTTGTTCTACTAATTCTCCGTTCAACGCAGCGTCTTTCATCAAGTTGTTTACCGCTTCTACAGAAGTATCTTTACTAACTTCTAAATTCAATACGACCAAAGATCCATTTGGAACAGGAACACGAATTGCATTCGAAGTTAATTTACCTGCTAAACTTGGTAAAGCTTTTGCAACTGCGCTACCAGCACCAGTTTCAGTAATTACCATATTCAAAGCAGCAGCACGTCCACGACGATATTTTTTGTGCATATTATCAACCAAATTTTGGTCGTTTGTATACGCATGTATTGTTTCTAAATGTCCTTTTACAACTCCTAAGTTATCTTCAACAACTTTTAAAATTGGTGTAATCGCATTTGTTGTACAAGAAGCCGCAGAGAAAATATTTACATTTTCTGGGCTATATTCTTCATGATTAACACCATAAACAATATTCGGAACACCTTTTCCTGGCGCTGTTAATAAAACTTTATCAGCACCAACAGATTTTAAATGACGAGATAACGCTTCTTCATCTTTAAAAACACCTGTGTTATCAATAATTAAAGCATTATTAATACCATAAGCAGTATAATCAATATCTTCTGGTTGAGCTGCAGAAATCATGTGCACAGTAACACCATTCACAATCAATGCATTGTTTTCGTGGTCTGCTACTACATTTCCATCAAAATCACCATGAACAGAATCATGACGCAATAAAGATGCTCTTTTTTCTAATAAAACCGGATCGTGCTTATCGCGTGTCACAACAGCACGTAATCTCAACTGTTGACCTTTTCCCATTTGAGAAGCCAATTCACGCGCTAATAAACGTCCAATTCTACCAAAACCATAAAGCACAACATCTTTTGGCTCTACACTTTTTACATTTCTACTATCACCTAATTTTTCTTCAACAAAAGCTTCTGCTGAAGTATAATTTCCTGAAGTATATTCTTTTGCTAATTTTCCAACATCAAGTCGAGAAGCTGGTAAATTTGCTTGAAAAATTGCTTTTGCAATCGCTAAAGTATCATCAATAGCAATTTTGTTTTCAACAAATTCTTCTGCATATTGGTGTAAATTTACGATATCACTAACGTTTTTATCAACTAATTGATTACGGAAGATTACCAATTCAACAGATTGATCGTACCATAAATCTGAAACAATTTTAATGAATTCTACAACCTTTTTGCTCATTTCATTGAAAGATGCAAGTTGCTGATCATAAGAAGAGTGGTTCATTTTAGAAAATGTTTAAATGTGTTTATTTACTTAATTATTGGCAAAAGTAATCAATTATAACGATTTCGTATATTTTTTTTACAAAAACTAATGATTGTCATTAAAAACAGATCATTTCCAGCAAAATTTTAATGAAGAATAAATTTTTACACTAAAAAATAACATTCTCAAAATAGGATTAAAAGCATATTAATAAACAAGTTAAAGCAATAGCTATATTTCACGAAAACGTTTTCGTGAAATTAAAGTTTGAAATTTTAATTTGGTAATTCGAAAAAGCATTCTATATTTGCACTCGCAATACGCAATAAACAGCGTTTTTGGAGAGTTGGCAGAGTGGTCGAATGCGGCAGTCTTGAAAACTGTTGAGGGTCACACCTCCGGGGGTTCGAATCCCTCACTCTCCGCTGCTAAAGCCCAATAGAGTAATCTGTTGGGTTTTTTGTTTTCATCAACTCCTAAAAACAAAAAATTATAGTTGCGAAGCATGTAAGTTTTTCTTAGAATCTATTTTCCTTTTCTTAGGAATATGAAACACCTTCACTCTCTGCACATCGAGTTAAAATCACAAATTGCAAATCTGCGACATCGGGCTATAATATACTGGTTGTAATTCTTGTGGTTACAAATAGTGTTGTAGTTTTAGAAGTAAATAATAATAAAATATGAATGTTTAGTTTATTATTTCAAAGAAACTTAAATGATGAATGAAAATGAACATTAAAATTTCTTAAAGAATCTTTCTGTCACTTTTTTATTCATTGAATATATATAATACCCGTTGTGCATTATGAATTAAAAAGATAAAAGTTGTTCATTTGATTGAAAATCAGTAAATTGAATTAACTGCAAAACATTTATAATGAACAACTTGAATGCAAATTACGAAAGAATTTTGGAAGTTTTGCGAAAAATATCAAAATGAAAACCTATTGGCCTATCAAAGACGACCTCCAAAATTGAAGGATTTGGAATTGATAAGTCTTGCGTTAACTGCTGAATTTATGGGTATTGACAGCGAAATTCATCTTTTTCGACAAATTCCTCAAGCGATAAAATGCAAAATAGAACGTAGTGTTTATAATCGTCGCAAACGTAGATTGGGCAGTAAAATAAATGATCTACGAATGAAAATTGCCCGAAGTTTTAATGAGTTTGAGAAGTTTTTCATTATTGACAGTATGCCCGTAGAAGTATGTAAACTCTCGAGGAGAATACTTCAAAAATCTGTAAAGATAACGACTATTGCTATCCAAACAGAGGCTTTTGTGCTTCTCAGAAAATGCATTTTTATGGCTACAAACTTCATGCAGTTTGTTCGATAAATGGAGTTTTTCAAAGTGTGGATTTAAGTCCTGCTTCCGTTTACGACATCCATTATTTAAAAGATATCAGAGAACAATTATCCGATTGTACCTTGCTTGGAGACAAAGGCTACTTGTCGTCTGAGATTCAGATTGATTTATTTAAATATGCCAATATAGAACTCGAAACTCCGAAAAGAGTTAATCAAAAGGACTACAAGCCACAGTTTTATTTATTCAAAAAACAGCGAAAAAGGATTGAAACACTTTTCTTACAACTCTGTGACCAGTTTATGATTAGACGCAATTATGCAAAAACTTTTGAAGGCTTCTAAACAAGATTATTGGCTAAAATAACTACTTTAACCGTTGTACAGTTCATTAACAAAGAATATTTTAACCGAAATATCAATAATCTAAAAGTCAGTATTGTTTAAAATGCACAACGGGTTAAATTAATTCGTTCTAAATCATTAAGATTTTTATTTTTTGTAAGGATATTACAAAGATCGTTAATTAGCAAATCTCTCTTATCATCTATATTTTGAGAAAAAGAAATTGAACAAATTATAAATAGAATATAAGTTAGGTAATATTTCATCTTTGGTTTTTATAAAATTAATAAAAAATATGATATAGTAATTTTTTAAAATTAGATGACTTTAACAGAAAATTAAAAGTAAAGAATTTTATATTCAATCAAAATCTGTTATTTTAGTGGAAATATTAATATTATAAGTAAACTACATAAAATTAAAAGATGAAAAAGGGTGTATTTTTGATGTCAGTTTTGGGTGTTCTTTTCTTTGTTCAATCATGTGAAACGAAGAAGGAAAATGCTGACACAACAAAAGATGAGGTTGTACAAAATGATACAATTCAAGTAAAAGAAACTGTTGGTAATCCTACAGATGTAAAAGCTGACCCAGGGACATTTCAAATAAAACCTTTGAAATACGGTTACGATGAGTTAAAAGAATACATTGATGCAAAAACAATGGAAGTTCATTACTCTAAACATTATTTAGGATACATCAACAAGATGAACACTGCATTAAAAGAAGCCAATATCAAATCAAATGATATCGTAGATATTTTGAAAAAAATGGATATGAACAATGGTGCTTTACGCAATAATGCTGGTGGATATTACAATCACATGCTATATTTTGATATTATGTCTCCAACGCCTCAAAAAGAGCCTAAAGGAGATCTTAAAGCAAAGATTGATGCAACATTTGGTTCTACAGAAGAATTGTTAAAACAATTGGATGAAGCGGGTGCAAAACGTTTTGGTTCTGGTTGGGCTTGGTTAGTTGTAAAAGAAGATGGTTCTTTAGCAGTTACAAGTACAGCAAATCAAGACAATCCGTTGATGCCTGGTGCAGAAGTTGCAGGAACACCAATTTTAGGAATTGATGTTTGGGAACATGCATATTACTTGAAATACCAAAACAAACGCGATGAATATTTGAAAGCGTTCAATAATGTTTTGGATTGGAAACAAGTTGAAGATAATTACAAGAAGGCGAAATAAACTTCTTAAAACACAATGCTCCAATTAGTAATATATTTCTTTGGAGCATTTTTTATAAAAGAATGTAAAATGAAAACTTAACCATTCATTCTAATTTTACAAAATCAATATTTCTTTTTAATCCATTAAACTTAGTTCGTTTGACAGGTGATTTTTTAAAAATTACTCGGAAAACATCTTCGGTAATTTCTTCCCAGTCTTTTTTCGAAAATTGATTGATACTTTCGTGCCTTATAAAACGCGTTTCCTTTGTAGGAAGCGAAAAACGATTCCAAGGACAAACTTCTTGACATACATCACAACCAAAAATCCAATCATCAAACTTTCCTTTCATTTCAGCAGGAATCTGATCTTTCAATTCGATTGTAAAATACGAAATACATTGACTTCCATTAACTGTTTTGTTTGGTAAAATAGCATCTGTTGGACAAGCATCAATACAACGCGTACAATTTCCACAATGATCTGTTGCAATTGGAGAATCATAAGCCAACTCCAAATCAATAATTAATTCAGATAAAAAGAAGAACGATCCTTTTTGTTTGGATAACGTCAACGAATTTTTTCCAACCCACCCAATTCCTGCTTTTTTTGCCCAAGCATGTTCTAATATTGGTGCAGAATCTGTAAAAGCTCGACCACTCACCTCTCCTATTTCATCTTGAATAAAATCTAACAATTCGCGCACTTTTTCCTTCACAACAAAATGATAATCTTCACCTTGTGCATACATGGCAACTTTGTACGAATTAGGATTTCGATCTAAATCTTGGTAATAATTATACGTCAACGAAATCACAGATTTTGCTCCTTCAACCAACAAACGTGGATCTAATCGCATATCAAAATGATTTTCCATATATTTCATTTCTCCATGAAAATCATTTTTTAACCAAGCTTCTAAATGAGGTGCTTCGTCTTCTAAAAAGTCAGCCTTTGCTATTCCACACGAAATAAATCCTAACAATTCAGCTTTTTCTTTAATTCGTTGGGACCATTTTATTTTAATATGTTCTTCTGTTTGAAGGAGCATTTCAATGCGTAATTGTGATTTATTAATTATGAATATTTTTAATCAAACCTTTTAATTCTAACTCATTTCTATAGCTCATCAATAATAAAAATTCTTCTACAAACTCAGAATGACAAAACTTAGAACTTAGAACAAATTCACAAATCAAATAAATCGGTTTGAGGAGAATTTTCACCTCTATATTTCACACCAATATGTTTATAGGCTTTTTCTGTTGCTACACGACCACGCGCCGTACGCATCAAATAACCTTCTTGAATGAGATAAGGTTCATAAACTTCTTCCAATGTCCCGCCATTTTCACCAACTGCTGTAGCTAAAGTTGTAATTCCGACAGGTCCTCCTTTAAATTTTTCGATAATGGTTGATAAAATACGATTATCCATTTCGTCTAAACCATTGTCATCAACTTTAAGAGCTTTTAAAGAAAATTCTGCGATTGATAAATCAATCTTTCCGTTTCCTTTTATCTGTGCAAAATCTCGCGTTCTACGTAACAAAGCATTTGCAATACGAGGTGTTCCACGACTACGACCAGCGATTTCTATCGCAGCTCTTTCGTCAATTGGTGTATCTAAAATACGAGAAGAACGCTCTACAATCGAACTTAAAAGTTCTACATTGTAATATTCGAATCTAAAATTAATTCCGAAACGAGCGCGTAAAGGAGCAGTTAATAAACCAGAACGTGTTGTTGCGCCTATTAAGGTAAAAGGATTCAAGCCAATTTGCACTGAACGTGCATTAGGTCCTGACTCAATCATAATATCGATCTTAAAATCCTCCATTGCCGAATATAAATATTCTTCGATAACAGGTGACATTCGGTGGATTTCATCAATAAAAAGCACATCATTTTCTTCTAAATTTGTCAATAAACCTGCTAAATCACTCGGTTTATCGAGAACTGGTCCAGAAGTAATTTTTATTCCAACGCCTAATTCATTCGCAATAATATTTGCCAATGTCGTTTTTCCTAAACCTGGAGGTCCGTGTAATAAAACATGATCCAAGGCTTCTCCACGAAGTTTAGACGCTTTTACGAATACTTCTAAATTTTCGAGAATATGAGCTTGTCCTGCAAAATCATCAAAACTTTGCGGACGCACGGTATTTTCGTGATTAAGATCGTCGTCTGGATAAAATTCTTTATCAGGATTTAATAAATCTGACATAAAATGATGATATAAATTATAATGATAATATTACGAAGAACAATTTAAATTATCCGCCGTACTTTTACACCTACAAAGAACGCAATATTTTTTTAGATAAAAAGAATTATGAGCAAAGGAATATTATTAGTGAATTTAGGATCGCCCGATTCTACCGAAGTTGAAGATGTAAGAACATATTTACGTGAATTTTTAATGGATGGGAAAGTGATTGACTCACCTTGGTTGATTCGTAAAATGATCGTAGAACTTTTTATTTTACCTAAAAGACCGATACAATCAGCTGAAGCGTATAAAAAGATTTGGACAAAGGATGGTTCTCCATTAATTATTTATTCAAAAATTTTACAACAAAAAGTTCAAGAGCAATTAGATTTTCCAGTGGGATTAGCTATGCGTTATAAAAATCCTTCGATTGAATTTGGACTACAAGAGCTTTATGATAAAGGCGTTCGCGATATATTAGTTGTTCCACTTTATCCTCAGTATACGATGTCAACAACAGAAACTGTTGCAGATAAGGTATTAGAAGTTCAGAAGAAAAAATTCAAAGATGTGAAAGTAAATTTCTTAAAAGCTTTTTACAAGCATCCTGATTATATTAAAATTTTAGGAGATTCTATCAAAGAGAATTTACCCGAGAATTACGATAAATTATTATTTTCTTATCATGGAATTCCAGAACGTCACGATAAAAAAGCACTAAGAGCAGCAAAAGTTAGCAAATTACCAATTGAAACGTATCGCAATCAATGTTTAGAGACAACAGAGTTAGTGGCAGAATACTTGCAATTACCAAAAGATAAATACTACACTTCCTTTCAATCTCGTTTAGGAAAAGATCCTTGGATCAAACCTTATACAGACGAAACGTTAGAACATTTTCCAGAAGAAGGTGTGAAGAATTTGGCTGTTTGTACTCCTGCTTTTGTAGCTGATTGTTTAGAAACCTTAGAAGAAATTTCGATGGAGGGTAAAGAAGAGTTTTTAAAAGCTGGTGGTGAACAATTTACATACATACCATGTTTAAATGATCGTCAAGATTGGATTGATACTTTAGTTAAATGGTTTCAAGGTTGGGAAAATAATTAAAAAGCATTTTAACCTTACAAAATAAATTAGATATCTTTGTTTAGAATTTTTCAATTTTAAACAAAGATATTTTTTTAGTACATGAGACTATTTATCTCAATCCTATTTTTAGTCCTATCCGTTTTTAGCTCTGCTCAGTTTTTAGATACAAGTGGAAATCTAATTATTGATGGGCGAAAATATCTAAAGTCTAAAGTAGACACAACAGGTCGTGCATCAGGTTGGGAAATTTATGGATCAAATACGTTAACTGTCAATCAAAATACATTTTCTAATTGGATGGCCGGAGGAGAAAATTCGGTTTCTCTCAATGCAAAAGCTGATTATGAATTCAATTTCCGAAAAAAGAAACATTTTTGGGACAATCGTTTTATTTTAGAATATGGATTCTTAGATAATAAAACCAATGGAACACGTAAAACTGCAGATAACATCAATCTTACAACTTCTTATGGATATTTGATTAAAGAAAAATGGTATCTAACTACATCGCTTAATATTCGTTCTCAGTTTTCTGCTGGTTATGATTATGGAGCAACTCCCAAAAAGAAACTATCAAATTTATTTGCTCCTGCGTATATTACAATAGGGGTCGGTGCAAATTATACACCTAATTCTAATTTTTCTGTAACATTTCAACCATTAACTTCTCGTACCACAATTGTTGCAGATAAAGATTTACAGACAAAAGGAACTTATGGTTTGCGCAACGATGGAGATGCTTTACTTTTCGAAGTTGGAGCCTATTTAGGTGGTCGTTATAAAGTTAAAATTTTTGAAAATGTAACCTACGATAACAATATTGGTATATTCTCTAATTATTCGAATAAGTTTTACAATTTAGATATTGTTTACGCAGGATTATTAGACATGAAAATCAATCACTTTATGTCTACTCAATTGGCTTTAAATCTAATTTATGATGAAGACCAAGTGAAAGAAACACAATTTAAGCAAACCTTAGGTATTGGGTTAACTTATAAAATAGACAGCACGAAAAAGAAACCGAAAAAAAAATCAAGAAAAAAAGAGATTCTTCCCTACTTCGATACAACTGGCATTGCTCCTATTCATCTGCCAAAAGTCAAATTGGATAAACGTAATTATGATCAAGTATTCGAAAAAAATACCATTGACGAAAAAGCTACTTATATCAAATCTGAATCAATATTTTGGGAATAATTAAACGAAAACAACTTTAACTATTTATGAAAAAACATTTAGTCACTTTAGCCTTATTTGCTTCTATGATGTCTTTTGCTCAAACTATAAAAGATGGGATAGTTGCAACTGATAGTAAACGCTATTTAAAAGATCAAAAATTTGACGGTCGCCAACATGGTTGGTTTGTATCAGGTAACAATTCACTTTTATTCTCTCAAAGTGCTTTTTCCAATTGGGTTGCAGGAGGTGTAAATTCATTTGCTTTAAATGCGAATGTTGATTACGAATTCAATTTAACCCGTGAAAAACATATTTGGGACAATCGTATCGTTTTAGGTTATGGAATTCAAACCAATAAAGGAGAAAGTTCTCGAAAAACAAATGATGTGATCGATTTAACTTCATCTTACGGTTATAACATCGGAAATAATTGGTATTTGGCTGCAGCGATGAATTTCCGAACGCAATTTACAGAAGGATATGATTATTCGTTAGATCCAAAAGAAAAAATTTCAAATCTAATGGCGCCAGGTTATTTAAGTTTAGGATTGGGTGTTGATTATAAACCGAACGAAAATTTTCAAGTAAACATTCATCCTTTTACACCAAGAGTTACATTTGTTTTGGATAAAGATTTACAACAAAAAGGAAATTTTGGACTTAAGAATGATGGTGACAATACCTTATTTGAATTTGGTGCTTATTTAGGCGCACGATACAAATTACAAATAATGGATGGTATTAGCTATGACAGCCGTTTAGGAATCTATGCTGATTACTTAAAAAAAATCGGAAATATGGATGTTGCCTATCAAGGAATTTTAGACCTTAAAGTCAATCAATTTGTTTCGGCTCAAGTTGCTGTCAACTTATTGTATGACGAAGATCAAATTAAAAAAACTCAAGTAAAACAAACGCTTGGAATCGGGTTTAATTATAAATTTGATAACACGCCTCCAAAAGTTGAAGAGGCATCAACAACAGCCTTCATACAAGAAGCACCAATCTTCGAAGAAAAAGAAAACACCATAGAAGTCGCAACTAATATTCTGAAGAATGAACCAATTCTTAATGAAACAAAATTAGTCACTCAATAATATTTTCAACCTGCTTTTGATAAGCAGGTTTTTTATTTTTTTTATCTTTACAATTCAATAGAAGAATAAAATGACAAAAAATATTTTTGGTGCGCTTTTACCACAAGTTTTAATTATAATTTGGGCTGCTTACGAGCTTAACATTGGGTTAGTTAATGATCAAAATAGTCGTGTTATCGTAAATAGTATTGTTATTTTAATTTTTGTTTTCATCTCTATCGTAACGTTGGTTAAAGTAATCAAATACCCTAACGACCCTACTTATTTGAAGAAAAAATAAACTTCGAAGTTCGTTAAACGAGTTTCAAAATTCGAATACAATCTCCGTTAAATTTCGTAAACTTGTGTTATAAAACAACAAAATGAAGTTAATTGGTCCTTTCAGACAAATTATAACACTTGCCAATTTACCTTTAAAAGGCGCAATTCACGAAAATCAAGTCGATATTCTTGAAAATGGCGGGATTATTACTGACAATGAAACAATTGTAGAAATTGGTCATTTCGAAACGCTTTCTCAACAACATCCAAACATCGAAATTGAACGAATTGAAACAGAACAGGTTTTACTTCCTGGATTTGTCGATTCGCATACACACGTTTGTTTTGGAGGAAATCGCGCCAAAGATTTTGCAATGCGTTTGGACGGAAAAACCTATTTAGAAATTGCAGAAAGTGGTGGTGGAATTTGGTCTACCGTGACAGAAACACGTAAAAAAACGGTTGATGAACTGAAAGATATTACACTAAAACATATTGCGCAATTAGCCAAACAAGGAATTACAACTGCAGAAGTAAAATCGGGTTATGCACTTTCTGTTGAAGGTGAAATCAAGATGTTGGAAGCTATAAATATGGCGAATCAAGAAAGTGAAATTGATTTGATTCCGACTTTTTTAGGCGCGCATATGAAACCAAAAGATTTTGAAGGTTTGAACAAAGAATATTTAGAATTATTGGTAAAAGAAGTTTTTCCTAAATTAAAATCTGAAGAATTAGCAAACCGCATAGATATTTTTGTGGAACAATCTGCTTTTTCTGTTGAAGAAGGTGATTATTTCTTGAACGAAGCCAAAAAACAAGGATTTGACATTACCATTCACGCCGATCAATTTACGGCTGGAGGAAGTTATTTAGCCACTAAACACCATGCATTGAGCGCAGATCATTTGGAATTTTCTGGAAAAGAAGAAGTGAAAAATCTAGCCAATTCTGATGTTGTAGCAACAGTTTTACCTGGTGCTTCTATTGGTTTGGGAATGCAATATGCGCCTGCCCGAAAATTGTTAGATGCTGGTTGTTGTGTTTCGATTGCTTCAGATTGGAATCCTGGTTCAGCTCCAATGGGAAGTCTATTGACACAAGCTTCTGTATTAGCTACTTTTGAGAAATTATCAATGGCTGAAGTTTTAGCTGCAATTACTTTTCGTGCTGCAAAGGCTTTAAATTTAACTGATCGTGGAACAATAGAAAAAGATAAAAAAGCCGATTTTATCAGCTTCTCTACCTTCGATTATCGTAATATTATTTATTATCAAGGACAATTACAACCAACAAATGTTTGGAAAAATGGTTCTTTGATTAATCAATAGTATAAATATTATCAGGAGTGATGGTGTTTGCGTATATATAAATTTCAACTAAATGTAAAACTTTAAAGTCATTAAAAGCGATATTAAGTTCACATTACGTTAATTTATTGTAATTTTGCTCGCATAATTTTACAATTATGATAGCATCTATGACAGGTTACGGTAAAGCCGTATTGGAATTACCTGAAAAAAAAGTAACGATAGAAATCCGTTCTTTGAACAGTAAAACATTGGATTTGAACACAAGAATCCCTTCTTTTTACCGCGAGAAAGAATTAGAAATCAGAAATCTTATTTCAGAAAAAGTTCAACGTGGGAAAATTGATTTTTCGATGTTGGTTGAATTAAATCCAGCTGCAAGAAATCAATCTATAAATGCTGAATTAATCAAAAGTTATATGGAAGAATTCAAGTCGATCACTCCAAATGTGACTGACGGCGAATTGTTACCAGTTATCATGCGTTTGCCTGATGTTATTTCGTATACGCAAGATGATTTGAACGAAGAAGAATGGAATCAAATTCGTGCAACAATCATCGAAGCAATCAATGCTTTGAATCAATTTAGATTAGATGAAGGAAAAGTATTAGAAAAATATTTAACATTAAACTTAAATAATATTCTTGAACTTTTAACTCAAGTTATACCATTTGAACAAGAACGTATTGAAACAATTAAAGAACGTTTCAACAAACGTTTAGAAGAATTAAAAGTTGATGTTGATCAAAATCGTTTTGAGCAAGAAATGATTTTCTATTTGGAAAAATTAGACATCACAGAAGAAAAAGTTCGTTTGAAAAATCATTGCGAATATTTCTTAAAAGAATTAGCGGGAATAGCATCTAATGGTAAAAAATTAGGTTTTATTTCTCAAGAAATTGGACGAGAAATCAATACTTTAGGCTCAAAATCTAATCATTCTGAAATGCAAAAAATTGTCGTTCAAATGAAAGATGAATTGGAAAAAATTAAAGAACAATCGTTAAACATTTTATAATGAAAAAAGGAAAGTTAATTGTCTTTTCAGCACCATCAGGCGCAGGAAAAACAACTTTGGTTCGCTATGCTTTAGAACAATTAGATCACATCAAATTTTCTATTTCTTGTACAACAAGAGATAAACGCGAAGGTGAAGTTCACGGAAAAGACTATTATTTCTTAACTCCAGAAGAATTTAAAACAAAAATTGCAAAAGACGAATTCGTAGAACACGAAGAAGTGTATCGTAATAATTTTTATGGAACATTAAAATCGGAAGTTGATCGTATTACTTCTGAAGGTAATTCTGTTATTTTTGATATTGATGTAATTGGTGCATTGAATATCAAAAAATTATACGGAGAAGAATGTTTAACCGTATTTGTTAATCCACCTTCATTAGATATTTTAAAAGAACGATTGATTTCACGTAATACCGAAAGCAAGGATAAGTTGAAACAGCGTATTGATAAAGCGGGAATCGAAATGGAAAAAGCAAAAGAGTTTGATACTATTCTTTTGAATGATGATTTAGAAACTGCAAAAGCAAAAACGTTAGATATTATTACTGATTTTATCAACTAATAATTTATCCTAATCCTATACAAATGCCTCGATTTTATTTATTCGAGGCATTTTTGTTATCTTTAATTCTGAAAATCAAAATAAAAAATGGAAAGCCAAACTTGTTTAGAAATCAACGATGCTAAAATTCATTACATTCACCACGAAATTAATCCAGAAAGACCTACACTTATATTCTTACACGATTCCTTAGGGTGTACACAACTTTGGAGGGATTTCCCAAAAGAAGTTGCCGAAAAAAGTAATTGTAATCTGTTTATTTATGATCGAAAAGGTTATGGAAAATCATCTCCATTTACAATTGATCGACGCGAGTTAACTTATATGCACGATGAAGCGGACTTTTTAAATCAACTTGTCAACCATTTCAACTTTAAAGAAATTATTCTTTTTGGACATAGTGATGGTGGTACAATTGCATTACTGTATGCAGCTAAGTACCATAAAAATCTAAAAGGAATTGTCGTTGTTGGTTCTCATGTCATCGTAGAAGAAGTAACCCTGAATGGAATTAGAGCTGCTAAAATTGCTTACGCAGAAACAAACCTAAAAGAACGTTTAAGAAAATATCACGGAGATAATACGCAAAAAGTATTTGAAATGTGGACCGAAACATGGCTAAGACCCGATTTTGTAAACTTTGATATTCGCGAAGAATTAAAAAATATAAAATGTCCTACTTTGGTTATTCAAGGAATTGATGACGAATTTGGAACAATGGAACAAGTGATTGGAATTATCGACAATGTAAATGGACGAAAAGAAAATTATATCGTTCCTGACGCTAAACATACGCCTTTTAAAGAAAATAAAGTACCTACTTTTGAAAAAACAATCGAGTTTATTGATACATTATAATCTCAATAAACTCGATGATTATTCATTAAATCATTTTTATTTTTTACGTTTTATCCATTTATAAATTTCGAACCATAAAACCGAAACTACAGCAACTATCATTGCTAAACTTAGCTCATTTACATTTAATGATGTTACTTTAAAAAACTTCGAAATTGGTTGTATATATAAAATCGAAAACAAAATACACAAGGTTAAAATAATCACAGCCAACATTAAGTAGTTTTTATTTTTAAAACTTGACCATAAACTATCATAAAATGAACGATTCGTTAAACTCAACCAAATATTCGAAAAAATAAGTGTTGTAAAGACCATTGCACGTGTTTTATCTTCATCTCCACCAGATTGATAGGTAAATTGATAAATAAAAAGCAAACCTAATGTAATGGCTAATCCTTGAATTATACTTGTCGAAAGCTCTTTCCAATTCAGAAAAGTTTCCGTCATAGGACGAGGTTTTTCGTTCATAGAATTCTTTTCCAAAGGTTCGTTTTCATAGACAATCGAACATGTAGGTCCCATAACCAACTCTAAGAAAATAACGTGAACAGGTGTGAAAATTTGAGGAAATGCCCAACCCAAAAATAATGGCAAGGAAACGATTAATATAATCGGAATATGAATTGAAATTATGTATTGAACTGCTTTTTTTAGGTTGGTATAAATTCTTCTTCCAGCTTCAATTCCAATCACTAATTTACCAAAATCATCATTTGTTAAAATCAATTGTGCAGCTTGCTTCGCAATCTCTGTTCCTTTCTCTCCCATTGCAACCCCAATATGCGCTGCTTTTAAAGCTGGTCCGTCGTTTACACCATCGCCTAACATGGCAACAATTTCTCCGTTATCTTTTAATGCATTTACAACTGCTAATTTCGCTTCAGGAAACATACGTGCGAACAAAACTTTTTCATCTGCAGTTTTCGCCAATTCTTCTTTCGAAAGATGAGCAATTTCAGCTCCAGTTATATGATCTTCGGCATGAATAATTCCTGCTTGATTAGCTATACTCATTGTTGTTTCGGCATTATCACCTGTGATTACTTTAACTTTTATTCCAGCATCATATATTTTTTGAAACACTTCATTTATACCTTTCTTTGGTGGATCATAAAACACCACAAAACCTAACAATTCAAAGGGCAATTCTTGTTGTTGTTTTGGAAAATCAGTCGAACCAAAAGTCGATTTTGCAACACCCAAAAGTCGATATCCTTGTGTTCCTAAATCGCGAATCACCTTTCGCAACTGGATTATTTGTTCTTCAGAAAGATGAGCAACTTGTAAAATAGCTTCAGGAGCTCCTTTCGCAGCGATAATTAGATGATCTTCAGCATTTCGAAAACAATGCGTCATCATTGGAGGTTTTCCTGACAATGGATATTCGTGAAACATCTGATAGTTTGCTCTAACATCTTTTTGTGTCGCCTCGTAAACACGATGCAATGTTTTTTCCATCGGATCAAAAGGAACAGGTTCACTACTCCACATTGCATACTCAATTAACTCCGCAATTGCTTTATTCTGAAACTTATCTTCTTCATAAATTGCATTGGTTTTAAAGTCATAAACAGCTTTTAATTGCATCGAGTTTTCGGTAATTGTTCCTGTTTTGTCGCTACAAATTACTGTTGTACTCCCTAAGGTTTCTACAACGCTACTTTTTTTAACAATAATTCCTTGACGTAGTAACTTCCACGATCCTAAAGCCATAAAAGTAGTAAAAGCAACAGGAATTTCTTCTGGTAAAATAGACATTGCTAATGTTAATCCACTCAATAAACTATTGATTAAATCTTTCGTTTGAATATAATTTACAACGCAAACTAATAAGAAAACTATGATTCCGATAATCGCCATTCCTTTTACAAACTTTTCAATTTGTATCTGCAAAGGTGATTTTTCGTCTTTAATTGATAAAAGTGAAGTTCCTATTTTTCCTAATTTTGTTTCAGCACCAATACTTGTTACTTCAAAAAAAGCTAATCCCGAAACGGTTAAGGTTCCACTATAAATTTCTGGATGTTCGGTATCTTTAAAAACTGACATACTCTCACCTGTCAGTGCCGATTCGTTTACAGAAAAATCATTGCTATGAACAATTTTACCATCTGCATTAATCATTTTTCCTTCTTCTGTAACACATAAATCTCCAACCGTAATTTCGTGTGTAGGGATTTCGATTAATTCGCCGTTACGAACAACCGAGCTCAACGGTTCGTTCAATTTTTCGAGTTCTTCTAACGCTTTTTGATTACGACTATCTTGATAAAAAGAAATCCCTGTTAAAGCAAGAATCGCAACAAACATAAACGCTGCTTCGCCTAAATCACCTACAAGTAAATAAATAACTGAAACCACAATTAAAATAATTGTCATGGGCTCTTTCAAGATATCAAACAACATACTGTACCATGTACTTTTATGTTCATCCTTTATAGCATTATAGCCATATTTTTGTTGTGATTCTTTTACTTCGGTGGTAGATAATCCTTTTAAATGACTCGGAATTTTGATACTCATTGAACTGATTTATATAAGCTTAAAAATACAATTAATTCAAATGAAAAAACGAGTTTGTACATCGTCTAATTAATATTTAGATTCAAACCAAAAAAGACTATTGAAATTCAATAGTCTTTTTTGGTTTATATAAGTTTGCGAATGCATCTTAATTTATGCGAATATTTTTGGGAGTCGGTATTAAAAATACCATTGGTATCAATAGGATCAATACGAACTTTACCATGTGCATGTAAAACTTTTCCGTTACCACACATAATTCCTACATGTATTATACGACCTTCTGCATTATCAAAAAATGCTAAATCACCAGGTTCTGCTTCTTCTACAAAACTTAACACTTCGCCCATTTCTGCTTGTTGATAAGCATCTCGTGGTATTTTATATCCGCCAATTTTGTACACTTGTTGTGTTAATCCAGAACAATCTATTCCAAAAGATGATTTACCACCCCACAAATAAGGTACATTTAAGTAAGCTTTTGCTATTTCAACCAACTGATCTTTTGATTTTTTACCAGAAGTATATACGCCAAAATATTCGAAACATTTTGTTCCAATTCGAATCTTACTTTCGTTCAAAGATCGAACTTCAGCTCCAATAGTCAACGTCATAGGCAATCCATTTTCCATCGCATGATTGTACGGATTGATTGCAAATTTCTCCATGAAATCTTTGTTGTATTCTTCTTCAGAAATAGTAATAATTTGTTTCGGATCTAACCAACCTTCGTATCCATCAAAAGTCAACTGAACTTTTGTCCATTTTTCTAATTCTTCTAAAATAATTAACTTTTCTCCAAACAAAACTTGACTCACCATTTCTGATGAATCTCTTGCTTCGGAGCGCAAGGGCGCAACACTTACTTGACAAATAGCGTATTTCATTATTTTTTTCGGATTAATGTAATTCCGTCACGAATTGGTAAAATTATTGACTCTACTCGTTTGTCTTTCGTTACCATTTCATTAAATTCTTTCAAAATTTTTGTCGAAGGATCTTTTTTATCTTCCTCTTCCATCATTACTTTTCCGTACCACAAAACATTGTCAACTAACATGGTTCCTCCTGGACGTAAAAGTTCTAAAACTTTTTCAAAATAATAAGGATAACTCTCTTTATCAGCATCAATAAAAGCTAAATCTACAGAATTTTTCTCGATTGTTTCTAATTCTTCGCGTGCATCATTGATTCTAAAATCAATTTTTGAAGCAAATTCAGATTCATCAAAATATTTTCTGCACAAATATTCCAATTCATCATTTTTATCCATCGTAATGATTTTTCCATCAGATGTCAAACCTTCTGCCAAACACAATGTTGCGTAACCTGTAAAAGTTCCTAATTCAACAATAGTTTTTGGTGCTAAAATTTTTGACAAAACACTTAACAAGCGACCTTGGTATTCGCCCGAAATCATGTGCGGTTGTGTTGTACATTGATAGGTTTCAACACGTAAACGACTCAAGATTTCTGGTTCTTGGTCTGTGTGATGATCTAAATACGATTCTAAAATTGGTGAAATTTTTATCATGCCATTAAAAAGTGTACAAAAATACAAAAAAGTGGTAAACTTTGGCTATATAAAAGGCGTTTCGATGAGAAAATTATTCCGAAAAACAACTAATATTTATCTTCTAAATACTTCATAACCTCTTCATCTGTTATATTCATTGGTGGTTTTTCCCATCCATTCATAGGTTCTTTTATAGAATCGTCAATAATATACGGGACAAGATATTTAATATGTGTATCAGGATTATAAACAACTAATACTTTTTCTCCAACCGAAAACTTACTAATATCTTTAGGAGCCTTTCCTTCATAAGAATGTCCATTATATGAATAAATATACTTAACAAATTCCATTGATCTTGTTTTCGAGAATCCAGAAATAATTCCAACAGTATATAATCTTTTCTCTTTAATTTCATTTAATGAGTTTCTTTGATTAAAAAAAATAATTCCTGATAAAAAAATTAGAATTAATATAATTCCAAGCCATTTTAAAAATTCTGTCTTCTTATCTTCTTTCTCATTTTTCAAAGAGGGTAAAAATTTATTCATACTTAACTAATCTATTTTAATCACTAAACTACAAAATAATCAAACCAAAAAAGCATTACTTTTTGGGTAATGCTTTTTGTTTTGAAAATTATTTTGTTAAATTTAGTCTTAACCTCAACCTGAGTTTAAATTTTTCCTTTTTGAATTATTGTAACAATATCTGGATCTAACAACGTTGAAGTGTCTCCAAAATCAGTTTCATCACTGGCGATTTTTCTCAAAATACGACGCATAATTTTTCCGCTTCGTGTTTTTGGTAAACCTGATACAAACTGAATTTTATCTGGTTTTGCAATTGGTCCAATGAGATGTGCCACTTCATTTTTAATTTCTGCATCTAATTCTTTCGAAACTTCTACACCATCTTGTAAAATCACAAATGCATACAACGCATTTCCTTTAATATCATGTGGAAAACCTACAACTGCACTCTCTGCAACTGCTTCATTTTGGTTGATTGCATTTTCAACAGGTGCTGTACCAAGATTATGTCCAGAAACAATCACGACATCATCTACTCTACCTGTAATTCTATAATTGTCCATCGCATCTCGGTAAGCGCCATCGCCTGTAAAATAATATCCCGGAAAAGTAGAAAAATAGGTTTCGACGTAACGTTTATGATCTCCATAAATAGTTCTTGCCATAGAAGGCCAAGGAAACTTAATCGCCAAACGACCTTCTGCTTTTTCGTTGATTGTTTCTACTTCATGTCCATTATCATCCATTAAAACGGGCTGAATTCCTGGTAATGGCAACGTTGCAAATGTAGGTCGTAATGGTGTAATTCCTGCCAAAGGCGAAATCATAATTGATCCTGTTTCGGTTTGCCACCATGTATCGACAATCGGACAATTTCCTTTCCCTACATAATCATTTAACCAATGCCATGCTTCTTCGTTGATTGGTTCTCCAACTGACCCTAAAACTTTTAGACTTGATAAATCATATTTTTCTACATAGTCTAATGATTCACGAGCTAATGAACGAACTGCTGTTGGAGCAGTATAAAAATGGGTAACTTTTAATTTTTCGACAATTTCCCAAAAACGTCCAAAATCAGGAAAACTTGGAATTCCTTCGAACATAACCGAGGTTGCTCCACAAGCCAATGGACCATAAATAATGTAACTGTGTCCTGTAATCCAACCGATATCCGCTGTACACCAATAAATATCGTTTTTATCCATTTGAAAAATATTGTCAAATGAATAAGCCGTTTCAACCATATACCCTCCACATGTATGCACCATTCCTTTTGGTTTTCCAGTAGAACCCGAAGTATATAAAATAAACAATGGATCTTCTGCATCCATTATTTCTGCTGGACAACTATTATTTACTTTATACATTTCATCAACCCAAAATTTATCGCGCCCACCGAACATAGAAGTTGGTTCTATTGCACGACGATAAACGATACAAGTTTGAATAGAAGGACAGACTTTTAACGCTTCATCACAAATTGCTTTTAAGTTGATTGATTTTGTACCACGAAAAACTTCATTGGCAGTAACCAAAACTTTACATTGTGCATCATTGATACGAGATGCGATTGCAGCAGAAGAAAAACCTGCAAAAACAATAGAATGCACCGCTCCAATTCTTGCACAAGCTAACATCGCAATCGCTAATTCTGGAATCATTGGCATATAAATACACACACGATCGCCTTTTTGTACGCCATTGTTTTTTAACACATTTGCAAATTGACAAACTTTTGAATGCAATTGACGATACGTAATAATTCGAGTTTCTTCTAATGGATTATTCGGTTCCCAAATTAAGGCTGTTTTATTTCCATTTTTTTCTAAATGACGATCTAAAATATTTTCCGTAATATTTAACTTACCTCCTTGAAACCATTTGAAATCCGCTGTTTCAAAATTATATTCCAAAGTTTTGTCCCATCTTTGGTGCCAAACGAAGTTTTCGGCTATTTTGTCCCAAAATTTCTCGGGATCTTTAGTACTTTTTCTGTACGCTTTCTTGTATTCAGAAAACGAATTAATTCTAAAATCATTTATCATTTTAATTGTGGTTTTGAAATTAAATATAAAAAAAGCGAGTCAATTTATCAAATTAACTCGCTTATATTTTTAAAATGAATAAAAACTATTCTATTTTCCTTTATACGGACTTGCGTTGTAATAAGCAATTGCTGTTGGTAATGATTCTTTAATTTTCGAAATACGTGTTGCATCAGAAGGGTGAGTACTCAAAAATTCTGAAACTCCAGCATTTCCACTTTTTGCTGCCATACGTTCCCAGAAAGGTATTGCTTGAGTGGGATCATAACCAGCCATCGCCATTAAATATAATCCTGTGACATCAGCATCTAATTCCATTTTACGAGAATAACTCAATAAAACTCCTTGTCCTACTGCTGGATATAATTGTTCAAAAACTTTTGCATATTCTGCGTTTCCAATGGATCCTCCAACTATTTGTCCTAAACCTTGTGCTGCCATTTGCTGAGAAGCTTGCTCCGCACTATGTCCAGCCAAAGCGTGACCAATTTCGTGACCTAACACAACCGCTAAACCTGTTGCATCCTTCGTTACAGGTAAAATTCCCGTATAAACTGCAACTTTACCTCCAGGCATACACCAAGCATTTACTTCATTCGCTTGTAATAATGTAAATTGCCACTGATAACCTTGCAATTGAGACGAAATTCCTTTCTGTTGATAATATTTTTCTGCTGCATATTTTAAACGGTCTCCAACGGTTTGAACCATTTTTGCATCAGTTGTACCTGTGATTACTTTTCCTTCTTTTAATACTTTATCATATTGTGTAAAAGCAGTTGGCATTAATTCTGCATTTGAGACTAATGATAATGATTTTCTTCCTGTGACAGGATTTGTAGCACATGAAGCTAATACTAAAGCTCCTGCTACAGTTAAAATTATTTTTTTCATATTTTTAAGTTTATTTACCGAGTTTCTTTTTAATTTCATTCAGCTTCATCAATGCTTCAACAGGTGTTAAAGTATTAATATCTGTGTTCATAATCTCTTCACGAATCGATTCTAAAATTGGATCATCCAACTGAAAGAAACTTAACTGCATATTATCTTGCGTTATTTTCTCCGTTTTATTGGAAATTCCTTCATCTGTTTTGGTCGCTTCCAAAACTTTCAACACATCATTGGCTCTATCCACCACTCGTTTTGGCATCCCCGCCATTTTAGCAACATGTATACCAAAACTATGCTCGCTTCCCCCAGGAACTAATTTTCTCAAAAATAAAATCGTATCTTTTGTTTCTTTAATACTAACATTAAAATTCTTGATACGTTCCATTGATTTCGACATTTCATTTAATTCATGGTAATGCGTTGCAAATAATGTTTTTGGTTTCAACGCACTTTGATGTAAAAATTCTGCAATTGCCCATGCAATCGAAATTCCATCGTACGTTGAAGTTCCTCGACCAATTTCATCCAACAAAATCAAACTTCGTTCCGAAATGTTATTTAAGATACTTGCTGTTTCATTCATTTCGACCATAAACGTAGATTCGCCTGAAGAAATATTATCTGAAGCTCCAACTCGCGTAAAAACTTTATCTATTATACCTAATTTAGCAGCTTGTGCTGGAACAAAACTTCCCATTTGCGCCATCAAGACTATCAACGCTGTTTGACGTAAAAGTGCCGATTTACCAGACATATTGGGTCCAGTAATCATAATAATTTGTTGATTTTCTGAATTTAACTCAACATTATTCGATACATATTGTTCTCCAATTGGTAATTGTTGTTCAATAACTGCATGGCGACCTTCTTTTATATTTAATTCAAAACCATCATTAAGAGAAGGTTTGGAATACGAATTCTTTTCCGCAATTTCTGCAAAAGTGGATAGAACATCTAAAAAAGCAATGGCTTTTGCTATTTGTTGAATAGGTAAAAGTTTGGTAATAATTTCTTGTAGAAGATCAATAAACAACTGATTTTCAATGGCTAAAATTTTCTCTTCTGCACCTAAAATCTGTGTTTCATATTCTTTTAATTCTTCCGTGATATAGCGTTCTGCATTGACCAATGTTTGCTTTCGAATCCATTCTTCCGGTACCTTATCTTTGTGTGTATTTCGAACTTCGATATAATATCCAAATACATTATTAAACGCAATTTTCAACGATGAAATTCCAGTTCGTTCTGTTTCACGTTGACACATCTGATCTAAAAAATCTTTTCCAGAAAATTGAATTTTACGTAAGCGATCCAATTCTTCCGAAATACCTTCTCGAATTACATTTCCTTTGACAATCTGATGAGGGGGTTCGTCTGTAAGCGAATCGAAAATCTTTTGAGTCAATTTTTCAATTGGTTCGATTCGTCTAAATAAATCTGATACTTCTTTGATATTCGATTGTTCAGCAACCTCTTTTATATCTTCCGAAATTTTCAAACTTTGCGCCAATTGCAATAATTGTCGTGGCGTAATTTTACCAGTTGAAACTTTTCCAGCTAATCGCTCTAAATCTGTTAATTGAGCCAATTTTTCACGCAAATCATAACGTAAATCACCAAATTTATAGAAATATTCGACAATATTCTGACGACGTTGAATCGATTTTAAATCTTTCAATACCATCACCATCCAACGATTTAGCAAACGTGCACCCATTGGTGTTTTGGTATCATCTAAAATATTCAGTAACGTAACTCCTTTTGGATGTGGTGAATAAACCAACTCAAGATTGCGAATGGTAAAGGGATCCATCCACACAAAATTCTCTTGATTAAGGCGTTGGATTGAAGTAATATGTTGAATTTCGAAATGATGCGTATCATCTAAATAAGCTAAAATCGCACCTGCTGAAATGATTCCTTCTTTTAGATCTTCGATTCCAAAACCTTTCAAATTCTTTGTTTTGAATAAACTTGTTAGTTTATCAATCGCAAAATCATATTGAAAAGCCCAATCATCTAATAAAAATTTACTTTTGACATCAGAAAAATTATATTTGACCCGTTTTTGATAAATGACTTCACTTGGACGAAACGATTGAATAATTTTCGCAACCTGATCTTCTTGACCTTCTGAAACCAAAAATTCTCCTGTCGAAACATCTAATAAAGCAATTCCAAACGATTTTGAACCTTCGTGTACAGCCATCAAAAAGTTATTCGATTTTGAAGACAGCACCTCATCTTGCAACGCCACACCAGGCGTGATTAATTCGGTTACACCACGTTTTACAATTCCCTTTACCGTTTTAGGATCTTCGAGCTGATCACAGATTGCTACACGTAATCCCGCTTTTACCAATTTTGGTAAATAGGTATTTAAACTATGATGCGGAAAACCAGCTAATTCACTATTATCAGAACCGTTAGCACGTTTTGTTAGCACAATATCTAAAATACGCGAAGCACGCACTGCATCTTCTCCAAATGTTTCGTAAAAATCTCCAACTCTGAATAATAACATCGCATCAGGATATTTCGCCTTGATTTGATTATACTGCTTCATAAGTGGAGTTTCCTTATTCTTTACTACTTTTGTCAAATTATTATAACTTTTGAACAGCTAAGTTAGTCAAAAACGAAGTGATGAGAAAACTAAAATTAGATGAATTAGGTCGAGTTTCGACCGAAGAATATAAAGAAATAGAAAAAAATCCAATCGTTGTTGTTTTGGACAATGTAAGGAGTATGCACAATGTTGGGGCAGTTTTTAGAACATCAGATGCTTTTTTGATTGATAAAATTTATTTGTGTGGAATTACGGCAACGCCTCCACATAAAGAAATTCATAAAACAGCAATTGGTGCAGAAAACTCAGTAGATTGGGAATATGTAAAAGATTCGAATGAATTGGTTGCCAAACTAAAAGAAGAAGGTTATCAAATTGTAACAATTGAACAAACGGAAGGTTCTGTTTTATTGAATGAATTTGAAATTGATCAATCTCAGAAATATGCAATTATCATGGGAAATGAAGTGGATGGTGTACAACAATCTATCATTGACCAATGTGATACATGTATTGAAATTCCGCAATCTGGTACAAAACATTCGTTAAATGTTTCGGTTTGTACTGGAATTATTTTATGGAAATGGTATGAAGGATTTATGAAATAGTTAAGCGTTAAGCGAAAATAAAAACTCCAAATTTCATAAAATTTGGAGTTTTTTATTATTTTAAAAATTAACTGAGACATTAATCCATTCTGGATCAAAATCAGCGTTGTATTTTTTGTAGAAATTGATTGCAGGCTCATTCCAATCTAAAACTTGCCAAACCATTCCGTGGTAATTATTTGCTTTTCCGTACGCAATTAACTCATCTAACAATAATTTTCCAATTCCAGATCCACGCATTTTTTCTGTTACAATTAAATCCTCTAAATATAATCGACGACCTTTCCAAGTTGAATAACGATCATAGTGTAACGCGATTCCTTCCACTTTACCATCTACTTCTGCTACCAAAGATCCCCAAACTGGTTTTTCTCCGAAGCCACATTCTTCCATTTCTTCTAAAGTTACTGTAACTTCTTCAGGTGCTTTTTCATATAAAGCCAATTCGTGAATTAACTCTAAAATTCGAGGACAATCTTCTTTTCTTGCCTCTCGTATTGTTACATTTATCATTGTTGTGTATTATTTATTTGTATCTTTTTTTGATTCTTCGAGAAGATCAGAATTAAAAACTTCTAAATTAGTACTTATATCGTCATTCCTATTTCTATTCCTTTTATGCGACGATATAACTCTGTTGCATAATTATCCGTCATTCCTGAAACATAATCTAAGATTCCCATCACTTTTTGATATTTCGTTCCTTTTTCATACAAAAATTGAGTAGGAACCAAACGTAAAGCTTTTTTCTCGAATGTCTTTCGTTCTTTTTCGTCTTTTAAGATTGGAGGAATAAATTGAGAAAGTAATTCTGACATGACATTATAACCTGCATTCTCAATCTCTAAAACTGAACGATGATTGTAAATATTTTCGATTGAAAAACGTTGAATTTCGTCCAAAACTCGTTTAGTTACTTGTTCTGTTTCATTTTTGATCACATCTAACAATGCCGTTTTAAATTCCCCTTTTACAATTTGATCAAAATTATTTTGATACACCTCAACCGATTTTTGAGTCAATAAATTAATTGATTTTGCACGTAAATACGCAATTCGATCATTTTTATCAGAAATTGATTTTAATGTATTTTTTGTTTTATCAATTTGAGATGGATCTAAAGATTCGACCAAATTCAAAAATAATTTTCGGCATTTATCATGATCGATAATTCCTAAACGTTGTGAATCTTCGACATCGATTATCGAATAACAAATATCGTCCGCCGCTTCTACCAACCATACAAACGGATGTCGCTTGTAAATAATTGGCGAATCTTGTTCCAAAATCATATTAGTTTTTTCGGCAATTGTTCTGAACGCTTCTTTTTGAGCCTGAAAAAATCCGAACTTCTTACGATGCAATTGAGTTTTATCTTTTGCAATTGATTCGCAAGGATATTTTGCAATCGCTGCCAATGTAGAATACGTTAAACGTAAACCACCTTCGGACTTTCCGTTTTGTTGTTGCGTCAGAATTCGGATTGCATTTGCGTTTCCTTCAAAATTGATTAAATCAGCCCATTCTGCTTCAGTAAAATATTGTTTCAAATCAGTTTCGTGACGATCAAAATAAGAGGCAATCGCATCTTCTCCAGAATGCCCAAAAGCTGGATTTCCGATATCATGGCACAAACAAGCTGCAGAAATCACATCATGAATGCTATAACTATAAAATTCTTGCGACTCTTTTGTTAATTGATAATTTTCGGTAATAAATTTTCCAACCAAATTTCCCATCGAACGCCCAACAGACGAAACTTCTAATGAATGAGTCAATCTATTGTGCACAAAAACACTTCCTGGTAAAGGAAAAACTTGTGTTTTATTTTGCAAACGACGAAATGCAGACGAAAAAATAATACGATCATAATCGCGCTGATATTCTGATCGTGCATCCGAAGTATCGTTTGTATTGTTACGTTGATTGGTGTAAATATGATTTAGAAGTTCCATAAACTGATTTAGAAAACGAATTTAACGAATAATGTTCAGTCACAAAAAAATCCGAACGGTTTCGTTCGGATTTTTAATTTAGTTTATTCTTTGTCATAAGAATTATTTATTGTCTTTATTAATTTTCCATTTATTAAATAAAAAATCCAAAAGAACAACGCATAACCCAAACTATTAAAAATTTGATTTGACTCTAAACTTAAATTATGAGTTTTAAAATATTTGAATACAATATTTATTGTAAGAGTTATTGAAAAGAAGAAAAAGAAATACAAAATTAGCATTACAACTAAATTTATTTTTTTATTAATTTTCATTGTCAATATTTTATAATGTATAATCTTACCAACTACCAGATGCTCCACCGCCTCCGAAGCTTCCTCCTCCGAAGCCACCAAAGCCGCCTCCGCCGCCAGATGATCCACCCCAAGAACTTCCTCCTGAGCCAAAACCTCCACTACCGAAAACAGAACTTCCAGTGTTCATAATAATAATGTCATCTAACAGACTTCGTCTGCCACCATTTCCTCCATTTCCATTATTATTTCCTCCTTTACCTTTTGACATAATAATAAAGATAAAGATGAAAAATCCAATAACAAAAATAAGAACAAACCAATCCATTTCGGGTTCATTAGATTTTGGTTTATCTTGTTTATATTGTCCTGCAAATGCTTTAAAAATAGAATTAACTCCAGCATTTATTCCACCAGCGTAATCACCTTTTTTGAAATAAGGAATAATTACTTGATCGATTATGGATTTATTGACACTTGGAGGTAAATAAATTTGAGCCGAATATCCCGTTCTGATAGTAATCTTACGATCTTTTTCACTCAATACAATAACAACTCCGTTGTCTTTACCTTTTGTTCCAACACCCCAATTTTCTCCAATTTCATTTGCAAACGTCTCCAAGGGATAACCATCCAAAGACTCTACTGTTAAGACCAAAATTTGAGTTGAAGTAGAGTCGTTATACGCTACCAATTTTCGTTCTAAATCATTCAATTGCATTGCATCAAAAACGTGTGCATAATCCTGCACTAACTTTTTTGGTGGATTTTTCATCTTAACCAATTCATCTGGTGTCTGACCAAAAACGGTTAAAATTGAAAAGAAAAATGTTAGAAAAAAATATTTAATTGTAGCTAATTTCATCTGAAAGTTCATTTGTATCATCCTCTTGATAAGGAAAATATTTTTTAAGTGCTTTGCCTGTTTTTTTAATTCCTTCACAAAGGCCTTTTGTATAATTTTCTTTTTTGAAATGTTTGATAACTTCTTCTTTTATATCATCCCAAAAATCATCAGGTGTTACTTTATCAATTCCCTCATCGCCGATAATTGTAAAATTATGATCGGTTGGAGAAACATGGAATAAAACACCATTTCTGTTTTTTGTTTTATACATTTCTAATCTTTCGAAAACCTCTAAAGCTTTATCAAAATGATTTGGAGAAGATTCGAATTCAATATGAATTCGAATCTCACCACTTGTATTTTTCTCGGCTTTTTGAATGGCTTCGATTATTTTTTTTTCATCTTTTGAAGAAAGAAATTGATGTTTCTTTTTTCCCATAGTGATGATTTTTTTATTATTTAGAAAAATCTATTGTAGGAGCATTTTCAGTTCCTGCCGCAGCTTCGAAATATCCTTTCTCTGTAAAACCAACAATTCCAGCCATCATATTCGTTGGGAATGTTTTAATTTTAGTATTATACACTTTTGCTGCTTCGTTGTATTTTTTTCTTTCGAATAAAACTTCTTGTTCCATACTTTCAATAGAAGCTTGTAAATTAGTAAATCCTGTTACAGCTTTTAACTCTGGGTATCTTTCTACAGATACCAATAAACGGCTTAATGTAGATCCTAATTGATCTTGCGCAGCTTGGAATTTAGAAATATTTTCTTGTGTCAATTGATTTGGATCATCAATTTTTATTTGATTTGATGTTGCTTTTGCACGTGCATCTATAACAGCAGTTAATGTTTCTTTTTCATAATTCGCAGCACCTTTTACAGTTCCAACTAACTGATTGACTAAGTCTGAACGTTTTTGGTATGTATTTTCTACGTTCGACCATTGCGATTTTACATTTTCTTGCATAGGTACTAATCCGTTATAAACAGACATTAACCATAGTCCAATAATTACAATTATTCCAACTAAAGCTCCACCTCCAATAAGACATCCTTTGTTTTTCATAGTTATTTTTTATTTATTAATATGTAAAAATAGTATTTTTTCAACAATCTTTTATCAAAAATAAAGCCGAGCTTTTAAGCAAACTCGGCGAAGATATTTTCTACTATTTTAAGGCTTAATTTAGTAATGTTTTAGCCCAACTTTGTTCGATAGGTAATAACCAATTTTGTTTAAAATCGTGTAAAGAAGAAACACCATTATTGAAAACGTTTACATTTTTAATAGCACCTTCTTTTACTTTTTGTTTAAAATTCGGTAATTTTTCGATGAAGATTTCTTCCTCATTTTCGTAAGAAACTAACATACGGTTTAATAAATCAAACGAATAAGCAGCATCTATTTCGCGTACTAATTTCGTCAACTTATCAATTGAGCATCCACTTGCGGTTGCTTGATTTTCGTCTACTGCAACTACAATAAATTGATCATACGGTAAAACAAAATCAGCTAAAAGTTCAGCTCCATGTGCATTCCAATCTGCAATAAAAGTATTTAATTTTGTTGTAATAACTTCTTTTTCTATTGCCGAGAATTTACGATTGGCTTGAAAAATCCAAATTCTTGATTCGTCTGCTAAATTCATTTTCTCTTCATTTAAAATTTGTATTCAAAGTTACGAAATTATTTTAGCTAATGAGCAAAAAGCAAAAAAGGAGATTGTTTCCAATCCCCTTCTTTTAATAAAAACTATGAATAAAATTATATTCTTTTTACATTTACTGCCATAAGTCCCTTTTTACCTTTTTCTAGGTCAAAAGTTACTCTGTCATTTTCATTAACTCTATCTACTAATCCTGATACGTGTACGAAAATATCTTCACCTCCATTAGCACTTGAAATAAAACCAAAACCTTTTGATTCGTTAAAGAATTTTACTGTTCCTTCTTGCATTTATATATTATTTAATAATTAATTTTTTGAAATTTGAGTCGCTCTGTAGCCTTTTTCGCTTATTGCTTTTTTAAACTCTACTGCATCTCCTACTTTTAATAATTCTTTCGATTCTTTGAAATGGAAAAAAACTTTCTCTGTAGAATTTGTTATTTTGATAAATCCAAAACCTTTCTGATCGTTGTAATTATCAACTACACCTGTTATAAAAACATCTTTATCTTCTGATCTAGAGTTATTCAATAAATCCTTTTCTTTGTCTTGAAGGTGAGGAGGAATATCTGTAAAGTTTCCTAAAACATCAACATAAACAATCATTTCTTCTAATGATTTTCCTTTGTTATTATTTTCTTTACGATTTTCTCTTTTATTTTTTTTCTTTATTTTTTTTCTCTATTTTTTTTAATGCTCTTTTTTTATTTTTTTCCTTTTTAGATGTGGAATCTGCCATAGATATTTTTTATCAAATTTTATTGTTACTTATATAAAAGAGAGATAAAAAAATAAATACCCAACTAAATGAATATCAATTCTAGAGTAATAATTTCGAAGTACAAAAATTAATAAAATGAGTTGACTGAAGTCAAAAAATATAATTAAAAAAGTAAATTAAAGCTTAAAATCTTGTCTCTAATACTTTGCAAATGTACATCTAATATTTTAAGTATTCGTCATTCTATCCAATTCATTTTGTTTTAAATAAAAAAAACCGCCTCAAAAGAGGCGGTTTTACAACGGTTATATTTTTTGAAATTAACTATAAATCTTTCGCTTCCATAATTAATTCAGCTAAATCTTTTACTAATACAGTAGATTCTTTCTCAAAATGTTTTACCCCATCAGTCATCATTGTATTACAAAATGGGCAGCCAGTCGCAATAATATGCGGTTCTTTTTCTAACGCTTCTTCTGTACGCTCGACATTAATGTCTTTGTTACCTTTTTCTGGTTCTTTGAACATTTGAGCACCGCCTGCACCACAACATAGTCCACGTGTTTTACAACGTTTCATTTCAACTAATTCGGCGTCTAATTTTTCAATTAGTTCACGAGGTGCTTCGTACACATCATTTCCTCGACCCAAATAACATGGATCATGGAATGTGATTCGTTTACCTTTGAATGTTTCAGAACCTTCTAATTTCAATTTACCTTCGTTGATTAATTGTTGAAGATATTGCGAGTGATGTAGGACTTCGTAATCTCCTCCTAAACTTGGGTATTCGTTTTTCAAAGTATTGAAACAATGCGGACAAGTTGTAACAATTTTTTTTACCTCGTAAGCATTCAAAACTTCAATATTCATCATCGCTTGCATTTGGAAAACAAATTCGTTTCCTGCTCTTTTTGCGGGGTCCCCCGTACAAGATTCTTCTGTCCCTAAAACTGCAAATTCGACTCCGATGTTATTTAAAATTTTAACAAATGCTCTTGTTATTTTTTTAGCTCTATCATCAAAACTTCCGGCACAACCAACCCAGAACAAAACTTCTGGTTGTTTACCTTCGGCCATATATTGAGCCATTGTTTTAACTGTAATATTTGACATATTTTTTTGTGTTATTTGATTGGATTTGATTTAATGATTACCATCATCAAAAACCTGAATGGAAACATTTTTTTCAACCAAATCTGTAAATTTACCATTGTATCGTGTTGCTTTTACTAAATGGTTGTCTACCCAATGGTAATTTCCTCCACGAGGTTTTCCCATTAAAAGTCCATGATATTTAAAACCATGTTTTTTCAACCAAATTTCTGTGTATTCACGATGTTCTTCTATACGCGATGTGAAAAATGTAATAAAATGCCCTTCTTCATACCATTTATTCAACGTTTCTAAAGCATCTGGATAAACAGCTGCAGTTAACATACGTTCTGGTTCTTCGTTAGGAATATCATCGCAAATTGTTCCATCAATATCAATTAAATAATTCTTGATATTCTCTGGTAAAATAGGACTTACTCTTTCTCCGTTTTCAATTTTTTCCTCTAAGAAATTTTCCATGTGTGTGTTGTGTTTGTATTATGTTTAAATTAATAGTTCTTCGAGAATGAGTAATTGTATTTTACAATTTAATCGTTTGCCCAGTTCAATCTATCTGCATTGTTAAATTGCCAAGGAGCTCCATTGTTTTCGACATTTGTCATCATCATATTTAACTCTTGTGGCGCAGCAGATTGTTCCATGACTAAATAACGACGCAAGTCAACGATGATTGATAATGGATCGATATTTACTGGACAAGCTTGTGCACAGGCATTACAAGATGTACACGCCCATAATTCCTCTGGTGTAATGTAATCATTGACAAGCATTTTTCCATCATCAACAAACTTCCCATTTGTGTCGATATTTTTACTTACTTCTTCTAAACGATCACGTGTATCCATCATAATTTTACGAGGAGATAGTTTTTTACCTGTTAAATTTGCTGGACATTCGGCTGTACAACGACCACATTCTGTACATGTATAGGCATTAAGTAATTGCACTCTGTTTAAATCAAAAATATCTTTTGCCCCAAATGTTTCAGGATCACCTTGTGGTTCAGCAGGTGCTGCATATGGATCTGCATTAGGATCCATCATCATTTTCACCTCATCTGTTACAGCTTGTAAATTATTGAATTCTCCTTTTGGTTCCAATTTAGAAAACCAAGTATTTGGAAAAGCCAAAACGATGTGAAGATGTTTTGAATAATATAAATAATTTAAGAAAAAGAAAATCCCAATGATGTGAAACCACCAAGCTGCTCTTTCTATAAGTGTAATAAATGTAACATCATCAAACTGACTAATTATTGGAGCTGTTAGCCAAGACGAAATTGGAAAAGTTCCTACTTTTGCATAATGTTCTGCTCCCATTACTTGCAATACTTGATCTGCTCCATTCATTGTAAATAAGGCTAACATAAATGCAATTTCCATAATAAGAATATAATTTGCATCGTCTTTTGCCCAACCTTTCATTTCTGGTTTCCAGAAACGTCCAACTTTTACGACATTTCTTCTGAAAAGGAAAATGATACATGAAATCATAACCAAAAAGGCTAAAATTTCGAAAAATGCAATCATTCCGTTATAGAAACTTCCTAAGAAACTAAGCACACGGTGCGTTCCAAACACACCATCGATAATAATTTCTAAAACTTCGATGTTGATTAAAACGAAACCTACATATACAAAAATATGCAAGATTCCTGCTAACGGACGTACCGTCATTTTACCTTGTCCTAACGCGACACGTGCCATCGTTTTCCATCTTTCAGCTGGATGGTCGAAACGATCAATTTCTTTTCCTAATTTGATATTACGTATCAGTTTCTTTACATTTTTTGCAAAGAACCAAATACTCCCAATCATAATTAAGAGAAAAATTACATTTGGAATGTACTTCATCATTTTTTATTAGTCTTTTTTGTGAGTTTTGAGTTTTAATATTTTTTTTAATCCATGTTATGGTTGTACTGGTTGTTTTTTACCAAAAACAGAGATATTAACATAGCGACTTGGATTTTTCTTTAAATCTTCAACCAGCGCATTCATATTTTTAATAGTAGCTTCCAATTCATTGGCAAGCGTTTCATCTTTTGCTAATTTTCCTAAAGATCCTTTTCCATTGTTCATATCTTCTAACAAGATATTCAAATTATTGGATGCTTTTTCAAAATTTTTGATTACTTGATCCAACTCTAATGCATTCAATTTATCTGCAGTTTCACCAAATTTATCAACTGTAGCTTTTGCAGAAGCCATTGTTGCGTTTGCATTGTTAAGTGTCGAATTTAATGTTTTTTCATTAGTTTCAATCAAACGATTTGCACTATTTGATGTTGCTGTTAATGATTTTGCAGTTTTATCAAACGAATCAATTGTATGGTTTAAATTTCTCAACATGGCTTTAATATCTTGCTGAGTTGATGGATCTAATACATTGTTTACACTTCCTAATGTTTGATTAAAGCTTAATAATACACTGTCCAATTTTGCTTGCGTTGGTGTTAATTGCTTTGACAAACCGTCTAACATTCCTCCTGCAATTCGTCCTTGTAAAAAATCTCCGTCTTTTGCAATATCTGGTCCGTAATCCAACAATAGGCGAACCTCTGGGCCAGACATAATTCCTGGTTCATAAATTTCCGCTACTGTTTTCTTCGAAAACTCGATGTCTTTTTCTACAGAAATCACCACTTCAAAATAAATTGGTTTGGCTGTATCTATAATTTTGATTTCTTTCACCTGACCTACTCTCAAACCGTTTACAGAAACAGGTTTTGAAGGTGCTAATCCATTTACATTTTCGTATTTCACTGTAAATAAACGTCCTGATGAAAAGATATTTTGTCCTTTCAAAAAATTGAACAACATAAAGAAACCTACTAAGGTTAACAAGGTTATGATTCCAATTTTGAATTCTTTAGATAATTTCACTTGATATGATTTTATGCAAAAATAAAATTTAATTTGTAAAGAAACACTTTATATTACGCTTACATTGGTTCTTCACCATTAAATGTAACGATAAACGCATTTCTAAAACCTTTATCTTGAACTTGTTTCAATGTTTTTTGAGCTGCTTCCATTGTTTTATCTGCACCAAAATAATATTTTTGGAGTCCACCTTCTTTCACCCTCAATACATTTGTAAGTCCATTGAATTTATCGTCTTTATCTCTATATTTTTTATTAGATGTCATGAATTGTACTCGGTAGTTTTTACCACCTTCTAATTTTTTATTTGTTTCAAATTCAACAATTTTAGCACCTGAAAAACCTTTACGTTTTACTGTTTGCAACAAATCATCTGCTCGGGATTGTAAATCTGTTTCACCATAATAGTACACATATTTATCTCCTTCTTGAATAACATCTAAATCTGTTAAACCCCTCAACTGTGGCGACGTGGCAGAAAATCTCATCTTAGATTCCATTACCTTGATTTTCATTTTTTTTCCTTCTACAGGTTTTTCAACTTTTTTTACAGATTTAGGTTTTTCTTCCTCATATTCTATTCCACTTCTTCGATCGTATTCTTTCTTGAATTGTTTGAACGCTTCATAAATTGTTTGAGAAGACTGCTCTTTTCCTTCGTTAGAGGCTAAATAGTTTCCTTCATCATAATTCGAAATAAATCCTAACTCTACCAAAACTGAAGGTGAAGCATTTCCTCTTAAGACGTGAAAATTAGCTTGTTTCACTCCTCTACTTTTTCTGAAATCTCGGTTTACAAAACCTTTTTCGACTAAATCTGCAAAACGAATAGATTGCTCTTTATAAGCTGCATTCATAATTTCGAAAGCAATAACAGCCTCAGGATCATTTGGATTAAATTTTTCGTAACGTTCTTGATCTTTTTCTAAAAACACAACTGAGTTCTCGCGTTTCGATACTTCGTCTGTTTCGTTTGATCTTTTCAATCCCATCACAAATGTTTCTGTACCCGTCGCACTTTTATTATCAGCCGAATTACAATGAATGGAAACAAATAAATTTGCATGATTATCATTCGAAATTTTTGTACGTTCCCACAATTCTAAAAAAACATCTGTATCGCGTGTTAAAATAACTTTAACATCTTTGTGATTTTTCTTTATTAACTCTGCCAATCTTTTCGAAACATCTAACGTGATATTCTTTTCATAATCAGCGACTCCCCTTGCTCCAACATCTTTACCACCATGACCAGCATCTATAACAATTACAAAATTTTGTTTTTTTTGAGCAAATGAAAGTGTAGAAAATACCAACATCATCGCAAAAAATAAATACTTTTGTATGTTAATCATTTTTAAACTCATACTATAGGTTTGTTTTTTTGATTAATTTTGACGCAATTTATAAAAAATAAGTTTTTCAATTTGTTTACAAAGGCAATTAAATCGATTTTATTTTTTAGTCCAGTTATGGTTTGCACCATTTCTTTTGGACAAGTTAAGCAAAATAATAACGATAAAGATCACTCTAAAATTGTTTCTGATTCTGTGAAATTAGATACGATTATCCCTGTAAAAGAGAAATTAGAGTTTGTAGTAGAGCACAGTTCTGAAGATGAAATTCATAACCGTAAAAAACGTATGACTTACCTTTTGCGTAAGGCACATGTTGTTTATGGTGACATGACTATTGATGCCGATTACATAGAATTAAACTGGGATACGGGTGATGTATATGCCGAAGGTAAACGTGATTCTATTGGTAACATTATTGAAAAAACGAAGTTTACACAAGGTCAACAAGAAATTTTGCAAGATGCTTTCAAAGTAAATTTCAAAACGAAAGTCGGAATTGCGTATAACATTCGCATGACACAAGAAGAAGGAATTATTATTGCTGATAAAGCCAAGCGCGTCAACGATTCGATTATGTTATTGAAACGTGCTGATTTTACAACGGATACTTATTTTAAAGAAGGAAAAGATACACGTCCAGATTATTTTCTTCGTGCCAAAGAAGGAAAAATGATTGATAAAAATGGTAAGAAAACCTTGATTACCGGACCTATTAATATGTGGATTTATGATGTTCCTACCCCTTTAGCATTACCATTTGGGTATATTCCAGCAATGGGCGCAAAACGTGCAGCTGGAATCTTAATGCCACGTCCAGGTGAACGTACAAATCTTGGATTCTTTATCGAAGATTTAGGTTTTTATGTTCCATTTGGTGATAATTTCGATTTAAAACTTTCTGGAGATATTTACACAAAAGGTAGTTGGGCAGCGAGAGCTGAATCGAATTATAAAAAACGTTATAAATACAATGGTAGACTATCGGCAAATGTAGAAAATCGATTAACTGGAATTAAAGGAATTACAGATGGAGCAAATGCATTCTCTAAACAAAATCTGTTTGGTGTAATGTGGTCGCATAGTCAAGATCCTAAAGCAAATCCGTATTGGTTATTCAACGCAAATGTCAACTTTTCGAGTTCAAAATACTACCGAGAATCTGTACGAAATCAGTACATTAATACAGGAGATGTTTTCACAAATAATGTCAACTCATCTATTAACTTGACGAAGAACTTTGAGAACGCACCCTTAACAGCTCAATTGAGTATGTCGCATTCTCAGAACTACAATACGGGTGATATTAACATTGCATTTCCTCGTCTTAACTTAACCATGTCTCGTATTTTTCCATTTGCAAAGAAAAATATGCCAAAAGAAGGTTTATTACAAAACCTTGGACTAACGTATAGTATGCAAGCTGGAAACGAAGTGAACACAAATGATAACGATATTTTCACTGATAAAATGTGGAAAGAACAAATGCGTATGGGTGCAAATCACAAAATTGGTTTACAAACAGGAATAACACTTGCTAATTATTTTCCATTAACCTTATCATCAGATTACAATGAAGTTTGGGGTGATAATCGTTTAATTAAACGTTACAATTCAGTGAATGGAAAAATTGAAGACACAACTTTAAAAGGATTTAATTCGTATCGAACATTTAATTTCAATGCTTCTGTTTCAACGAATATTTATGGCTTATACCTTAATCCTAACAAAGATGCTAAAATCTTAGGTATTCAACATGTGATTACGCCTTCAATTGGCTATAGTTACACACCAGATTTTCAAGGTGAGTCTTGGGGATATTACAAAGCTTACAAAGATCAAAATCAAGAAGAAATTTGGTACAATCAATACCAAGACATGTTGTATGGTGTAGGAATTCCAGGATTGACTAATTCCTTAAATTTTGGACTTTCGAACAATTTAGAGATGAAAGTAAAAAATGATAATGATCCGAAAGGTTTCAAAAAAGTAAAGATTTTTGAATACTTACGTTTAAGTTCATCCTATAATTTTTCTGCAGAAGAATTCAAACTTTCTCCTATAAATATTAATGGAATGACTTCTTTATTTGACCGAAAAGTTAATGTTCAATTTTCATCAACCGTAAATCCATACAAAATTAGACGCTACATCAATGCTTCTGGTAATGAAGTTGCAGAATATGTTGACAAAATGGGATTAGGAGATCTTCGTATTTCGAATATGACATTAGGAACTGGATATACATTTGACAACAGTACATTTGGTGGAAAAGGTTTCGATGCCAAGAACTATAAAAAAAGAGGAACCGTACGTGACGAAAATTTCTATTACGACAGCGATAATTACGCACAATTCGCTATTCCATGGAGTTTAACGGCTAACATCAGCTATAACTACACAAAAGGAACACAGCGAAAGGGAGATAGCACAGGTTCTATTGCATTGAATGGTAAAATCTCTCCAACACCTTATTGGGCAATTTCAGCTAACGCTACATACGATTTTATTACGAATGAGATCACCTATGTTCGTTTCGGATTTGAACGAGATTTACGTAGTTTTACTTTATCGTTTAACTGGACTCCAATGGGAACTTACAAAAGTTATGATTTCTTCATCGGAATCAAAGCTTCGATCCTACAAGATTTGAAGTACAACGACAGATCAAGACTTAATTACTAAAAATATCAAAACATGAAAAAACAAATTATTCATACGAACAAAGCGCCACAAGCTATCGGACCATATTCGCAAGGAGTAAAATACAATGGTTTTCTTTACACTTCAGGACAAATTCCTTTTAATGTAGAGAAAAACGAATTAGTAACATCAAGCATTCAAGACGAAGTACACCAAGTCATGAAAAACGTTATCGCTATTCTTGAAGAAGGCGGCACAACAATAGATAATGTTGTAAAAACAACAATTTTCGTAAAAGATTTAAACGATTTTAATGCCGTAAATGAAGTGTATGCTTCTTATTTCAATGATACAAATTACCCGGCGCGAGAATGTGTAGAAGTTGCTCGTTTACCCCGCGATGTAAATGTAGAAATATCTGTAATTGCGATTGCAGACTAATAAATAATTATGCTTAAAGACAAAACTGTATTAAGAAACACTATTGCTGTAATTGTAGGATTAATTGTCATCTATGCAATTCTTCAATTTGGACTTATATACAATGCGAACAGATTACATTGGGATGATAAAATTTTCCCTGAATGGCGACATGTCATCAAATACTTTTCGCACGGAGAAGGAAAAAATTTTAAAGTTCAATTCTTTGGATCAATGTTAGCAATTAGCGGAATTGCTGCTTTAGTTGGAGGTGTCATCACCGCATTACTTGTAAAAAGAGCAAAACAAGCCTACACCATGTTTGTCGGTTTTATTGTTTTAATCGTAGCATTAGGTGATGTATTATTCACACCATATCACCCAACTTGGTACGAAATTGCTATTTGTCCTGTTTTATTCTTTTCATCATGGATTGGAGGTTTAATTGTAGATTTGATTTACAAAAAGTTTTTCAAAAAACACAAACCATCAAGCCAATCTTATTAAAATTAAATTATGTCTGAAAAAGATAGAAAACCAAGAGTTGCCATTTCGATTGGCGATTATAATGGAGTTGGAATAGAAGTTATTCTAAAAACTCTACAAGAAAAAGAAATGACAGAGTTTTTTACTCCTGTTATTTTTGGCTCAACAAAACTCTTATCTTATCAAAAAGATAAATTAAAATTTGATCGAATCAATTTTCAAGGCATTCAAGATGCAAGTCAAATTGTTGACGGTAAAATAAACGTTGTTAATCTTTGGAAAGATCAAATCGATGTTCATTTTGGTAAAATAACCAAAGAAGCTGGCGAACATGCTTATCAATCTCTAAAAGCTGCAACACAATCTGTAACAGATGGCTTTACTGATGTTTTAGTAACCGCTCCTATAAACAAAGACAATATTCAGTCCGAAGATTTTAATTTTCCTGGACATACAGAATTTTTGGGTGCAGTTTGGGGAGGAAAACCCTTAATGTTTCTGGTTTCAGAAAAACTAAAAGTCGGTTTGGTTACACAACACATTCCAATAGGTGAAGTAGCAAAAAACATTCATACAAAATCTGTTTACGCTAAAATTCAACAAATTCATAAAAGTTTAGTAGAAGATTATGCAATTTCAAAACCAAAAATTGCAGTTCTTGGACTTAACCCTCACGCTGGTGATAATGGTTTGTTGGGTTCTGAAGAAAAAGAAATTATTTCTCCTGTTATCGAACGATGTATCAACGAAAATCAATTGGTCTTCGGCCCTTATTCAGCTGACAGCTTTTTTAGTCCCCATAATTTAGATGCATTTGATGCTGTTTTAGCAATGTATCACGATCAAGGTTTGGTAGCCTTCAAAACCATTAGTTTTGATGAAGGTGTAAATTATACAGCTGGATTAAAATTTGTTCGTACCTCTCCTGATCATGGAACAGCTTACGATATTGCAGGAAAAGGAATTGCAAACGAAGAATCTTTTAAAGAAGCTATTTTTACAGCAATTGAATTGTTCAAAAACCGAAACGAATATCAAGAGTTAACTAAAAATGTATTGCAACATATTCCTCTAAAACTAGAGAAAGGCGATAATAAAGAATAAAAATTTAAAATAAGTTGTAAAGAGCTATTAATTTTAAATAAATTAGATTATCTTTGCACACCTTTTTGTGGTATGGACAAGTTGAAAAATTATAATATTATATTTACAAGCTTGCCTTTTGGTAAGAGTAATTTTACGTTCGAATTATCACAATCGTTCTTTGATTTATTTGAAATTGAGCAAGATTTTGAAAATCCTACGATGATTGTATCAATCATTTTAGATAAAAAATCAACAATGCTCGAGTTAGAAATTAGCTTAAAAGGAAACATTACTGTTCCTTGCGATTTAACTGGAGAATTGTTTCAGCAAGAAATTTCGAATAATGCAGAATTAATTGTTAAATTTGGCGACGAGTTTGACGATACTGATTTTGAAATTTGGGTTATTCCTCGTGAAGAATACCAAATCAACCTTGCACAAATTCTTTATGAATTAGCAATGTTATCAGTACCAACAAAACGAATTCATCCTGATGTTTTAAATGGAGAAAGTAATTCTGAAATGATAGACTTACTTGATCAGTATAGCATTTACGAATTAGACGAAGATGCAGAAAACGATGAGGATGAGGATGACAACGATAATGGTGATGACGACGATAATGACGACATTGATCCACGTTGGGCAAAATTGAAAGATTTGAAACCTTAATTGGTTTTTATTATTAAAATAAATTATAGAAATAAAGAAAAAAAGTAGTTAGATATGGCACATCCTAAGAGAAGACAGTCGTCAACAAGAAGAGATAAACGTAGAACACACTACAAAATCGAAGCTCCTCAATTAGCAATCGATAAAACAACTGGTGAAGCACATTTATACCACAGAGCTCATTGGTCTGACGGGAAATTATACTACAAAGGAAAAGTAGTATTAGAAAAAGTACAAGAAGTTACTGAATAATATAATCTTATAAAGATTTTGAAGCTGTTTCTATAAAAGAAACAGCTTTTTTTATTTTTTTTTCAATACCTTTGAAATCGTTTTATTAAAACAAACATAAAGGTCAAATAAAAAAACCGCATTATATGGACATTAAAGACATTCAAAATTTAATTAGATTCGTATCAAAAGCAGAAGTTGCTGAAGTAAGCATCAAACAAGATGACATCGAGATTAAAATCAAAACTTTAGCAAGCGTACCTGCGCAAGTTGCGTCTCAACAATTTTATGTACCTCAAGCTCCTGTAGCACAAGCTGCAGCGCCACAAGTGCCAGCTGCTGCACCAGCAAACAACTCTACGACTCCATCAGAAGAAGAAAACAGCAATTTAATCACAGTAAAATCTCCTATGATTGGAACATTTTACCGTTCAGCTGGCCCAGGAAAAGAACCTTTCGTAGGTGTAGGTGACTCTATCGCTCCAGGTAAAGTATTATGTATTGTTGAAGCAATGAAATTATTCAACGAAATTGAATCTGAAGTTTCTGGTAAAATTGTTAAAATCTTAGTGGACGATGCAAGTCCAGTTGAGTACGATCAACCATTATTCTTAGTTGATCCAGCTTAATCAATTACATCTAAAAAATTATGTTTAAGAAGATATTAATCGCTAATAGAGGTGAAATTGCAATGCGTATTATACGTACTGCAAAAGAAATGGGAATCAAAACGGTTGCTGTTTACTCTAAAGCGGACGAAACATCTTTACACGTACGTTTCGCAGACGAAGCGGTGTGTATTGGTCCTGCTCCAAGTAAAGATTCATACCTAAAAATGGCTAACATCATCGCGGCTGCAGAAATTACAGACGCGGATGCTATTCACCCAGGTTATGGATTCTTATCTGAAAACTCTACTTTTTCTAAAATCTGTGCATCTAACGGAATAAAATTCATTGGAGCGCCTGCTGATAATATCGACCGTATGGGAGATAAGGCAAATGCTAAAGCTACAATGAAAGAAGCAGGAGTACCTGTTGTTCCTGGCTCTGACGGTTTGTTAGAAAGCTATGAACAAGCTTTAGAGGTTGCGCGCGAAATAAAATACCCTGTTATGATGAAAGCTACTGCCGGTGGTGGTGGTAAAGGGATGCGTGCAATTTGGAAAGAAGAAGATTTATTACATGCATGGGAATCTGCTCGTACAGAAGCTGCAGCAGCTTTTGGTAACGACGGTATGTACATGGAAAAATTGATTGAAGAACCTCGTCATATCGAAATTCAAGTTGCAAGTGACCAAAACGGTAAAGCTTGTCACTTATCTGAGCGTGACTGTTCTATTCAACGTCGTAACCAAAAATTAGCAGAAGAAACTCCTTCTCCTATTATGACAGACGATTTACGTAAACGTATGGGGGAAGCAGCAGTTAAAGCTTGTGAATATATCGGTTATGAAGGTGTTGGTACAATTGAGTTTTTAGTTGATAAACACGGAGACTTCTACTTTATGGAGATGAATACTCGTATCCAAGTAGAACACCCAATTACAGAACAAGTAACAGGATTCGACTTAGTTCGCGAACAAATTATGTTAGCAGCTGGTGAACCTATTTCTGGTAAAAACTATTACCCTCAAGGACATTCAATCGAATGTCGTATCAATGCAGAAGATCCATACAATGACTTCCGCCCTTCTCCAGGAAAAATTACAAATATTAACATTCCTGGTGGTAATGGTGTTCGCGTAGATACACACGTATACGCTGGATATACAATTCCACCTAACTACGATTCAATGATTGCAAAATTAATCGTAACAGCACAAACACGTGAAGAAGCAATTCAGAAAATGAAACGTGCATTAGGTGAGTTTTATATTGAAGGTATCAAAACAACAATTCCTTTCCATTTACAATTAATGGATCATCCAGATTTTGTAGCAGGAAACTATACAACGAAATTTATGGAAGATTTTCAGTTTGATGAATCTTACGCAAATTACGGAGAACTATAAAATTATAGCATTCTAAATATAAAAGTCCAGTAGATTATTCTGCTGGACTTTTTTTATGTCAATCTGACAGTTGATTTCTATTGGCTTAATTATTGAAAATATCAATCAAAATTTGTGAATAATAAATTATAATCAAGACAACTAAAAATCTAAATCTAAACAATTTGATAAGATTCAATCTCAATTGTTAATTTATAGAGAATGAATTGCTTGGATTTTCTTTTTCTTCTATTAAAAATGATTAAAATTTTATACATTTGCACTCCAAATTTAAGGTAGATGAATATTACTAAAAATACAACAGACAAATTAAACGCAGTATTAACTGTAACTGTTGACAAGGCAGATTATCAAGAGAAAGTAGTTGATGTATTGAACCAATACAGAAAAACAGCTAACATCAAAGGATTCCGTAAAGGGCAAGTTCCAATGAGTTTTGTAAAAAAACAATACGAGCAAGCTGTTATTTTTGATACAGTTAACGAAATCTTACAAAAAAGTGTTTCTGACTACATCAACACAGAAAAATTATCAATCTTAGGAAATCCAGTTCCTGTAATGAAAGAAGTTGATTGGAATGCTGATCAATTATCATTTGATTTCGAATTAGGATTAGCTCCTGAATTTGAGGTTGACTTATCTAAAGTTGAAGTTGAAAGCTACAAAGTAAAAGTTGCTGAAGACGAAATCCAAAAATATGTTGACAACTTCGCTGCTCGTTTTGGATCATTAAAATCATTAGCTGAAGCTGAAGCAGAAGCAGTATTAAAAGTAGAAGCTGCTGTAGAAGGTCAAGAAACTAAACCAACATTTATCCGTTTAGAAGAATTAAAAGATGCTTCTGCATTTATTGGTAAAAAAGTTGGTGATGTTGTAGAAGTAAATTCTAACGATATTTTTGACACTGCTGAAGAAGCTGCTCAACAATTGAACACAGAAGTTACTGAAGAAGGAACTAAAGTAACTTATACAATCAAAGAAATTAACAAAGCAGAAAAAGCAGAAGTTAACCAAGAATTATTTGATAAAGTTTATGGAGAAGGAGCTGTAGATTCAGAAGAAGCTTTCCGTAACAAAATCAAAGAAGAGTCAGAAAACATGTACAACAAAGAATCTGACAAACAAATTATCAACGATGTTGTCGCTAAATTACTAGAGACAGTTCAGTTTGATTTACCAACAGAATTTTTAACTAAATGGTTAATTTCTTCTAACGAAAATGTAACTTCTGAAGAGCAAGCAAAAGAAGAATTGGCTAAAATGGACAAAGGTTTACGTTACCAATTAATCGAAGCTAAAATTGCTGAATTGAATAATGTTGAAGTAAATGCTGAAGAAGTAAAAGAAGCTGCTTTTGCTGCGATCAAAGATCAATTAAAAATGTACGGTCAAAATTCTATTCCAGAAGATACATTACAACAAATTGCAATGTCTGCTTTACAAAATCAGGAAGAATACAACCGTTTATCATACCAAGTGTTTACAGACAAAATGTTAGACATCTTTAAAAACAATGTAAAATTGAACGAAAAAGAAGTAACATTTGACGAGTTTGTTGACATCATTACTGAAAAAAATAAAGAATTGGCAGAAGCTTAATCACTTCTAAAAAATTCTTTATACCTTTCATTTAAAATCTAAATTGAATAATGAAAAACGTAGGAGAAGAATTTAAAAAATATGCGCTGTTAGACAAAGGAATTAGCTCTTTACATATGGAGAGTTATATCCAAAACACAACGCCTTACATTGTTGAAGAAAGAAAATTGAACGTTGCACAAATGGACGTTTTCTCTCGATTGATGATGGATAGAATTATCTTTTTAGGAACAGGAATCGATGATCAAATTGCAAACATCATTCAAGCGCAATTATTGTTCTTAGAAAGTGTAGATGCCACAAAAGACATTCAAATTTATGTTAACTCACCAGGTGGTGGTGTATATGCAGGATTAGGGATTTACGACACGATGCAGTTGGTAAAACCTGATGTTGCGACAATTTGTACAGGTATGGCCGCTTCTATGGGAGCAGTTCTATTATGTGCAGGAGCAGCAGGAAAACGTTCGGCTCTAAAACACTCTCGCGTGATGATTCACCAACCATTAGGTGGTGCTCAAGGTCAAGCAACTGATATGGAAATCACATTGAAAGAAATCTTGAAATTGAAAAAAGAATTATACGACATTCTTGCAACCCATTCTGGTCAAACTTTCGAGCAAATCGAAAAAGATGGTGAACGTGATTACTGGATGACTTCTATAGAAGCAAAAGAATATGGAATGATTGACGAAGTTTTGTTACCTCGAAAGTAAAATTCTAATTCAAACATTATAACAAAAAAGGATTCTAATTATTTAGAATCCTTTTTTATTTTCTACAAGTAAAAACGTAGTAAATCAATAGAAATGAGTAAAAAACAACAGTTATAAAAAGCAGATTATAAAGCCCTATATAAACATACTTAAAAACATCTACAAATTAACAAAGAAATATTTTCTATCTAAAACAAAATAAGTACCTTTGCAGCTTAATTAAGTATAAAAAATTGGAAGAAAATAAGTGCTCTTTTTGCGGAAAAAGCAGAAACGAAGTAAATATTTTAGTGTCTGGAATTGACGGTAATATTTGTGATAATTGTATTGAGCAAGCGCATGGTATTGTTTTAGAAGAATCGAAATTTAATGCAAATAACGATTTGATAAAACCTCTAACTTTAAAATCACCTAAAGAAATTAAGGAGTTTTTAGATGATTATGTGATTGGTCAAGATCAGGCAAAAAAAATATTGTCTGTTGCAGTTTACAATCACTATAAAAGAATATTACTGGACAAAGATAATGATGTTGAGATTGACAAATCGAACGTTATTTTAGTTGGAGAAACTGGAAGTGGAAAAACATTATTAGCAAAAACAATTGCTAAATTATTAAATGTACCATTTGCAATTGTTGATGCAACTGTATTGACAGAAGCAGGATATGTAGGAGAAGATGTAGAAAGTATTTTAACTAGACTTTTACAAGCTGCAGATTACAATTTAGAACTTGCTGAAAAAGGGATCGTTTTTATCGACGAAGTAGATAAAATAGCACGAAAAAGCGATAATCCTTCTATTACTAGAGACGTTTCTGGAGAAGGCGTTCAACAAGCTTTACTTAAAATTCTGGAAGGAACTGTGGTTAATGTTCCACCAAAAGGAGGACGTAAACACCCTGACCAAAAATTTATAGAAGTTAATACAAAAGATATTTTATTTATAGCTGGAGGTGCTTTTTCTGGAATTGAAAAACACATTGCAGATCGTTTGAAAAAACATGTAATTGGTTTTAAAAACGACGATCAAAAAGAAGTCGAAAATCTTTTGGACGAAGTAAACGCACAAGATTTGAAAAACTTTGGTATTATTCCAGAATTAATTGGACGTTTGCCTATTATTACTTATCTTAAAGCGTTAGATAAAGAAGCGATGAGAGCTATTTTGACTGAACCAAAAAACTCGCTTATCAAACAATATACAAAGCTATTTGCCTTAGATGAAAAAGAGCTTATAGTGACGGACGAAACCCTAAATAAAATTGTAGACCGTGCCAATGAATTGGGTTTAGGAGCTCGTGGATTACGAGCAGTTACGGAAGAAATTTTTACAGACTTAATGTATAACATTAAAGATTTACCAGAGAAGGTTATAATATAATTAATTGTATAGTAACTTTTTAATAAAAGTTTTGTTTATATTTGTATTGATTTTAATAAAATTTAAAGGATACCTAACCAAAAATAACATAATATATGAAAAAGAATCTACTTGCTTTATTTGCATTAAGTGCAATGTATAGTGCTTCTGCGCAAGATACCTATATTAAAGATGCAGTTGTTGTTAAAGTAAATCCAAATACACTTTTCTACAATGGTGGAAATGTAAATGTTACAACTGATGCTACAGCAGGAACTACAGAAAAAATAATCAACGAAGGAAACATTCAAGTTAGAGGTAATTTTAATAACCAAAATACTATTGGTAAAAACTTCGTCAATAAGTACAATACTAGTACGGAATATGGTCAATTAATAATTGATCAAGCATCTTCTGTTTCTGGACAATTAGCAATCGAAAGATCTAATATCAATCAATCTCTAAATGATTATTACCCATTTGGTTTACCTTATCAAGATGATAAAATTGAAAATATAATTAATAATATTACTTCTAACTCTTCTGCATTTAGAGGAGAGTGTGCTGTAAATTCGAACTGTGGAACTAACAGATATAACCAAACGATACTTGCTTGGGATGTTAAAGAAACAGAATATGATAATGTTCCTAAAGGAACAGATGTAGTTGCTGGTGCTAACTACACTATTAATACAATGAATGGTGCCTTTAAAAGTTTTCTTGAAGGAATATCAGCTTCAAATAAATTCGCTACTTACGGTAAGCCAAATAACAAAGCTGTAACATTAAACAATGTCGAAAGTGGAATTGTAAATAAAACTAAAGAACAGTTTTCTGAATTAACTTGGGGTAATTGGAAAAATCTTAGAAATAATTATAACGAGGAGTTCGTATCATACTTAGGAAATAATGCTCCTGATACAAATTCTCGCTATGGAAAGAATTTACATCGTTTTTCAAATCCATTTACATCAAATTTGGATTTAAGTGATGTATCTATTGCTAATTCTTGGATAAAATTTGTTGTTAATGGAGCGATTAAAGGTCCTACTGAAACTTTTGAACCTACTACAATTAAATTCAGAATACATAAATTAGCTAATAATTACTCTGTTAACTGGGATGATCAAACAGGTGGAAGTAATACTAACACGACTAGAATTACTGCTTATTTACAAAAATCTGAAACTGGAGCTAATCCATATTTTTGGGCAGGAAATCCTGACGCTTTAATAGTTAAACCATTTGAGTACTTCGAAATTGATTACTATACAATGCTTAAAGCTAATAATGGTGGTAGTAATATCGTTACAGCAAATTTTAATATAACGGATAGACAAAAAACTTTTATTTATGACTTTACAAATGGAAGCACTTCAGGCCTTTATGCTAGATCGAGTAACGACACAAGTAGTTATAATTTACTAGAAGATACAAGCTTACAAAGTAAAGGTTTAATTGCAGGTAATGATTTTACTCAGTTAGAATTATTTTTATTGGAAGATAATTCAATACTTGGAGATGCTGCTTATTTAGTGAACTCAAATTTTTATACTACAGGGAATTCAGTAAATGAATCTATTTCAAAAAATCCAATATTCATTTTTGAAGAAAAAAATGATGGAACTATTGTAACTAACTCACAAACTTTATTGAACCAATTTAACTCGCTAGATTATATAGGAAAACCAATCGGTATTGGATTTAATAATTTAATTGAAGGGCATAACTATACGATCAATTTAAGATTATTTGAACAATCAATTTTAAATAGAGTGGATAACTTTTCTGTCGGTAAATACTATTTATTAGATAAATCTAAAAATAATGTTGTTGAAGTAGATGCTAATACTCAGATAAAATTTGTTGCAAATCCTAACATAAATGATCAATTTGAGCTTTATTGGAATGAAGCTCCTCTAGTTTTGGGAACTGATGATTTAAATAAAAATAATGCAACTTATATTTATAAAGATAAGACGAACAAATACGTTCGTTTTGAGGATAAAAATACAAATGCCAAGATTGAAATTTATGATATAACAGGAAGATTAATTTCTCGTAATGTAGATATTTCTACTAACTCAGATTACAAATTAAATCTTACTACAGGAGTACATGTAGTAGTTATTACATATAAAGATGGAAAAGTTGTATCTCAAAAAACAATTAATTAATAAACCGCTAACCTTATGAAAAATTTTAGATTACTACTAACCTTATTTATATTTAATGTATTTGCTCTAACAACATATGCTCAAGGGTGCGATCCTCTAGATCCAGATTGTGGTCCACCACCTCCAGATACAAATACTCCTGGAAATCCAGCAACTCCAATCGATGAGTATACAATTTATTTAATTGGATTTGCAATTGCAGTAGCTGTTGTATATTTCGCTATGAACAAATACAAAAAATCTTTGATTTAATTAATAATAATCATACTTTTAAACCTCAATCAAATGATTGAGGTTTTTTTATATCACAAAAAATTATGAAAAATAAATTTTTAATTCCTCTTATTGTTTTAGGAAGCTCTGTTTTTGGACAGTTTACAATTTCTGGTCAATTAGAAAATTACGCCAATAAACCAGTTTTAGTAAAGGTTTACGAAAATGCTGAATTGAAATTAATCAACAATTCCAAAACTGACAACAATGGTAATTTCACTGCAAAAGTACCATCAAAATACAATGGTTTTGTACGTATCAATTTACCAACAGGAGAAAATTTATCGTTACTGACAGATAACAAAGATTTGAAATTTAAAACAGTTACAGGTCAAGAAATAAATTCTAAACTTCAAGTTATTGAAGGTAGTGCACAAAATGAATATAATAAAGTTTTGGCGTTACAACCATTAAACGAAATTCAAAATCAAGTTTTTCCATATTTAATGCGAATGTATAAACCTACGGATGAGTTTTACATGGCAATGGTAAAAGAAGATAAACGAATCAATGATTTAAAAAGAAGTGAAAAATTTTCTGATTTAGTCACTTATATAAATGAGTTAAATGATCTAAAGCAACAAGCACAAAATAATAGAAATGCTTCGACTGTAGAATCGATTCTGAATCATTTTTCAAATGATGATCATCGCTTAGAGCAATCTGGGATGTTCAATGATTTGATTTTTGCTTATATCAATACGAAACTATCAACTGCAGGCAACCAAAATATCGAAGATAATTTGATTGCTGCGACAGATGAAATCTTAGAAAAAACAAATATTGAAACTACAAGAGGTCAAAATGTTTTGACGGCAATTCTAAAATTTGTTCCAAAAAAAGAATATGTTAATTTTCATCAAAAATATGGTGAAAAAATAAATGGACTAAAAGGAAAAGTTACAGATCAATTAAAGAAGATAGCTGGTGTTAGTTTAATACAAGTTGGTCAACAGGTTCCAAATATCACATTTGATAAAGCTGTAAAGGGAAAGAAATCATTGTATGATATTAAAACCAATCAAAAACTAATTGTATTTTGGGCGTCTTGGTGTCCTGCTTGTCAACAAGAGGTTCCTCATATTAAAGAGTTTTACAAAGACTTTAAAGCAAAAGGTGGTGAAATAGTTGCAATCTCTTTAGACTATGATCAAAATGCCTTTGAAAGTGCTACAAAAGATTTCTCGTGGTACAATTATTCTGATCTCTTGAGATGGGATTCACCAATTGCTGCAGAATTTGGAATTGAATCTACTCCTACTTTATTATTAATTGATAAAGACAATAAATTAATCAAAAAAGTAAGTCATATTTCTGAATTAGAAGTATCGAAATAATCACAACTAAAAAAGCTACATTCTAAGAATGTAGCTTTTTTAATCTATATGTTTTTATATAAATCCTTGACTGTTCTTATAATGAATAATTAAGAAGATTCCTATCAAAATAGTGAATCCCCATAAGGAACTTCCCCCATAACTAAAGAATGGTAAGGGAATTCCAACTGTTGGGAAAAGTCCGATTACCATCGAAATATTGATAAAAAAGTGAAAGAATAAAATTGACGCAACCGAGTATCCATAAAATCGTGCAAACTTATTCTTTTGATTTTCGGCTAAGAAAAATAATCGTCCCACAAAAATGGCATAGACAATAACCAAAGCTGTACTTCCTATAAAGCCCCACTCCTCGCCTACTGCGGTAAAAATATAATCTGTTTGTTGTTCAGGCACAAATCTTCCTTTCTTAATCGTTCCTTGATTATATCCTTTTCCATATAATTCTCCCGAACCGATTGCTGTTTTTGCATACAATAAGTTATATCCAGAAGTATCGCGGTATTTTGCTTCTCCTTCGTATAAAACCATTACACGCTCTTTTTGGTGTTTTGGTAATTTTTCGAAAATAATAGGTGAAATAAAACTAACCGTACTTGCAAATAATAATAAAACAATCGAAACAATAATACTAAAATTCAACACGTTTGCAGACAACCCATTTTGAGTTTTGAAAGGTGAATTATTCATTTCCTTTTGTTCGGTTAACTTCAAAATTAACACAGGAATTATCGATATTGCAAAACCAATTAATCCAAAGAAAACAGTGTTAAAAAAGATTGGTTCCGAGAAAAATAAAGCACGCATAGGAAAAAGATGTCCAAAAGATTCTCTCGTTGATTCGGATAAATCTTCGACCAAATAACAAATTCCTATCAATAATAGAAAGAAAATCGATAGTCCTATTAATATCCCATGCATCGCATCAATTACATTTTGATTGTAATTGAAAGCCAAAATTAATAGTGCAATTGTAAGAATTATAAATCCTAAAATTAATAAAACATAAAAAGGAATTTGTACAATTGATATAAGGAAAATAACCAATAAAATGATGGGTGCGATAATAATCCATGGGTTTAATCCTTCTCGATACAACGCAATACTAAACGAACAGAAAATAATCACTGATCCTAAATCGGGTTGCAACAGAATCAAAGCTACTGGAATTGCAATAACAAGCAAGACTTTCCCTACAAAACTGATATCCTTTAAATTGGCATTAGAATGGTTAATAAAATTAGCGATTAATAGAGCTGTACCAATTTTTGCAAACTCAGCGGGTTGCAAACTCAACGGACCAAAACGGTACCAAGCTTTTGCTCCATTAATTTCTTTACCAACAATCAAAACCCCTACCAAGAGGATTAAGGAGACAATATAAAAAACGGGACTATAAATTTCGAAAAAATTACGATTGTTTCCACTCGCAATGATCAAACATAAAATCATGACCATCCCAAGTCCAAACCAAATTAGCTGTTTTTCACCTAAATCTGGATTGACACTGTAAACGTTCATAATTCCGAAGGTTACTATTAGAAACCCAAGGATCAAAACGGTCCAATCAATTCCTTTTAGTAATCTGTTTTGACTCATTTTTAAATTTTGTTGAATCTTTATTTGTTCTTAATTCACCAGCTTTCGTTCCTAAAGAATCTTTTTTCACTGGTTCAATATATAATCCTTTTCTTTTTAAATAATCTATCCATTGACGACGGTATTCACCTTGTAAGTTACCATTTTTCATTCGTTCTAATAAAGGTGTACGTTTAATCGTATCTGTAAGATATAATTCTGCCACTAAACTCGTCATCGGACCTGCCCAAGTTGCTCCATAATGTCCATTTTCAACAATTGCAGCTACGGCAATTTTAGGTTTATCAGCAGGTGCAAAAAGAATAAACAAAGAGTGATCTTGTCCCTGCGAGTTTTGTGCCGTTCCCGTTTTTCCATATTGAACAAAACTACTTGTTTCAAAGCCACGAGCTGTTCCTATTGTGAAAACATTTCGCATTCCCCTATGAATGATATCAAAATATTTCGGATCAACTAACGTATTTTTCTTTACTATGTAAGTAGAATCTTTCAGAGGTTTTCCATCAATTCTACGCACAATATGTGGGGTATAAAAATATCCTTTATTCGCAATTGCAGCTGTAAAATTTGCCATTTGCAAAGGCGTTGTATTGATATCTCCTTGTCCCATACCGTTAAAAATAATTCGATAAGGATTCCAAACCCCTTCTCCAAAGCGAGAGTCATAAAAATCTTCCGTTGGAATAAGACCTTTACTACCTACTGGTAAATCAGTTCCCATGAATTTACCAAGTCCAAAACTATTCATAATCGCTGCCCATTCATTCATTCCAACGCCATAATTATTGGGATCTTTCTTGACAATATCTCGATAAGCTTCAGAAAAATAATTGTTACAAGATTTTCCTATTGCCCGTTCTAAACCTTGTGGTGCATAATACATTCCACAGTGACAACCAATATGCATACGTCCGTATCGATAACCGTGCTTACAAACATAAGTCGTTTGCTCTGTCATGGTCCCCATTTGCATTCCTGCTAAAGCAGTCAAAACTTTAAACGTAGAACCTGGCGGATATGATCCTTGTAAAGCTCTATCATAGGTAGGACGAGAAATTGAGTCATTGATTAAAGCATTTCTTAATTTAGAATTCAAAAAATCATTTGGATTAATGGTAGGCGCTGAAGCTAAAGCTAAAATTTCTCCATTCGTAGGATCAATTGCAACCACAGCTCCTCGTTTATTTTTGAGCATTTGTTCTGCTAATTCTTGTAAGCGAAAATCGATAGTTAAGTTTACTGTTTTACCACTTTTTACTGCACGATCGTAATCTCCATTTTTATAAGGTCCAACAACATTCATTGTTCGATCTACAATCCAGTTTTTCACACCTTTTACACCACGCAAATCTTTTTCATACGATTTTTCAACACCTGCAATTCCTACTAAATCACCTGGTTGATAATATGTAGAATCGGTTTTAATGTACGATTGATTCGCTTCGTTTATATAGCCCAATATATTTCCCGCAGAATTTACCATGTATTTACGTTCGGGACGTTTGATGATACTAAATGCCGGATATAAGTACAATTGTTCTTGCATTCGAGCAAAATTTTCGCGCGAAATATTTTTTAGAAAAGGATATGGAGATAATTTTTTATAATCTTTGGCTGAAGTGATTTTAGTTAAAATCGAGTCGAATTGTTTGGTTGAAATACCAACCATTTTAGAGAATTTTGCTTTATCAAAATCATTTATAACTTCTCCATCTTTGTCCACAACTTTGGCTGGAATAACATCTAATTCGTACGAATAAGTGTTACTCACCAATAATTTTCCGTTACGATCAAGGATATCACCACGATTAGGATATACAATTTCTTGCTTGATAGATGTATTAAACGCATTCAGCGTATACCGATCTGTAAACAATTGCAAATACGCTAAACGTCCTATAAATAGTACAACTATAAACAGGATTAACGCATAAACAACCATCAACTTTTTCATACTCCAACTTTATTTTTAAATAAAATTTTATAAATGAAAACAAACACAAAAGTTATTCCCGAATTAATTAAAGCTTTTAGCATCAAAGATCCGATTCCAGATGGTTTAAAGTTTTCTAAAAGTAATAGAACAACGTGATGAGCAAGTATCAAAATAACCAAATAAAACAACCATTGTGCAAAACTAAACGAACTGAAAGAGAAAAATTCCATCTCATAATCTTGTTTTCCTGCCAACAGCTTAATAATTGGATTACGTAAAAAAGCTATAAAAGTTAAAGCAAATGCATGTATTCCACCTGTATACTCGAAAATATCTATCATTAATCCCAATAAGAAAGATAACATCAATAATGCATATTTGTTTTGAGATGGTGGATAAAATAACACAAAAACAATATAGATATATGGTTGATAGCTTCCTAAAAAGTTGATATGATTGAAGACAAAAACTTGCAGTAAAGCTAAAATTATAATCTTGATAATGTTGATTAAAAAATCTTTATTGAACATTCTGTGTGTTTGTTAAAGTATCTGATTTTTCGACTTGTTGAATTTCAACTTTATTCAGGTTAGTTACCACATAGGCTTGAGCTAAATTAGCGAAATCTTGTTTCAATCTTACTTGAACTTTCATTTCACCCGTTTCGTCAATTCCTTTGCTTACAACTTTTCCTATAATAATTCCTTCTGGGAAAACAGGCGATTTACCGTCTGTTTCGATTGTATCTCCTTTTTTGACTTCGATGTATTTTGGAATTTCATATAACTGAACAAAACGAGGATCTTTCCCATCCCATTTCACTGTCCCAAAATATTGATTGCCTTTGATACGGGCATTGATATTGATGTCTTTGTTTAATAAAGATATTGCACGAGAATAATTTTTCCCCGCATAGGTTACAATACCAATTACACCATTATTTGTAATAATACCATCCCCTTTTTCAATTCCATCATTTGTTCCTTTATCAATAGTCAAAAGGTTTTGTGTTTTGATGATAGAATTATTTACAATTTCTGTAGGTACAAAAGAATATGTTTGGTGATAACCTAAAGTATCTGATTTATAAAACTTTTTTGTTTTCGCATCTTTAATACCTAAATGCACTAATTGCTCGCGCAAGAACGCATTTTCATCCATCAAATCTTTATTTGTTTGTGGTAATTGAACGAAGTTTGTCACCTTCGCAATTTTATCATTTACATAACCTGTAAAAGATGTACTTGCAGAGGCGAGTATAGTTTCGTGATAAATATTTTTCTTAAAGACAAGAAACAATGCAATTAACTCTAAAAAGACAAAAATTAATAGCATTCCATTTCTTCTAATCACATTCAGAATATATTGCATTGCTTTTTACTCTTCTATTTCATTAAGAAAGTGAATTTATCTATATTTTTAAGTGCAATACCTGTTCCACGAACAACAGCACGTAAAGGATCATCAGCCAAGAAAACTGGTAAGCCTGTTTTTTTAGAAATACGTTGATCTAAACCTCTCAACATAGCTCCACCACCAGCCATATAGATACCTGTATTGTAGATATCAGCAGCTAATTCTGGAGGAGTTTGAGACAATGTTTCCATCACACCATCTTCTATACGTAAAATTGATTTATCTAATGCACGTGCAATTTCGCGGTAATTTACAGTAATTTCTTTTGGTTTTCCTGTAATTAAGTCACGTCCTTGAACTGGCATATCATCTGGTGCATGCTCTAATTCTTCCACAGCAGCTCCAACTTCAATTTTAACACGCTCGGCAGTTCTTTCTCCGATATATAAATTATGATGGGTTCTTAAATAATAAGCAATATCGTTTGTAAAGACGTCACCTGCAATTTTTACAGATTTATCACATACAATACCACCTAATGCAACAACGGCAATCTCTGTTGTACCACCACCTATATCGATAATCATGTTACCTTTAGGTTGCGTGATATCTATTCCAACTCCAATCGCAGCAGCCATTGGTTCGTAAATAAGACGCACGTCTTTTGCGTTGACACGTGCACAAGAATCTTTAACAGCACGTTTTTCAACTTCGGTAATTCCAGATGGAATACAAATCACCATACGCAATGAAGGTGAAAATAATTTACCTTGAATTCCAGGAATTTTCTTGATGAACTCTGTCAACATAAATTCTGAAGCTTCAAAATCTGCAATTACTCCGTCTTTCAAAGGACGAATTGTTTTTATATCGTCATGCGTTTTTCCTTGCATGTGTTTTGCTTGTTCTCCAACAGCAATAACTTTATTTGTTCTTCTATGTATAGCGACGATAGACGGACTATCTACTACAACCTTATTATTATGGATAATTAAAGTGTTAGCAGTCCCCAAGTCAATCGCAATTTCTTGCGTGAAAAAATCAAATAATCCCATCGTTGATTATGTCTCAGTATTATTAAAAATGAATGTACAAAAGTATAATAAATTTAGATGATTATAAAAGAGAATTTAATTTTTTAATCATCTAAATATTTTCACTAAAATAGGAAGTTTTTAGCAATAAAAAAGGGTTAATTTTTTTTTAACCCTTTTTTATGATTTTTATTGAATCTGAATATCATAAGGTAATCTTAATTGAACACCTTTTTGTTCATTCATTAACTTTATTTCTTTGTAAATTCTAATTCCATCCGAACCTAATTCTTTTGCAATTGCAGCTTCGGTATTTTTTCCTTGGAGATTATCCATAAATTCTTCGAAAGAATCTTTACGTTTTGGATAACTTTCTGTCGAATATTTTTCGATTTTAGCCAATTTAGCTGCTTCCTTAATCGCTGTTTCTAAACTTCCAAAATCGTCAATCAAACCAATTTGTTTTGCACGAGTTCCAGACCATACTCGCCCTTCCCCTATTTTATCCACTTGTTCGTAGGTTAATTTTCTGTTTGCTGCAACATGATTTACGAACTTACTGTAGATTAAAACAATTGATTTCTGCATCGTATTTTTAGCCGTTGGTGACAAGGGTGTTGTTAACGACTTCAATTGATCTGCATTTGCATTCGTTTTCACTTCATCAAAGTTTAAACCTATATTATTAAATAATTTTTGTGCGTTTGGTATCATTCCAAAAACACCAATTGATCCTGTTATTGTGTTAGGTTGCGCATAAATTTTATCCGAAGCTAAAGCTATATAATAACCTCCAGAGGCTGCTACATCACCAAACGAAACAACTATTGGCATCTTTGTTTTCAATTGCATCAACTCATATAAAATTTCTTCCGATGCATTAGCACTTCCTCCAGGCGAATTTACACGTAAAACCAATGCTTTGATTTTATTATTTTGCGAAATTTTACGGATTGCATCTACATAGGTTTTAGATTGAATTCCATCAAAACCATTTCCTTCCGTAATTGTTCCTGAAGCATATAACACAGCTACTTTAGCTTTTTCAGATTTTTCTGTAATAGTCTCAAAATAGTCTTCAACCTTAATTGTATGTTTTTCTAATACTTCAAAATCAGTTTTTGACTTTTCTTGTTTTAATCCAAGTTTTGTAAATAACATTTTCTGATAATCATTCTCTTGTGCAATGATATCATAAATTTTATTTTGCTTTCCAATTTCTGGAATAAAAGCGTATAAACTATCTGTTACCAGATTAAATTGTTCTGGAGAAATTTTTCGAGAAGTTGAGATTGAATTAGCTACATTTCCCCATACATCATTTAATAATTCAGACAATTGCATGCGATTTTCATCAGACATATTTGTTCTTATATATGGTTCAACAGCACTTTTGAATTGCCCATGACGTATTACTTGAAAATCGACTCCATATTTATCTCCCGCATTTTTGAAAAACATAATATTAGAACTTAATCCTTGTAAAAGTGTACCTCCCAAAGGATTTTGGTAAATTTTATCGGCTACACTACTAATATAATAAGACAACTGACTACCGGAATTTGAATACGAATAAACAAATTTTCCCGATTTTTTAAAATCTTCTAACGCATTACGAATATCTGTAGCTTGTGTTGCCCCACCAGAAAATTGATCAAGTTTTAAACTAATTCCTTTTATCTTATTATCATTCTTTGCCGCCTCTATCGAATGAATGATATCTTGCAAAAACACATTTGTATCCTCTGATAAATCAAATAAAGAAACTGATCGATCCATATCACTCTCCATAATTGGATTTTCGAGCGAAATCTCTAAAACTGATCCTTCTGTTACACTCTTTGAAGGTTTAGATAAAGCTGAAACAAAAATTAGCACGAAAAGTAGAATGATAAATACACTAACCGTTAATAGATTTCCTATAATTGTAGAGAATACTCTCCCGAAAAAGTTTTTCATTTTTAATTTATTATTACTTTTGCATATATGTCGCAAAATAAAGCCATTTTGTTACTAGGAACAAACTTAGGTGACAAAAAAAATAACATAGAAACAGCTAAATCTCTTATAAACAAAGAGGTTGGGGTAATAAAAAAAGAATCAAATCTTTTAGAAAATAGCGCTGAAGGTTTTACAACTGAAAATCTATTTCTCAATCAAAAAATTGAACTATTGACTAATTATTCTCCTTTTGAATTGTTACAAATAGTAAAAAAAATTGAACAAAAAATGGGAAGAGTATATGTCCAACCAAAAGAAAATGAACGTTACGTTGACCGATTAATTGATATTGATATATTATTCTACAACAGCCTATTAATAGATTCTAAACTGTTAAAAATACCACACCCTCAAAATTACACAAGAGATTTTATCAAAAGTTTATACTTTTTTTAAGATATTAATTATTAATTCATTAGTTTTGTAAAATATATTTAGTAATGCTTTATATTAGTTATAATAATTTCTAACCTATGAAAAAACTTTTATCTTTATTAATCTTAGGTGCTGCGGCATGTGCTACTGCACAAACCAAGTACGATGAAAAGCCATTTAACAACAGTAAAAAGGAATTTAACGATTGGTCTATTTCTGCTTTTGGAGGTTTAAACGCTTTGCAAAATTCTGACTTAGTTTCTTGGATGGGAAAATATTTCACTCCAGGATACGATGTTCAATTACAAGTTAATAAACAAATCACCCATGCTTTTGGTTTAAGTTTACAATATGAATTTGGTAAAACTAGACAAAAAGGAAATATTGATGATTCTGCTTTAAGTGGATATCATGGGTATGCTTATGGTAAAACTAAATACCAAGCAATTGGAGTTTTAGCTGATTTGAATGCCTCAAATTTATTACGAAGAGTTGATAACAGAACTGAATTTAAATGGGCTATGCATTTATACGCTGGAGTAGGAATACATGGCTATAAAGCTTATAGAAACAATTATGCTCCTCAAGGAGACCCTAATTTTACATTAATAACTGATCAAGATATCTCTGATAAATCTATTTATTCTCAAGTTGGTGCTGGTTTACGTTACAAATTGAATGACAAATTTGATTTAGAGTTACGTGGAATGTACTACATGTCTGGTGATGAAGAATTTGATGGATCTGGAAAACCAATGCCTTATCACAACTCAGGTGGTATAACTGCTGCAGATACTGAAGAAGGACGCGATGATAACATGATTACATTCTCTTTAGGGTTACACTATAAAATAGGAAAACATAAAGATGCCTTACAATGGGTTTCTCCATTAGCATACAAAGCTCCTGTAGAACAAACTCCATTTGAATGTATTGACGAAGATCGTGATGGTGTTTGTGATCAATGGGATAAATGTTTAGATACTCCAGAAGGAATCCGTGTAGACGGATCTGGTTGTTCATTAGATTCTGACGGAGATGGTATTCCTGATAGCGAAGATAAATGTCCTACAATCCCTGGTCCACCAACAAATGGAGGTTGTCCTGAAAAGGTTGTAAGAATTTCTGGAGATGAAGTTGCAACAAAAATTAATGCTTTTTTAGAAGGAATTGAATTTGATTATAACTCAGATCGTATTAGAGAACAATCTTACGAAAAATTAAATCATGCTGCTGAAGTTTTATTAGCAAATCCTGATTTTAAATTCGTAGTTGAAGGTCATACTGATGCCGCTGGAGGAGTGGATTACAACCAAAAATTATCTGAAAGAAGAGCTGCTTCTGTTGTTCGTTTTTTAGCTAACAAAGGTGTAGACACTACAAAATTATCTCCTGTTGGAAAAGGAAAATCTGATTTAAAATGGGCTGAATGTAATCCTGTTACAAACTGTCCTGCTTGGAAAAACTTAGAAAACAGACGAGTAATCTTCAAAGAAATTAAATAATCTTAATTTCATATAAAACAAAAAGGTCAGTTTTTAGACTGCACCCAAAAGTTTGGACAGATTAAAAATTAATAATTATAAAAATGAGTTCGATATTGTATCGGGCTCATTTTATTTAAGTTCGATTTTATTCTATCGTTATTGTAATAGTAAATGTATTGTTTTATTTCTTTTTTTAGCTCTTCAATAGAATTAAATTTTTGTAAATAAAATAGTTCCGATTTCAGTATTCCGAAGAAATTCTCGATAATAGCATTATCTAAGCAATTTCCTTTTCTACTCATACTTTGTATGATTCCTTTTTCATTTAATAAAGCCTGATATTGTTTCATTTGATATTGCCATCCTTGATCGGAATGTAATATCAAATCTTTGGTGTCTTTCGTTATTTTAAATGCCTTTTTAAGCATTTGAGTTACTTGATTAAAAACAGGTCGTTCGCTTAACTCATAGCTGATAATTTCTTGATTGTACAGATCCATTATTGGTGATAAATATAGTTTTTTATCTTTTACTTTAAACTCGGTAACATCTGTTACCCATTTTTGGTTGGGTTTATCAGCCTTAAATGCTCTTTGCAAGATGTTTGGTGCAATCTTTCCTTGTTCTCCTTTGTAAGATTTGTATTTTTTTCTTCGAATCAAACTCTTTAATCCTAAGCTATTCATCAGTTTAAGAACAGTTTTATGATTGATGATAGTTCCTGATTTTCTTAATTCATCGGTAATTCGTCGATAGCCATATCGCCCTTTATGCTGATGATAAATGGATTTTATCTTAAGTTTTAATTCCTCGTATTTATCTGTTTTACTACGTGAAATATGATAGTAAAAGCTGCTTCTAGCCATATGTGTACAATCTAAAAGTAAATTTAGATGAAATTCTGGCCTTAATTCATTTATGGCTTGCGTCCAAGTTTCTTTTGTTTTTCTTCCTCGGCTTGAATTAAGGCATTGAACTTTTTTAAGAGTGCAACTTCACAACGTAAACGTTCAATCTCTAACAATAGTTCTTCTTCTCTTGTTAACGGTTGTTTCGATTTTTTAGGTCTACCCTTAGATGTGCTCATAGTCTTGGGACGGCCTTTTGGTTTGGGTTTTAATCCGTCTATTCCAAAGGTAGCAAAATCTTTTTGCCATTTTATAATAACCGATTCACTTGGAATATTAAATTTCAAGCGTGCTTCACGCAAACTAAGAAACTGTTTGGTTATAGACTTAATAACTTTCAACTTAAATTCAACGCTATACGTTTGTTTTTTTTTAGGTTCTATACCTGAAATTCCTTGATTATGATAATCAGAAACCCATTTCTTTAATAAAGAAGCATGTATATTTTCTTTTTTACTAATTGAACGTATTGTTCGATGTTTTTCTAAAACTTCTTTCACACAACGTAACTTAAATGCTACACCATATTTTACTTTTCTTGTCATAAAAAATGCCCCCAAAAGTGTCTAACTTTTTGGGGGCAGTGTATTTTAAACTGACCTTTTTTTATTTCTAATAATTTAATTTAATATTACAATTTGGCTTGGATTAGACGAAACCTTGTACAGAAAATATTTTAACATATTCTTGATTTCATCTGTTTCTTGAATTAGAATCAATATGTTATGTATCTTTTCAAGCGATTTTATCTGATGATGATACTCGTAATAGCCATATCCTTTAAATTCCTTATTTTCGATTAAATAAAATGACTTCTCTATCCCACTTCGACCTTTATCAATGATTAAAAATGTATCCGAAGGATACTCTGTCGTTTGAATAAAATCCTTGATTCTTTTATTGTAATCATCTCGAGATTCCTCCTTTATACAAGCTCCATTACATTTATTCACTTTGTACTGAAAACAAGATTCATCAGATTTTATTCCCTCATTTACTTGTTGACAAAGATTGTAATCATTAACAATTTTTTCTAAAACCTCTTTGGCACGTTCTTTCGTCTTAAATTTTAAAACAGGCTCTACTTTTCTAACTTTTCCTATTTCTAAACGTGAATAACCTCTTTTCGATTCTAAATAATACAACCCATACGGATATACTTTATTTTCAACTAGTTTAAGATTATACATTGGTTGGTTAGTCAAAACCTCATTATTCTCTTTTATAGCGGCTAAAAATCCGCTTCCAGTTTCTTCAAATTTAATCGATCGAGTATAACGTTTTAATTTATTTGCTTTTAAGGTTTTTGATGTAAAAATTTGATTGATAGATCGTGCGATATTATTACTTCTACTAATATAAATTAACTGTTTTCTACTATTGTACATGTAAAAAACACCTGTCGTATTCGGTAGATTTTCTAACAATTTCTGATATTTAGAACTTGCTTTTTTAGGTTGTTTTAAACCTGTTTTCTTGGTGATAATTTTTTCAGAATCTTTATCTAAAAGCATTTTGAATAACGTTATCGTTGCTCTTGCATCTCCAGAAGCTCGATGGCGATCTGTTACCACAATACCTAAGGATTGACACAATTTACCCAAAGAATATGATGGTAAATTTGGGATTAATTTCTCACTGTATTCAAAAGTATCAATCCATTCTTTTTCATAATTATAGCCTAATCGTTCAAACTCCTGTTTCAACATTCTATAATCAAACATCACATTATGTCCAACTAAAATACAATCATCTGTAATTTCAACTATCCTCTTAGCTACTTCATGAAACTTTGGTGCAGTTAACACCATTTTATCGGTAATTTGAGTTAATTTTTGTACAAATTTGTCAATCTTTTTTTCGGGATTAACTAATGAAATAAATTGATCAACAATTTCTTTTCCATCATATTTATACACAGCAATCTCAATGATTGACTCTTCTCCTACTTTTCCGCCAGTCGCCTCTATATCTAAAATCGCGTACACTTGCTTATTTTTTTCCTTTTAAAAAATCAGTTAACATTTTCATTCCCCAATCCATCAATTTTCGAGTTGCTGTACGACTTACGTCACGTACAACAGGATTATCTGTCCAATCTTTTTCTTGTGGAACTTTTTTTGAAGGAGTTTTTTTACTACTTGTTTGTTCACTATTTTTTTGTTGTTCTAATTTTTGTGATAATATCTCATTAGCCGATTCACGGTTGATATTCTTCGCATACTTATTGACTAAATCTGAGTTTGCTACAATCGTATTTATTTCATCAGAAGTCAACACATCCATTCTCGAATTTGGTGCGCGCATATAAGTATATGCTAATGGCGTTGGAATCCCTTTTTCATCTAAAGCAGTCACAAAAGCTTCTCCAATTCCTAATTGTGTGATTACCTCATTTGCCTTATAATAAGTTGTCGTTGGATAATTTTCGATTGCTTTCGTAATTTCTTTGCGATCTTTTGCTGTAAAACCTCTTAATGCATGTTGAATTTTAAGCCCTAATTGACTCAAAACTGCATCAGGAACATCTCCAGGAACTTGAGTTACAAAATATAACCCAACACCTTTAGAACGAATTAATTTTACCATGGTTTCTATTTGATTTAATAAAGCTTTCGTTGCTTCTTTAAAAATCAAATGCGCTTCATCAATAAAAATAACCAATTTAGGTTGATCAGCATCTCCAGATTCAGGAAATTGAGAATAAATTTTATTCAACAAACTCAGCATAAAAGTGGAAAATAAATTGGGTTGATTTTGAATATCAATCAAACGAATAATATTTACGATTCCTTTACCATCTTTTGTTTTCAATAAATCTTGAACATCAAAACTTGGTTCTCCGAAGAATTTTGTTGCACCTTGTTGTTCTAATGCAACAATTTTACGTAAAATAGCTCCTAATGAAGCAGGCGCAATTGTTCCATAATTAGAATTTAATTCTGCTTTACCTTCAGCTGAATCTGTTACATATTGTAAAACGCGTCGAATATCTTCCAAATCAATCAATGGTAAATTTCGATCTTCACAATACTTAAATATAATTGAGATTATACTTTCTTGTGTCTCATTTAATTCTAAAATTTTACTGAATAAAATTGGACCAAAATCAGTTACAGTTGCACGAAGTTTAACTCCTGGCTCATCAGAAATAGACAAAAATTCCACTGCTGACCCTTGCGGATTATAAGGTAAATCGAGCGCTTGCATTCTTTCTTGCGCATGTTTATCTTCCGCATTTGCTGCTGCTCCAATTCCCGACAAATCTCCTTTAATATCCATCAATAAAGTCGGAACCCCTTTTAAAGAAAGTTGTTCGGCGATAATTTGCAAAGATTTGGTTTTTCCTGTTCCGGTTGCACCTCCAATCAATCCATGACGATTCATTGTTTTTAATGCCACTGAAATTTCAGCTTCTTCTACAATTTCTCCATCTAATCTGGCTTTGCCTAATATTATTTTATCATTTTTATAGGAATAACGTTTTTGTATTTCCTGAATAAAGCTTTCTTTTTGGTTCATTTTGATTGATTATTAAATAAATATAGGAAAAATTATTCTGCAAATTTATATTTTACAACAACAGGATAATGATCCGAAAATTTTTTACGAATAACATTTGCCTCAATAGCTGTAAATTCTTTTGAATGAAATAAATAATCAATTCTAATTGGAAATTTAAATCCATGAAAAGTTGTAGCATCTCCTTTTCCTACCGCTATATATGAATCGTGAAGGTAATTTTTTAATTTTTCGTATTCATACGAAATAGGCGTAGCATTAAGGTCTGTTCCTAAAATAACGGGATGACGAGATGATTTGATATACGGGATAATTGCTTCCAACTGCTTTTGATGCTTTTGCATTCCTTTTACCAATTTCAATTCGACCTTTCTGCTCGAAATTTCAGCTGTTTTCGAATCTTCTGATTGAATAATATCTTTTACCATCGTTTTATCGATATACATAGGCTCCAAATAAACATTGATTACTCGAATTGTATCGGTTCCGAGATCAATATCTGCATATGCCGCAAGTCCATTAAAATCTTCGCTATTTTCGGTTTCTATTATTTTTGTTTGGATAATTGGATATTTACTATAAATCGTTAACAATCCATAAAATTCTGAATAATAATCTTTAAACTCATTATTTTTCAAACTCTTTTGTTGAGCTTCTCTTGCCTCTTGAAGCAACATAATGTCCGCTTTATTTTTAATCAAAAATTCTTTCGTTCCTTCATCCTTAAAACCATGAGCATTGTATGTCAAAACTGTTAAATCGGCTTTTTTAGCTTCTATTTTATTGAATTGTACAATGGGATAAGATAAATAAATTGGATAAAACAATCCAGCTGAAAGAATTAAAATCAATAGAAAATGTCGCCAACTAAATAATAACCAATAAGCTAAAAAAATAGTTCCGAATGCAAATAAAATTGGAAAACCAATTGAGATAAAATTAAAATAAGGTATTTCTGAAGGTGTAAAAACTTTATTTAAATAAACACAATAAGCTACCAACAAAAAAACAATATTTATTGTTAGTACTAAACGATTGAAATAATTTAGTTTAAACTTACTGATTACACTCATTTTATCTACCTTCTTTAAATAGAAAGTCTTTTTCTTCTTTAGATAAACTTTCGTATCCTGATCGCGAAATTTTATCTAAAATTACATCAATTTTCTTTTGTTTTTCAACTTTTTGATGATTAAAATCGTAGTCATCTTTCGGAACATTTGTTCGAGTTGAAGTTGAAGAAGTATTTTTATATATTTTAAATGTTGATTTGTCTTTCTTTTGAATCAATTGTTCTATTTTGATAATAAAGTTACCTAAAAAATCATTTCCTTTCTCAAATTGTTTCATATAAAGATAACCAAAAATCGCACCACCCAAATGCGAAATACTTCCACCAGCATTCTGATTTGCTATAATATTATATACATCAAAAGCAATAAAAAAGTAGCCTACATACAACAATGGAAACGAAGTTGGAATAAGTAGCAAACGAACAGGCATTTTTGGGTTGTAGGAAATCATCCCAAAAAAAACGGCATAAACAGCTGCAGAAGCACCAACTAATAAATGTGAATAATTGAATATATTTTGAAACAATAAAAAGAATATACCTCCAGTTATTCCTCCAAAAATATAAAACGTCACTAAGTTTCTATTCTGAAATTGTTGTAAAAACATTTGGCCTACGAAGTACAACAAAACCATATTCATAATCAAATGGAAAAGATTTCCATGCAACCAAGAATAGCTGAAAATTTGCCATGGTTTTGTCAATAAATCATCAAAAGATGACAATGCAAACAAATCAGTTGTGTTAATAATTGAATTCGCTACAGTACGAAGAATGAAATCTACAATCAGTAACGTAAAAAACACCACAACATTGATATAAATTAACTTTGTTGCACTATTTCCTGAAGAATATTTTAGTTTTAAATCGTCTAAGATATTATTTGTCATAGTTTAATTCCATCTATAAAGATTCTTTTTCCATTTTCTTGCCAATAAGAAACCTATTAAACCTCCTCCTAAATGGGCAAAATGTGCTACATTTCCGATATTCTGGTATCCCATATAAAACTCAATTAATACCATAATTGGAATAAAATATTTTGCTTTTATTGGAACTGGAAAAAAGATTAACATCAACTTTTCGTTTGGATACAACACCGCAAATGCTAACAATAAACCATAAATTGCTCCTGAAGCACCAACCATTGGTGTAACAAAATAGGTTAAAATACTTGACGCAGATTGACTACTTTGAATAACTGCGTTGGTATGATATGCGCCTTGCATTGATAATTTAGCTGCATCATAAATTTGTCCCAAACCTATTCCTTGCGATTGGATTATTTCTTTTAATTGCTCAACTTGGAAATAATTTACCAAATTAAATAAAATAAAACCTCCTAAACCAGCTAATAAATATAAGGTTATAAACTTTTTAGGACCAAAAGTTTGTTCCACTACCGAACCAAACATCCACAATGCAAACATATTAAACAATATATGCGTAAAATCGGCATGCATAAACATATGCGTTAAGATTTGCCAAAAATTGAAGTTAGGAGATTCTGGATAAAATGCCCCTAAAATTACGCGTAAATCAATTCCTTTTGCGTTAAAAACAAAAGTCGCTAAAAAGAATAACCCATTAATAATCAGTAAATTCTTTGTTATCGGTGGTATAGATTGTCTCATTTGGTTATTGTAATGTTTTTTTAATATCTGCCGTATTCATTTGCACAAAAATAGGGCGTCCGTATGGTGTATAATTTGGATTTGTTAGTCTTAGCAATTCTTCTACCAAAGTTTGCATTTGCTCAGATTTTAACGCTACACCCTTTTTAACAGCGGCATTTTTCGCTAAAATTTTCGCAAACGTATTTTCTAATTCGATTGATTCTTGGTATTCCAACTCTTCTATAAAATCCATAAAAATAGACACGACATCTTCTTGCTGAACATCAACAGGAATTGCGTTAATCTGAATGGTTTCTTCGTCTAACGAAATGTCAAAACCAAAACTTAACAATTGATGTTCTACGTTGATTAATTTCTGACGATCATTTGGCGAAAGCTCCAATTCTATCGGAAAAAGCATTTGTTGAACCAAAGCACTTCCGTTATTTGAATGAATAAATTTCTCGAACAATATTTTTTGATGCGCACGATGTTGATCAATAATCAACAATTCACCACGATATTCTACTATCAAATATTGGTTCATCCATTGTATCACATCAAAACTATCCTGAAAATCTTCAGATTCGAATAATTGATGTGCATGATTATTCTCTATTTCTAACTCAACCGCATCTTTATAAAAATCCATATTCGCTCGAATATCAGATGGCTTTGGCGATCTTGTTTGTTGATGTTCAAATGGATTAAAACTTGAATCAACTGTAATTTCTGGCATTTTAATTTCTGTATTTTCTGTTGCAGAAGGAATAAATGCCCAGTTTGGATCTTGTTCAAAATCCAACGAAGGAATGACATTAAACTGTCCCAAAGCATGTTTTACAGCAGCTCTTAGAATTGTGTATATCAATGCTTCGTCTTCAAATTTGATTTCTGTTTTTGTAGGATGGATATTGATATCAATTTTTGAAGGATCAAGTTCTAAATACAAAAAATAAGACGGACTATATCCTGTTGGCAACAAACTTTCGAAAGCATCTACAATCGCATTGTGTAAATATCCACTTCGAATAAAACGATTGTTGACAAAGAAAAATTGCTCTCCGCGTGATTTCTTCGCAGCATCTGGTTTTCCTACAAAACCTTTTACTTTTACAATTTCAGTATCTTCTTCAACCGAAATAATTTGAGCACTTAATTTCTTTCCAAAAATCTGAGTAATTCGTTGTTTTAAATTCCCCGCTTTTAGATGATAAATCTCTGCATCGTTGTGATGTAAAAAGAAACTAATATTTTCGTGTGCCATCGAAACGCGTTGAAATTCATCTTGAATATGACGAAACTCAACCTGATTTGATTTCAAGAAATTACGACGAGCAGGCACGTTATAAAAAAGATTTTTGACCGCAATAGAAGTTCCGACTGGACAAACAACTGGATCTTGACTTCGAACTTCTCCTCCTTCTATCACTAATTGCGAACCTACCTCATCCTCATCACGACGCGTTTTCGTTTCTACTTGCGCAACAGCAGCAATTGAAGCTAAAGCCTCTCCGCGAAAACCTTTTGTATGAATATTGTAAATATCTTCCGTCTTTCTGATTTTCGACGTTGCGTGACGTTCAAAAGCCATACGAACATCTGTCACACTCATTCCCGAACCATTATCAATCACTTGGATCAAGCTTCTACCCGCATCTTTTACAATTACCTGAATAGAAGTTGCACCAGAATCCACTGCATTTTCAATCAACTCTTTTATCACCGAAGCTGGCCGTTGCACAACTTCTCCCGCGGCAATTTGATTAGCTACATGATCTGGCAATAATTGGATAATATCGTTCATCTTTTCGTTTAAAATTGATTTAATTTTGACTATTTTTTTAATCAAACTTTACAAATATACAAACAAATCTCCCTTTTCTACCCATATAAACAAAGTGAAACTTATCAACATTTCTAAGCCTTTTGAGTTTTGGAATTTAAGTTTTTTGTTAAGAAATCTATTATTCGTAATTTTTTAATTCTTCTTTTAAATCTCTTATAAACTCATCTAAAGTAACTACAAAACCTGTTTTATTCGTTGGAAAAACATTGATTAAAAAATCATTTTCTCTAATAAAATTTATAATTTCTTCTAATCTATTGAAATCAATCTCTAAAACTTCGCAATCGCTCCAATCATCTATTCTACATATTTCTGCAAACTCAATTTCTGACCATAAGGGAAATAAAGTTTTATCATCAATTGTAGAAATAGCATGATCTCCATTTGGAAAAACTAATGTATACGTCTTTTCCCAATCAGCTATTTTTCTAATAAAATATTGATAACGTTCAAAAGGATTTAATTTTAGAATATTTTCTATTTTTTTAGGATGCATTTTTCAATTCTTTAACTAAAATAGCTTTCATCTCATCAAAATCTTGATCAATTTCTTGATTAGGTTGTTGCGTAAGCAATGAGACAATATAAATCATCGCCGTTGAAGATAAAAAACCTGGAATCATTTCGTACCAATCTTTGTAATCATGCTGTATATAAACCCAAGCTAAGACTACGATTCCTCCAGTTAACATACCCGCTAAAGCACCTTGCCATGTTGTTTTTTTCCAAAAAAGAGAGAAAACAATTAACGGTCCAAAAGCTGATCCAAATCCTGCCCAAGCATTTCCAACTAAGTTCAAAATCGAATCATTAGGCGTTAAAGACAATAAAACTGCGATTACTGCTACGATTAAAACTGATAAACGGCTTGCAATTAACAATTGTTTAGATGTTGCTTTTTTATTTAAAAATGCTTTGTAAATATCTTCTGTTAACGAACTTGATGTAACTAAAAGCTGAGAAGAAATGGTGCTCATTACAGCAGCTAAAATTGCTGACAATAAGAATCCTCCGATCAATGGATGGAATAATACACGCGAAAAATAGATGAACACTGTTTCTGCATCTGTTTTAGAACCATCAAAAAGTTTCATCGTTGATTGATCAAACTTCATCAAATAAGCAATTCCAACCAAACCTACTAATAATGCTCCACCAACAGTAAAGATCATCCATGTTATTCCAATATTTCTTGCTTTCGGAATATCTGACACTTTACCAATTGCCATAAAGCGAACAAGGATATGTGGTTGACCACAATAACCTAAACCCCAAGCCATCAAAGATAAAATCCCAATAGTAGTTGTCCCTTCAAATAGATCTAAATAATTATCACCTTTCGTATTAATTAATGAAAAAGTTTCTTCTACTCCATCAATTTCAGCAATAGCAACTATTGGCACAATAACCAAAGCCAACACCATAATTGTTCCTTGAATAAAATCTGTTAAACTAACAGCCAAAAATCCACCCAAAAAAGTATACAGAACAACAACAAAACTTGTCATCCAAATTCCTGTCATATAATCCATATGAAAAGCAGATTCAAACAATTTCCCTCCAGAAACCATTCCAGCAGATGTATACAAAGTAAAAAACACCAAAATAAAAATAGATGAAACAATACGTAATAAACGTGTTTTATCCTTGAACCTATTTTCGAAATAAACAGGAATTGTAATCGAATTATTGGCAACTTCAGTATAAACTCTAAGGCGTGGCGCAACAAAAACATAATTAAGAAAAGCACCAATTGTTAAACCTATTGCAATCCATGCACTTGATAAACCTGTGAAATACATTGCTCCAGGAACTCCCATCAGCAACCAACCACTCATATCAGCAGCACCTGCAGAAAGTGCCGTAACAGCAGCTCCCATTTTCCGTCCTCCAATCAAAAATTCTTCAGAATTGCTTGTCGACTTTCGGTAAGAATAAATTCCAATTCCAATCATCAAAGCCATATACGCACCTATAGAAATATACTCGTAAAAGTTCATGTGTTTAATTTTTATCGAAAATATAATTTTTCATCCACAAAAAATAAACGAACTTTAAATTTCTAAATAATTACGGATGAATTTTCAACAAAATAACCTCAAAAATGCAACAAGCCCTTATTTAAAACAGCATGAAAACAATCCTGTTTGGTGGCAAAGTTGGAGCGACGAAGTTTTGAATCATGCACAAGAAATCAACAAACCTCTTCTTATTTCAATTGGTTATTCAGCTTGTCATTGGTGTCACGTCATGGAACACCAATCTTTTGAAGACGAAACAGTCGCTAAATTAATGAACAAGTATTTTGTATGCATTAAAATCGACCGTGAAGAACGTCCAGATTTAGACGCTTTGTATATGAATGTTTCGCAATTAATTCATCAATCGGGAGGTTGGCCACTAAATGTTTTTGCACTTCCAGATGGACGACCTTTTTATGGTGGCACTTATTTTCCGAAAGTTCAATGGATCGAATTATTAGAAAATATTAATCATTTGTATCATCAAAATTATCCCAAAACAATGGAATATGTCAACTCTATTGCTGATGGTTTACACAAAATGGAAACGATTGGATTGAAATCTGAACAAAATTTTTCGAAAGAAAAAATCGACGAAACATTCGAATTTTGGAAACAACAATTTGATGATGAATGGGGCGGTTTTAATCGTGCACCAAAATTTATGTTACCAAATGCTTGGGAAACTATTTTACGTTATGGAATTCAAACTAAAAATGAAAACTGTTTAATTCAAACCAAAATAACATTAGACAGAATGGCTTTTGGAGGAATTTACGATCAATTGAAAGGAGGTTTTTCGCGATATTCAGTCGATCCGTATTGGAAAGTTCCACATTTCGAAAAAATGCTTTACGACAATGGACAACTGCTATCTTTATACTCAAATGCTTATCGAGTTTTCAACGAAAAAGAATATGAAAATATAGTAAAAGAAACCATCAATTGGTTAAAAGATGAAATGCTTTCGCCAGAAAATGTTTTTTATGCTGCAATTGACGCTGATTCTGAAAGTGAAGAAGGAAAATATTATGTTTGGAAATCGCATGAATTGAAACTGATTTTAAAAGAAGATTTTGATTTGTTTCAGAACTATTATAACATAGACGAATTTGGCGAATGGGAACATGGCAATAATATTTTGATGCGATTAACGGATGACGAATATTTTGCTACGAAACAGAATATTTCAGTCGAAGATCTTCAAACCAAAGTTTCAAAATGGAAAAAAATCTTAAATCCTATTCGAGAAAAACGCAGAAAACCTCATCGCGACGAAAAAGTATTGACCTCTTGGAATGCTTTAACTATAAAAGGTTTGTGTGACGCTTATCTCACTTTTGAAATTCCTGAATATCTTGATTTAGCCGAAAACGCAATTCATTTTATTTTAGAAAATCAATGGAAAAACGAAACATTATTCCGAAATTATAAAGATAAACAAACGACAATTCCAGGATTTTTAGATGATTATGCGTTGATGATTGAAGCATTAATTAAGCTTTTTGAAATCACATCCGAGATAAAATATTTGGAAACCGCTCAAACATTAACAGAGGAAACATTTAATCAATTTTACAATCACAAAAATAAAATGTTTGCTTACAAGTCGCATTATGACACACCTTTGGTGAACGAAACATTCGAAATTTATGATAATGTTATTTCTTCTTCAAATTCTGTCATGGCAACTAATTTATTCAAATTAGGAAAAATTTTGAATGAAGAAAAATACATCGAACAAGCCAAGCAAATGTTAACGAATATTGATGAAAAAATTCACGATTATCCAACTGGTTTTGCAAATTGGATTCAGTTGTATTTAAATTTCAGTTATCCGTTCAAAGAAATTGTTATCGTTGGTAATGAAGCTCAAGAATATTCGAAACAAATCCAACAATGTTATGTACCGAATGCGATTTTTGTTGCTTCAGAAACAGAACAATTAGAGATTACTAAAAATAGATTGATTGAAAATAAAACATCCATTCATATTTGCGAAAATTATGCATGTCAATTACCCGTTTATTCGATTGAGGAAGCCTATAAAAATTTATAAACCATGAAAAAAACACGTTGCGCTTGGGTAAATAAAGACCAAGATTACATCGATTATCACGATAACGAATGGGGAAAACCTATAAAAGACGATAAAATTTTATTTGAATTTTTGATTCTCGAATCTTTTCAAGCGGGATTGAGTTGGTTTACTATTCTCAAAAAACGTAAAAACTTTAGAAAAGCATTTGCAAATTTTGATGTCAAAAAAGTAGCCAATTTTGATGAAGCTAAAATCGAAGAATTAGTCCAAAATGAAGGAATTATTCGTCATCGAGGAAAAATTTCTGCAGCAATCAACAATGCAAAGTTGTTTATCGAAATACAAAAAGAATTTGGATCGTTCTCTGATTTTATTTGGAGTTACGTTGACCACAAACCTATTATCAACAATTGGAACTCAATCAAAGAAGTTCCTGCAACCACAGAAATTTCGGACAAAATTGCGAAGGATTTGAAAAAACGAGGTTTTAAATTCTTTGGTTCAACAACAATTTATGCGCACATGCAAGCAACCGGAATGGTTAACGATCATACCAACGATTGCTTTTGTAAATAAATTATGTTTGTAAAAACAGCTAACTTTCGCATCTTTGCGCAAATTTAGCACATGAAAATCGAATTAAAATATTGGATTATCCTCGGTATTTTAGCTTTAACTTGGGGAAGTTCTTTTATACTAATCAAACAAGGATTGGTTTCTTACACACCCTATCAAGTAGGCGCCTTACGTCTATCTATCGCAGGAGGAATTTTAGCCATTTGGGGAATTCCAAGTTTATTTAAGATTCCAAAAAACAAATTAAAATATGTTGCATTAGCTGGTTTTTGTGGAAATTTTATTCCAATGTTTTTATTCCCAATGGCTCAAACGCACGTTTCAAGCTCTATGGCTGGAATTTTAGATTCGTTGGTTCCATTATTTATCTTGTTATTTGGCGCTTTATTTTTTAACATAAAAGGAACTAAAAATCAAATAATTGGTGCGTTGATCGGTTTTTTAGGAGCTGTTCTATTAATTGGTGGAGATGGTTTTTCAGGTGAAAACAGTTTATTACATTGTTTATTAATTGTATTAGCAACTGCTTTGTATGGACTAAATAGTTTGATTTTAACTCGCTATTTAAACGATGTACCATCATTCCAATTGTCATCAGCATTATTTACAATCTGGTTATTACCTTCTATTGTAATCTTATTTTTATCCGGTTTTTTCACTGACTTTGTTGGTACTGCTCAACAATTAGAAAGTTTGGGTTATGTCGCCATATTAGGCTTAATTGGGACTGCATTAGCAATGATTTTATTCTACAAATTAATCCAAGCCACTGGCTCGATGTTCTCCTCAATGGTCACCTATTTGATGCCGATTGTTTCTGTTTTTTGGGGATTTTTAGTTGGAGAACAAATCACATTCATGCATTTATTTGGCTTTGCTATGATATTATCGGGTGTGTATTTGACGCAGAAACCAGACAAAAAACAAATCGAAACCATTTAACAGTACTATGCGATCAATCCTCATTTATTGAAATGAGGATTTTTTATGCACATTCATTTCATAGGAGAACTTTACTTAAAGCAAGACAAGAGCATCACCGAAGAAAGATAAGAGAGTCCTCCTGGTTGAGGCGAAGTTGAGGCGGTACAAAGGCAGCATAAAGGCGGCATAGAAGCGTCATAGAACCGATACTGAACAATGACCGTGAAAGAAAATAAAGTGGCCTAAAGAGGGGTTGAAATTACGGATTTAAAAATACGATTTTTCGCTAAAAATTCCGAATCCTTCCTTTCTTCTTTCAGGTATCCCATACAAAAAGCCACTACTGGAACTTTGTTCCAACAGTGGCTTTTTGAATATGTTAATTATATAGTACACCTATCGCATATAAGGTTTTAAAGCTGTTACTAATCTTCTGGTAAACTCATCCGCCCCTTTATCGTTTAAATGGGTGGTATTGTAAAACCATTTTTGTTGATAACTGATCGAATCATCCGAATAATCCAATAAAGGCAAATCATATTTCTGTAAGGTTTTTTGGTAACGCCCTACAATTTCATCGCGGTTCAACATATACCCTTGCCCTTTGTAAAATTCTGGCGCAATCGTAAAAATCAATTGAATATTTTCTTGTTGACAACGTTGGATCAATTCTTCTAACAAAGGATACACTTCGGCATCAAATTCCGCATCTTTTGCTTTTAAATTCGCCCAATTGACATTCCATTTTCGGTTATAGGATTTAAAACCTTTTAAACGAAAATCTCCATTTTTGTCCACTTTTTCTTTTGTTGCTTTTTGAATTTCATCTTTCCAATACTTTTGGTCTTCGTATCGGTAAAAAGGAATCACATAATCTTTCCAATCGGCATTTTCATATTCTTTTAGGTACGCATATAATTTGTAATTCCATAACATAAAAGGCACGTATTGATTCGGTTGAAAAACTTCATCAATGTGCGAAAATGAAAACGTATCCAAATTCCAAACAATGGTCTGAGGATGAGGATTTTTATCCAAATACTTCAAGAAACGATAATATTGCATCTTGAATTTACTTCCGTTCAACCCTAAATTATGTGTTTTCACTCCCAATGAATCTTCCAAAATTTGAGGATTGATATGAATCATTGCACGTGAAGAACCAAAAACAGCTAAATCCACGTCTATATCCCCTTGATTCACACGGTTCCATTCTTGTACTTCACCGCTAAACAAGGCTTTCTCTTTTAACGAATTGGAATAAAGAATATCGCCAATTCCGGCTAAAAAATAAATGGCCACCAATGTGACCATAATGTATTTGAAAGGTTTCATTATCTTTTAATATAAGGTTTTATATCCTCCGCTAATTTTTTGGTGAAAATATTTGCTCCTTTTGCATTTAAATGATTAGAATTATAAAATAGATTTTTTTGATAATTCATCGAATCATTTGAATAATCAATAAAAGGAATATTATATTTTTCTGATATAGATTTATATAACTTTATAACTTCATTTCGATTAATTTGACTTTCTATCTGAGCTATATATTCTGGTGAATTTATTAAAATCACACTTGTATTCAATTTTTGCAAATCCTCTATTATTAGAAATAAATCTTGTTTTCTCAAAGAATCAACTTCTATAAAATTAGGTTTATACAATCTCTCCTTCCAAGAATAATTCATTCCTCTAAAACCTTTCACTCTACCGTTATTATGATAATTTGAATAAAAATAAATTTTATAAAGCTCTTTTAATACATCAACTTTTTGATATTTAAATTTTCTATATCTTATCATTGGAAAATACAAATCAAAATAATTAAATTCTAACTCCTTTCCGACAATATCATATATACTTTTTCGATATAACATCAATGGAATAAATTGTTCTGGATTAAAGACTCTTGCTTTTTCAAGAGAAGTAATGTCTAAATTAATAATTACATTTTTAGGATGACTTCCAATGCTAATAAGTTCATCATGCCTAAATTTTTGTAATTCTATCTTTTGACCATTAAATCCTAAATTATAAGAATTTAATTTTAACTCTTTGTCTAATATTATCGGATTTAAATGAACGTAACCCCTAGAAGATCCATAAATAACTAAGTCTTCATCTATTTTTTTATTATAAATATCATTCCAAGTATTTAGTTCTCCTTCATACAAGCTACTTCTTAAAAATGATTTTGAAATAAAAACATCTATCATTAATGCTAAAACATAAATGATTAATACTCCTAATAATATCCTTTTTAGAAATTTCATTTTCTTAACATTTCGATATGTGGAATATCGTCTTCTAAATATTCTTCCGACACTTGTTTGAAGCCAAAAATTGAATAAAATTCTTTCAAATAAGATTGTGCAGAAATACGAATTGAAGATGTTTTAAATTGATTTTCGATTACTTGAACAGAATTTTTCATTAATTGTTTTCCCAAACCATAACGACGAAATTTCGGATTTGTAATTACACGACCAATAGACGGTTCGTTTTCGTATGAAATTCCTTTTGGTACAATTCGAGAATACGCTGCAACCTCATCTCCAATTGTTGCCCAAAGATGTCCACAAACCAAATCCTTATCATCGCAATCTTGGTAAATACAATCTTGTTCGATCACAAAAACGTCGTTTCGTAATTGAATTATTTTATATAGCTCTTTTGAAGTTAATTCTTCAAACGATTTAAAATGCCAAATAATTTCATCCATCCTTAATCTAATTTTGAATATTTTGCGATAATATTTTCGAACATTTTTTGAGGCAAAATATTTTTCAACGTAACCGAAAATTTTTGCATCGATTTCCCAATATAATAATGTGGTTTCAAATTCTTTTGAGCCATAATATTTTCAATAATTGGAATCAAATCTTCTGTTGGTGTACCATCTTGTACTTCGTGATCAATATCTGCTACCATCGCATCATATCTTTTTTCATAAAATTTTGACACAAATGTTTTGACACGACTTTCAGCAATATTGGTTTTGATATCACCAAAATTTAGTGTTGTAATTTCTACTCCAGTATGACGATTTTCTAAACGAGCTGATTCTATCAACCGATCTATCATCGCTTTTGAAGCTGAATAATAACCTCTAAAAGGCAATCCATTGTTACTCGCAATCGATGATACATTCAGAATATAACCACTTTTTTGATCGCGCATAATTGGCAAAACTTCTTGCATCGTATAAATTGATCCATACACATTTACAGCCAACAATTTTTCGATATCTGCTTTCGAAGCATCTTCCACAGCACCTAACATTCCAATTCCTGCATTGTTAATCAATACATCAATGTGATGATTTGTCTCCAAATAAATCTGCTGAAAACTACGTTTTACATTTTCTTTATCGGTTACATCTGTTGCAATGTGCTTGAATTTTTCTTGACCTTTAGCCGTTCTTGATAAACCATAAACTTGATGACCTTTATCGTGAAAATAATTGGCCAAAGTCAATCCCACACCCGAAGAAGAGCCCGTAATTACAATAACTTTTGATTGCATGATTCGATTAATTTAACCGCAAAACTACATAATATCAACTAAATATTTGTAGATAAATATTTTTTTGAAGGATTAATAGAAGATTCTCTAAATTTGTACGTCAATTTTCAAAAGAATTCAATTGAATCCGAAAACTAAAAAATACATCATTACAGGAATTAAACTTACAATTAGTATTGCTTTAATCTATTATATATTTTTTGTAAAACTACATATCTTCGATATTTTTAGCCATTACAAAAATGCCAATTGGATTTATATTTTTATTGCCGTAATTCTGTACGTTATTTCACAAGCCTTATCTGTCTTTCGATTAGATTATTATTTTCGAGATATCCATCTTGATTTATCTTATAAATCAAACGCACGCTTGTATTTCTTAGGAATGTTTTACAACACTTTTGTTCCGGGTGGAATTGGCGGCGATGCGTACAAAGTTTATGTTTTAAATAAAAATTATAAAATTAGTTTAAAGAAAATTTCTCAAGCTGTTTTTCTCGATAAAATTATTGGACTTTCAGCAATGTTGCTCATTATTGTATTTTTAGTTTTCTTATCTAATCTAACAGATTATCCATGGATACAATATGGTTCTTTAGCCATTTCTCTGATTGGTTTTATTACTGTTCCTTTTATTTTAGGTTTAATTTTCCCTATCCATAAACGTACTTTTTACAACTCGATGATTTATTCTATTGTTTTACAACTGATACAAGTTGGTATGTTGTATTTTGTTTTGGAAGGATTGAATATTCATCCCGAGAATTTCAGTATTTATTTATTGATTTTTTTAATATCAGGAATTTTATCGATTATTTCGTTTAGTGGTTTCGGAATTAGAGAAGCAGTGTTTATGTACGCAGCTCAACGATTTCATTTCGATGAAACTTTAGCAACAAGTGCAGCATTTATTTTCTCTATTATCACCATTTCAATTTCATTTATTGGGATTATTTACTTGTTTAAAGGAGTCAAAATAGAGGAGAAAAAGAAAAAGACGAAAATTTCTTTTTAAAATCTTAAAATTATTTATTTGAAATGAAAAGAGTTATGATAAAAGTGTGAATTTTATTTTAAATTTTTCATTTTAACTATTTGGATTATTCAAAAACAGCCCTATATTTGCAATCCAATTACGAAGGTCTCTTAGCTCAGCTGGTTCAGAGCACCTGCCTTACAAGCAGGGGGTCACTGGTTCGAATCCAGTAGGGACCACTTTTTAGACAATAAGAAGTCTATTCGAAAAAAATCTTAAATGAACCTTAGGTCTCTTAGCTCAGCTGGTTCAGAGCACCTGCCTTACAAGCAGGGGGTCACTGGTTCGAATCCAGTAGGGACCACTTTTTAGACAATAAGAAGTCTATTCGAAAAAAATCTTAAATGAACCTTAGGTCTCTTAGCTCAGCTGGTTCAGAGCACCTGCCTTACAAGCAGGGGGTCACTGGTTCGAATCCAGTAGGGACCACTTTTTAGACAATAAGAAGTCTATTCGAAAAAAATCTTAAATGAACCTTAGGTCTCTTAGCTCAGCTGGTTCAGAGCACCTGCCTTACAAGCAGGGGGTCACTGGTTCGAATCCAGTAGGGACCACTTTTTAGACAATAAGAAGTCTATTCGAAAAAAATCTTAAATTGAACCTTAGGTCTCTTAGCTCAGTTGGTTCAGAGCACCTGCCTTACAAGCAGGGGGTCACTGGTTCGAATCCAGTAGGGACCACAGTAAAAACTCCTTTCAAGCATTTGAAAGGAGTTTTTTTATGTTATTTTTTATTGAATAATGATTTATAAGGAATTAGAAATAAGATTAAAATTAGAACAGAAAAAACAACTCCTTTTTTACTATGTTCGAAAGAATGATAATCTATAAATTCATCGTTTTTATCTGAATAATATAATTCATATTTATACATGGTTCACTTAATATTTTAGTATTATAATTTTTATCATTATATAAAAATGTAATTGAATAAGCTCCATTACCTACACCACAGTTCATTTCTGATACAGTTATTTCTTTCTTGTTTTTATCATTTATCACTAAATCATTTACCCTTAAGGTATAAATTTCATAAAACGAGAAAATAAACAATACAAAAGCTATTAAAAGTTGATTTTTAAAATAAAATTTATTCATCTATTTAATTATAAATGCCATCGAATACAAACATAAAAAATCCTCGATAATTAATTATCGAGGATTTATCTTTTTAAAATCTTAATCTTACACCATTATCGGTTGTAAAGGCTTTTTTACGGAAAAGGAATAAACTAAGTCCTCCTATAAAAATAGCCGAATCTGCGATATTAAATACAGGCTGAAAGAACTTATAATGTTGTCCACCTATAATTGGTATCCAAGTAGGCCAATCGAACTCTACAATTGGAAAATAAAGCATGTCTACGACACAACCAGTAAACCATCCAGAATAACCAGCAAAGTTTGCTTGAGCAATTCCTTGATAACCTACCCAGTCTTGAAACATATCATTGTATGTCGTTCCTTTATCGAAAATAACACCATAAAAAATTCCGTCAATTACATTCCCAATTGCACCTGCCAAAACAAGCGCAATCGGAATGATAAAGAAATTATTATTTAGTTTTTTCGCCCATGCATTAATATAGTAGATAATCATACCGATTAGCACAATACGTAGAAGTGATAAAAGGATTTTGCCTGTTTCTCCTCCGAAATGCATCCCATAGGCCATTCCTGGATTTTCTACAAATGCTATTTTAAACCAACCCAAAACATCTACATCTTCACCTAAAAAAAAGTGTGTTTTAACGTAAAATTTCGAGATTTGGTCAATGATTAAAACCAAAATGGTAATGAGTACTACTTTTTTCAAAACTCTGTATTAACGTTGCATATTCTTAGCTTCGATGCTTAATGTAGCATGCGGAACTAATTTCAAACGATCTTTATTAATTAATTTTCCTGTTACACGGCAAATACCGTATGTTTTGTTCGAAATACGTAACAATGCATTTTTTAGGTCACGAATAAATTTATCTTGACGTGCTGCTAATTGTGCATTTTGTTCTTTCGACATTGTTTCAGAACCTTCCTCAAACGCTTTGAAAGTTGGAGACGTATCGTCTGTACCGTTGTTACTATCGTTTGTGTAAGCTTCTTTCAATAATTCATAATCTTTTATCGCTTGATCTAATTTCTCTTGAATTATTGCTCTAAACTCTTCCAATTCTGCGTCAGAGTATCTTACTTTTTCATCTGTTGTTGCCATACGCTTACAATTTAGTAATCGCAATTTGCGTTATCAAGCCATTAATTTCAACCTCTGCCCCATTCGCAACTTCATCTTGTAACACAAGATCGTTTGCTAATGTCTCAGAACAAATGTAATCTTTGTTTTGCTCGACAGCATTTACGATTGATTCATCATTTTTTAAATTAAGTATAATTTTGTCGGTTACTTCTAATCCGGTTTCTTTACGTAGATTCTGAATTCTATTTACCAATTCACGGGCAACACCTTCATTAATTAACTCTTCAGTTAATTGTAAATCAAGCGCCACCGTTAGAATAGCATTAGAAGCAACAGTCCATCCTGGGATGTCTTTTGTTGCGATTTCAAAATCTTCTACATCTAAAGTTAATGTTTTGTTATCAATTAACAAATCAATTTGTCCAGATTGCTCTAATTTAACAATTTGTTCATTCGTGATTTGCGCTGTAGCAGCGGAAATAGCTTTCATTTCTTTTCCATATTTCGGCCCTAAAGTCTTGAAATTAGGTTTGATAGATTTCACTAAAAGATTTGAAGCTTCTTCGTTTGTTAATAATTGAATTTCTTTAACATTAACTTCTTGTTTTAATAATTCAGATACAGCTTCTAAATTTGCTTTCATTGTATCATTCAACACAGGAATCATTACTTTTTGTAATGGCTGACGTACTTTGTTATCACTCAATTTACGAAGCGATAAAATCATACTTGTCGCTGTTTGTGCTAAATGTGTTTGTTCTTCTAATTGAGATTTAATCAATGACTCATCTACAACTGGGAAATCTGCTAAGTGAACAGATTCTGCTGCATTCTTAGCTGTTGCTGCATTAAGATCTTTGTATAAACGATCCATAAAGAACGGAGCAATTGGCGAACCTAATATAGAAATTGTTTCTAAAACAGTATACAATGTTTGATATGCTGCTACTTTATCTTTTGAGTAATCACCTCTCCAGAAACGTCTTCTTGATAAACGAACGTGCCAATTTGATAAATTATCAATAACAAATTCTTGGATTGCACGAGCTGCTTTCGTTGGTTCATAATCCGATAAAAAGCCATCAACTTTCTTCGTTAAGGTATTCAATTCAGAAATAATCCATTGGTCTAATTCAGCTCTTTCATTTACTGGTATTTCTTCTTCAGCGAAAGTAAATCCATCAACATTCGCATATAAAGCGAAAAATGAATACGTATTGTATAATGTTCCGAAGAATTTACGACGAACTTCATCAACACCAGCTAAATCAAATTTCAAATTTTCCCATGGCTGTGCATTTGCAATCATGTACCAACGCGTTGCATCAGGACCGTATGTTGCCAATGTATCAAATGGATCTACTGCGTTACCCAAGCGTTTTGACATTTTTTGACCATTCTTGTCTAATACCAATCCATTTGACATCACATTTTTGTATGCCTTCGAATCGAAAACCAATGTTCCAATTGCGTGTAATGTATAAAACCAACCACGAGTTTGGTCTACACCTTCTGCAATAAAATCGGCAGGATACATTGTTCCATTATCAATCAATTCTTTATTTTCGAATGGATAGTGCACTTGCGCATAAGGCATTGCTCCAGAATCAAACCATACATCAATTAAATCAGCTTCACGTTTCATTGGTTTTCCTGAAGCTGAAACTAATGTGATTTCATCTACTACATTTTTGTGTAAGTCGATTAAATCATAGTTTTCTTCTGCCATGTTTCCAATTTCGAAATTTTTGAAAGGATTCGATTGTTGAACACCTGCTGCAATTGATTTTTCAATCTCAGTAATCAATTCTTCAACAGAACCGATAACAGTTACTTCGTCCCCATCTTCTGTTCTCCAAATTGGTAATGGAATTCCCCAATAACGAGAACGAGACAAGTTCCAATCATTGGCATTTTCTAACCAATTTCCGAAACGACCTTCTCCTGTTGCTTTTGGTTTCCAATTGATTTCTTTATTCAATTCAACCATACGGTCTTTAACGTCCGTTACTTTGATGAACCAAGAGTCTAATGGATAATATAAAATTGGTTTGTCTGTTCTCCAACAATGTGGGTAACTGTGTTTATATTTTTCTACTTTGAACGCTTTGTTTTGCTCTTTCAATAAAATCGCGATTTCTACATCAACCGATTTTTCTGGCGCAGCTCCATCGTCATAGTATTCATTTTTCACATATTTACCTCCGTAACCTTCTGGTAATTCAGCTACAAAACGACCTTGTAAATCAACTAAAGGAACAGCATTACCATGGTTATCCAATACTAACATTGGTGGAACACCTGCATCTTTTGCTACTTTAGCGTCATCTGCTCCAAAAGTAGGCGCAGTATGAACGATACCTGTACCATCTTCAGTAGTTACGAAATCTCCTGGAATAACTTGAAATGCATTTTCTGCATCTTCATAAGGTAACGCCCAAGGCAATAATTGCTCATAGCGTGTTCCTACTAAATCAGCTCCTTTGTATTCACCAACAATTCTATAAGGAATTGTTTTATTCCCAGCAGCATAAACTTTGAAATCTTCTTCTGTTTCTGCTAAGAAATATGGTTTTCCAAATTGTTTTGACACCAATGGTTTTCCTAAAATTACACGAATTGGCTCGAATGTATATTGATTGAATGTTTCAACCACTACATAATCTATTTTTGGACCAACAGTCAATGCTGTATTCGAAGGTAAGGTCCAAGGAGTTGTTGTCCAAGCTAAGAAATACACATCTCCATCAAAATCATTGAATAAATCTGTTGAGTCTTTCTTTACTTTAAATTGAGCAACAATTGTTGTATCTGTTACGTCTTGATATGTTCCTGGTTGATTTAACTCGTGCGAAGACAAACCTGTACCAGCTTTAGGAGAATATGGTTGAATGGTATAACCTTTGTACAACAAATCTTTGTTGTAAATTTGTTTTAACAACCACCAAACAGACTCCATATATTTTGGTTTGTATGTGATGTATGGATCTTCCATATCCACCCAATAACCCATTTTTTCAGTCAAATCATTCCACAAATCAGTGTAACGCATTACTGTACGTTTACATGCTTCGTTATATTCTTCAACTGTAATTTTAGTTCCGATATCTTCTTTCGTGATTCCTAATTCTTTTTCAGTTCCCAATTCTACTGGTAAACCGTGTGTATCCCAACCTGCTTTACGGAAAACTTGTTTTCCTTTTAACGTTTGGTAACGACAAAATATATCTTTGATAGAACGTGCTAAAACGTGGTGAATTCCTGGCTTTCCGTTTGCAGAAGGAGGACCTTCATAAAACACAAAAGATGGATTTCCATCACGTGTAGAAATACTTTTTTCAAAAACATTATTTTGTTTCCAATCTTCTAACGTTTCTTTTGAGACTTGTACCAAGTCTAAGTGCTTATATTCTCTAAACTTTTTTGCCATCGAATTCTTTGTTATTTCTTCTAAATCAAGGAGTGCGAATATAAGAAATTTTTACATATTTTATTGTTATAGAAACGAAAATCATATTAAATATTGCTTAAATTTATCCCATTATTAGAGTTTTAACCTATTTTAATTCAAAATACATTTTTTATAAACTTACATCTTTCAAATCAATTATTTAACAATAAAGCAACATACAATTTTCTTATGAAAAAAAGGTTCAACTATTATTCAATTCTCTTTCTACTTTTGCTTTTTACAAGTTGTTCTAAAAACGAAGATTACACCGTTTTAATTCCGACCGATGCAGATTTTGTTGCGTTAATCAATCCAAAATCTATTGCCGAAAAAGGCAATTTCAATGAAATAAATCAATACAAATTTTACCAATTAGCTGAAAATGAAATCAAAAATCAAGATCCAACTTTTGATAAATTATTCAACCAAATAAAAGACAATCCTACTTCAGCAGGCATTGATATCATTAGTCCAATCTATCTTTTTGGACAAAAAATAAATGGAAAAAATATGGTCGCATTAATTACGAATATGCGCGATAAAGATCAATTCGAAGAACATCTTACAACTATTTATAAAGGAATAAATAAAAAAGAAATTTCGTTTGAAAAGAAAGATGGATTTACAACGATTTCTGGGTTTGATAAACCTTTTATGGCATGGAACAAATCTCAATTTTTACTAATTGTTTCTGAATTTGGAGTTGGAGAGAAAGCTATTCAAGATTATTTTACGAAAATTATTAACGACAAACATTCGCTTGCGAAGGAAAATAATAGTTTTGGAGATTTTGTCAAAAACTCGCAGGACATCAACATTTGGTACACTGGAAATTTTTTGAAAAACTTTTCGAAAACTGAAAACAAAAGCAAGAAAAACCTTGATTTCACAAAAAGTTCGTGGGTCAATTTTTTTTCTTTTACTTCGGACGGAATTAGTTTTACACAGAAATTTCATCCCGATGCGATTACAAAAGTCGAATTAGCAAAACGTCCGATGTGGAAATCAAAAATTAATACCGATTTTTTTAAATTTTTCCCTGCGCAAAGTTACATGAACATTGGTTTAGGAATTTATCCTGCAAATACACGTTATGTTTTCGAAGATCAAAATTTCTTGACTACTTTTTTAGAACAATATGAAATTGATTTAAACAAATTAGAACAAAGTTTTGAAGGTGAAGCTTTGTTTAGTGTTTATGATTTTGAAATCGGAAAAGCATTCAATCCAAATGATTTTTTTGGTAAGAAAGAAGCTTTTATCAAGCAAGTTGTTTATCCACAATTTGTTTTAGGTGGAAAAATGAAAAATGATATTTTCTTCAAGGATTTTTTAAAATCTCATCAGCAAAACATTCAGAAAATTGGTCCCTATTACATGTTACCGATTTCGACAAACATGAAAATTTACATGACGTACAAAAATAATTTATTGTACATCACCAATAATCAATCAATCATGAATCAATTTTTAAACAACATGATAAGCTCTTCAAATTTTGTCACTTCAAAATTTGCTACAAATGCTTCAAATCCGATGTTTGGTTATGTCAATCTTAATTTTGATCAATATCCAAAGGAGGTTCAAAACTACATTTACCAACAAATTCCTTTTGGAAATACAAAAGAAATTCAAAAAGTTTTATTCAACTTTAATTATATTGATTACCGTGTTTCAAATGAATATACTAAAACTGGAAAAATACATATGAAGAAAACGGATAAAAATAGTTTAGAAGTTATTTTCTTGCTTTTAGATGAAGCCTATTCTTTATTTTTCAATCAAGCGCAACAACAAAATGGAAATTAAAATTAGTCAACTTGTTCCTCATCCACTCAAGGAATTTGGGTTTGAACAATCTGAGATTTGGAAAAACGAGTATACTTTTTCTAGTGGAAATATTTATCAAATTGTTGCGCATTCTGGCGTTGGTAAATCAACGTTGATAAATATTTTGTACGGCGATCGGAAAGATTATGATGGAGAAGTTTTGTTTAACGGACAAACTATTAAGAATTATTCTTTGAATGATTGGACAAAAATTAGACGCGAAAAAATAGCCTATGTTTTTCAAGGTTTGCATTTATTTGAAGAATTAACTTTAATGGAAAACATTCAATTAAAAAATGTCTTGACGCAACATCGAACAGAAAATCAAATCATCGAATGGATAGAAAAAGTTGGATTAAAAAGTCATTTACATCAAAAAGCTGTTCATCTTTCTTATGGTCAACGTCAGCGAATTGCGGTAATTCGTGCACTTTGTCAACCGTTTGATTTTTTACTTTTAGATGAACCTTTTAGTCATTTGGACGAAGTTAATCAACAACTTTTGATTGATTTGGTAACTGAAGAAGCTGCAAAAAATAAGGCTGGAATCATTTTTACCAGCTTACACGAAATTCACGATAAACGCCTTTCAAATGTCATTCAACTCTAAAAATTTAATCGAAAAATTAGTTCGTAAAAACCTAAGTATCTTACGAATTACAACCTTTTGTTTTTTCTCTATTATCGGTTTTTTTATCTTGATTTTGGCTGGAACAATTTATTTAGATTATGCTAAAAATTTTGGTGAAGATAGCTCAGTTTGGAAAGCGAATTATATCGTTTTGAATAAGAAGATTTCGTCTTTACAAACATTAACCGGAGAAAAGCCAAGCTTTAATGAAGACGAAATCGAGGAACTAAAATCGCAGAATTTTACTGCAAAAGTCGGAACTTTCAAAAGCAGTCAATTTCCTGTAAAATTACAAGTTGGTGGAATTGCTGGAATTCGAGGTTTTTCAACTGATTTATTTTTTGAGTCTGTACCAAAAGATTTTATAGAAGTTGATCAATCGGATTGGAAATGGCAAGAAGGTCAAGATTTTATACCGATTATTATCCCGAAAAGTTACCTCAACTTATATAATTTTGGGTTTGCAACAAGTCAAGGATTACCGCAAGTTTCTGAAAGTTTGTTTACCAAAATTCCTTTTCAGTTGATTATAGGTAAAGATGAAAATCAAAAAATCTATCAAGCACGAATTGTTGATTTTACCACAAAAATTAACACTATTTTAGTTCCTGAAAACTTTTTAGAATGGGCGAATCAAACCTATGCATCGCAAAAAACAGCACAACCATCTCGTCTTGTAGTCGAAACTAAATCACAAGGAGATGAAAATGCTTCCATTTATTTTGAGCAACATAATTATGATATCAACAAGGATGAATTGAAAAATAATGAATTGACTTATTATTTAAAATTAGCGTTTTCGTTGGTTCTATTTATTGGTCTAATCATTGTTTTTGCAGCAATATGGTTAATGATTATTAATTTCCAATTGATGATTGAAAAGAATAAACATAAGACAAAAGATTTATTTTTGATTGGATACAACATCAATCAATTGGCTCGTCCTTATCTTAAATTTTCGATTATTTTCATGTTGGTAAGTTATATAATTTCGATACCGTTGGTTTATTTCGTCTTAAATATCATCAATGAAAAAGTTGGGAAATTTATGACCATTGAATCTTCACATGTTTGGGAAGTGATAGGTTTTGGATTGATTATCGTCTTCTTTTTATTCATCTTAAATAAAATTATCTTAAGCCAATCGATTAAAAAAATTGCGTTAAAAGAATAAAAAAAGAAAAGGATTCTACCAGAAGTAGAATCCTTTTTATTTAAACAAATATTCTCGATTAGAACGAATATCCCACACCTAAAGAGAAAGAATGATTTTTCACATCTGCTCCAGTAGCTGTTCCATTGTTAACATTTTCTGTTATTTTAGTTAACCCCATGTAGTATCTTGCTCCAACATTGATATTATCTGTCACATTGTATCCTAAACCAAAATTAACACCAAAATCAAAATTCTTTATATCATCTTTGATATCTTGTTTTCCTTCTGTTGTGTAAACGGTATTGTTTGCATAAATACTTGTTTGCTGTTTGTTGCTTGCGTACATGTTAAATCCAAATTGAGGTCCAGCTTCTACATTGAAACGCGATGCTCCTGGATAATATTTGAACATTACTGGAACTTGAATATAATCTAAGGTTGTTTTATTTTTAGTTTTTACCGTTGTATTCCCAACTTCTGTTACTTCATCTTTCAACTTTCCTCCTATTCGAGCAAAATTAACCTCTGGTTGAACTGCAAAACGTTCTGTTAATGGAAAATGACCGTAAAGACCTGCGCTAAAACCTACTTTGTAATCATTATCTTTCACATCTTTTCCATTAAATGAAGACATATTTACACTTGATTTAATACCAAATTGTGCAGATGTTGTTTTTTCTTGTGCGCTCAAACTAACAACTCCTAACATTGCAGCAGCAATAAAAAATATTTTTTTCATCTTTTAAATTTTATAGTTCTAATTATGATGTATGCATAATTTCAAGTCTTGTGCCAAATAATGTTAAAAAAGAGTACTACAAATATTAATTAACTCATATTAAATATATTAATCATTTAATTTTAACATTCATAAAAGCATATTAATAAAAAAAAGCTACATCTTTCGATATAGCTTTTATAAATTATACGTTATTTTCTATTAGAATTTATAAGCAAAACCAACAGATACTGCATTATATTTCCAATCTACAGTGTTATTATTTTCTGGACCAGCAGAAATTCCTTTATACCCTGCATATAAATCCCATGTTGAAGCAGAATAGCCAATTTTAGGCTGCCAAAATAAACCTCCTTCATAACCGTCAGTTGTAGCGAAAGCATAACCTAAATCAGCACCTACAAATAAATTATTTCCAAACTCGTATTTAGCTGTTGCTGCTAATGGAATAAATCCAACATCATCTTTTTCAGCTACAACTACATTATTAATTTTATACTCTTTTCCAATAAAATGATCATAACCTACTTTAGCACCTAATTTAAAGTTATTTGCAATAGGATGTAAATAAGCTAAATCTACTCCGATATTAAATGAAGATACATCTGCTGTCTCTCCTACTGGAATACCTACGTGAACTGTACCTTCTACTCCTGTTGTTTGCGCTGAAACTCCAACCATACCTGCTACTGCGAAAGCAGCTGTTAATAATACTTTTTTCATTTTTATAATGTTTTAAAATATTTACAATTTTGTTAAACTTATTTGTGTAATTTCAATTTATGTGCCAAACTGATAATTTTAAAACTGATAAATAGCGCAAAAATTAACAAAACATTCATAATCAAAATATTATTAAACAAAAAAAGCTCCAAAATACATTTGGAGCTTTTATAAAATATATTAGTTTGACTTATTGTCCTACCATTTTATACAAAACGTCTTGTTGTTGTTTCGCATAATTGGTATCAATTTCCGCAGCTACACCAATCATTTCATCTAAATAATTAAATTGATTCATGATTTTCGCTTGATCTGCAGCGTCAACTTTACCATCAGCAATAACTGCTTGATATAAATTTTCGAACTTTTTCAAGATTGGATTATATGCAGTTTCAAAAACTTTTAGAGCTTTCTCTTTATCACCTCTTTCTCCTAAAGCAGAAGCTTCGTTGTAAATAGACATCATCAAATCGTTTTTTGCTGAAGCTAAATCAGATCCAACCGAATAACCTTTTCCAGAAGGCAGTGACTCGAAGAAGGCGATTTTCGCATTGGCTTGTTTACGAACATGAGCAAACAAATCTTGTGCTTTTTTATCCTCTCCAGCTTTCAAATAAATACCTGCTATTCTACTTACTCCATAACCAATGTCATATTTTGCTAAAGCAGGAATTTCTAACATCACTTTATCCAATACTTGAATCGCTTCTTTTTTACGTCCAGCATTCAATAAATCATCTGCTAAACGAACTGCAGTATTTCTATACGAAGATGTATAATTACGTTCTGTTAAGCTAAAAGATGCATCGGGATTATTGTACCCAGACCATTTATATGAATTGAAGGTTCTTAACAACATATTGTTATCAGAAGCTCCAATAATTCCACCTTTACCAAATGGTGTATAAATCGGAACTAATTTATAGCTCATCCCTGCATTCAGTAAATAATCATTCATATAGAACGTATTTTCTGGATCAGAAATTCCACCTCCACTGAAATAAATAGGACGATCCCAATTGTATTTTGCCATCATTGACAACAATAATAAATTGTTTTTGAATAAACTTGAAGACTTGATATTAATTGTGATCGAATCGACCATTTTATCAGCATCTTTTGGATTTACAATTCCATATTTCAATGCGTTTTCTTTATTCACTGGAACCACAATTTTTGAAACAGGTAAATAGTTTGCACCACCAATCGGATAACCAAAATAATCTGCTAAAGCTTGTTTCTCTGGTGATTTATTATTCAAAATAAAATCCATCGCTTCTTTCGCTGTCATACTATCTGTTTCCAAATATTTTTGTAGCGGTTTCAGACTATTGTAAACTGTCATTACTTGGTTGGGATCGATTTCTGGGTCAACAAAGTATTTTGAAACTTGATCAATAGGCATTTCACTCAAGGATTCTAATGTTTGATTAGATTCAGGATTGATAAAGCTATTTAATTGATCAAAAATATTTTTGATAGCACCTCCTACCACAAAAATTTGATCATTTGTTCCCGATTGATAATCTTTCGGTTGCAAATCACTTGGAAGAGCTTCTGCATTGTAAGTTTTACGTAGCAATTGTTCTAAATTCCAAGGAGACGCTGCTAACGTTAAGTTTGCAATTTTTACATCATCACGGAAGTTCTCCGTCTCTTGTAATCCCCAAAGTGGATAAGTATCGTTATCACCATACACAAATAAAATGGCGTTTTTATCTAATGGATTAAGATAATTGTACGCTAATGAATAAGCCACAGAACGCTCTGAACGATCATGATCATCCCAGTTTTGCGCTCCCATTAAAATTGGAATTCCAGCTAAAACTACCGTTGTACCTATTGCTAAAGAAGGCTTTAAATCTTTTTTCATCAATTTCTGAATCAATAAATAAACACCTTGTACACCTAAACCGACCCAAATTGAAAACGCATAAAAACAACTTACTAAAGCATAATCACGTTCACGGGGTTCGAAAGGTTTAACAGAAGTATAGAAAATAATTCCGACACTTGTTAGAATAAACAAGGACAACAAAGCCCACCAATTGACAAAATTTCGATTTAACTGAGTAAATAAACCGATTAAACCTAAGATTAATGGTAACATGAAATAAACATTTGTCCCATCATTTATATATTCGTCAGGTAATTTAGATTGATCACCTAAACGCGGTGTATCAATAAACGGAATACCTGAAATCCAATTCCCTTTTGTAATTTCGAAATTACCTTCTAAATCGTTTTGACGACCAGAGAAATTCCACATAAAGTAACGGATAAACATATAATTAATTTGATAATCAACAAAATAATTAAATTGTTCACCAAATGTTGGCGGTTCGATATCTAAAATCTCTCCATATTTCTTAAGCTCTGCAACTTTTAATTGTCTATTTTGACGTTTCTCCACCAATTGTGCATACATCTGCTGTGCTTCTTCATCACCTGCATATTGTGCATTTAAAGAGAATTTTGGAAAAGCATAAACAGCTGCATAATTCTCCATCACACTTGGATCTGGACTAAACATTTTCGGGAAGAATTTCACATATTTATCTTCATATTTATAGTCTAATCGATCCGAAACTTTTAAATACTTTCCGGTGCGTTTATCTTTGATATATTCAGAGCTACGAACAGAACTTTCTGGAGCACCATTGGTATCACGCTTAATTCCATCACTTGCAATATGAGCCGTAAAAACTGGACCATACATTGTTGGCCATGTACCATATTGTTCACGATTAAAATAATCTAAAACACCTAAAGCTGTATCAGGATCATTTAAATTCATGTGTGGATTTGCATTGGCTCGAATTGGAATGACTAACCAACAAGAGAAACCAATCAACATAAAAATGATACACCATGAAATGGTATTTAATAAAGCTGAACCATATTTCTGCGTTAATTTGATTGCGAAGTAGAAAGCTGCAATTAAAATAATTGTTGCGATAATTGTACCTGAATTAAAAGGCATTCCTAAATTATTCACGACATAAATCTCTGTTCTTCCAAAGAATGTCATGACAACTGGGAAAATAATCTTGAAAACAAAGATTAAAATTACCAACGTAATTACATTCGCTAACAAAAAGCTTTTAACTGTAAATTTATATTTTCGTGCATAATAAACGAAACAAACTGCCGGAATTGCTAACATTGCCATTAAGTGAACACCAATTGATAATCCAATAACCAATGAAATAATCACCAACCATTTATTACCTCGAGGCGTGTCTGCCACTTGATCCCATCGTGTAATCAACCAAAATAGTAAAGCGGTAAAGAAGGATGCCATCGCATATACTTCACCTTCTACAGCCGAAAACCAAAAGGTATCGCTAAACATAAAAACTGCTGCACCAACTAAACCACTTCCTAATGCAATGATTTTTTGAGAAGTACTCATCTCTATTTCATCTACATTAATTGGATCTTGTGTTTTTGCAAACATTTTTCGAACAAAATAAGTAATCGTCCAAAACAATAACATAATCGTTCCTGCACTATATAAGGCAGATGTACTGTTGATTAAAATTGCATATTTACTGCCATCCCCAAATGCTAAGCCTGACCAAACCGCTCCGACAATTTGAAACAAAGCTGCACCTGGTGCATGCGTAATTCCTAATTTTGCTGATGATACAATGTACTCACCACAATCCCATAAACTTAGGTAGCGTTCCATCGTCGAAAGGTATAAAACCGAGGCAATCAAGAACATAACTAAACCTAAGATGTTATTCCATTTTTTGAAATTTATCTCCATCTTATTCAATAAACTATCTTGCGAAAATAAGATAAAATTTTGATATAGTTTAGGATTGAAAAGATTAAATTCTGATTAGAATCACTTTAATGCAATAAACATTTTTCAAAAGTATCTGAACAGATTTTCGGATTTTTACTCTTTTAAAGATCATATTAATAAAACATCAATTCAATTAAAAACATCATACATTTTATCAAATAGTTTTGATTCTAAACTTTTTTCATCTAAATTTGCAATGCAAAAAGCAATGCCTTTAACAGACAAAATTCTACAAACGGGCTTCACTTTTGACGATGTGTTATTAGTGCCAGCCTACTCAGAGATATTACCGAACCAAGTATCTCTACAAACAAGATTCACAGACAATATCACACTTAACATTCCGATAGTTTCTGCTGCGATGGATACTGTATCCGAAGCAAGATTGGCAATAGCATTAGCACGTGAAGGAGGTTTATCTTTCGTGCATAAAAATATGTCTATCGAAGAACAAGCGAATGAAATTGATATGGTAAAACGTTCAGAAAACGGTATGATTTCTGACCCAATCACATTATCACGTCACCACACTTTACAAGATGCTGTTAATTTAATGGAGAAATATAAAATCTCTGGATTACCGGTTGTGGAAAACGACAAAACGTTAGTAGGTATTATTACGAACCGTGATATTCGTTACCAAGAAAACTTTGATCAATTGGTCGAAGATGTTATGACAAAAGAAAATATCGTTACATCTGATATTGATACTGATCTTAAAAAAGCGAAAGAAATTCTTTCTCGTTACCGCATCGAAAAATTACCAATCGTTGACGAAAACAATAAATTAGTCGGGTTAATTACAATTAAAGACATTGACAATTTAACAGAATTCCCAAATGCATGTAAAGACTCTAAAGGTCGTTTACGTGTTGGAGCTGGAGTTGGTGTTGGAGCCGATACGTTAGAGCGTGTTCAAGCCTTGGTTAATAAAGGTGTTGACATCGTTGCTTTAGATTCTGCACATGGACATTCTGCAGGTGTAATTAGTAAAGTCGCTGAAGTAAGAAATGCTTTTCCTGGATTAGATATCGTAGGTGGAAACATTGTAACTGCCGAAGCTGCAAAAGCATTAATAGATGCTGGTGCAAATGCTTTAAAAGTTGGTGTTGGACCAGGTTCTATTTGTACAACACGTGTTGTAGCTGGTGTTGGAGTACCTCAACTTTCTGCTATTCATGATGTACATTCTTATGCAAAAACAAGAAATGTATCAATTATTGGAGATGGTGGAATCAAATTATCAGGTGATATTGTAAAAGCAGTTGCTGCTGGTGCAAACGTGGTGATGTTAGGAAGTTTATTCGCAGGAACGGATGAAGCACCAGGAGAAGAAATTATTTTCCAAGGACGTAAATTCAAAGCCTATCAAGGAATGGGTTCTTTAGCTGCAATGAAACGTGGTTCTAAAGATCGTTATTTCCAAGCCGATGCGAAAAAATTAGTTCCAGAAGGTATTGAAGGTCGTGTTCCTCACAAAGGTTCTATTGCAGAAGTTGTTTACCAATTATGTGGTGGTTTACGAGCTGGAATGGGATACTGCGGAACTCCAACTATTCAAGATTTAATTGAAAACGGAAAATTTGTTCGTATCACAGGTGCAGGTTTAAATGAATCTCATCCGCATGATGTTGTGATTACAAAAGAAGCTCCTAATTATTCGAATTAAGAGATTTATCCATATATCAAAAACAAAATAGCAAGCCACATGGCTTGCTATTTTGTTTTTGATATAAATCTTAAAGCTTGTTCAAGTAATCTACAAGTTTTATCTTATCTTTTTCAAAACTTAAATTTAAATTATTTTTAATTACAAATTCTACTAAATTTGGATTATTAAAAATCTTATTTAGTTGTTTTTCATTTGTAGGAAAAACATAAAAATTATCTTCTTTATGTCTAATTAAATATAAGTCACTGTCATTCACCAATGAGAATTTTGTATTTGCTTTATTTGCATTATTTTTAAATTCTCCGTGAGTAATAATCTTTTTATTCCTTTTATATAAAGAATATTTTTCTTTATCATAAACTAAAACTTCTAAATACCCTTCAATTTTTCCATTTTTAGTTGGATATTTAAGAAATTGATATTGAGTTAAAGGAAAATAAATCATCAATTCAGGAACTTTTGTTAAATTAAAAATCTGTCCATCTTTTTCAAATTCCATTTCATCTGAATAAGCATTGTATCTAAGTTTAGAAAAGTCTAAATTAAAACCTTTTATTTCTATATCCTCAAAATTTGGATTAAAATACTGGCTACCTTCATATTGAGTTATCACTTCACCTTTATTTCTTAAAGCAATTTCATTTTGAATATTACTTATTTGATGGGATATTCTTTCATTTAAAGCTCTATCAACTCCATCTGTTAATAAATTTTGTTGTGCATTGACACCTAAACAAAAAGAAGCAAAAAAACAAAATATTTTAATTTTTAACATACTCATAATATTTACTATCCAATATACAATTTATTTCATTAAAAATCAATAAAATAAAAAAAGCAGCAAAAATAATTTTGCTGCTTTTATAAAGAAAATGGATATTATATTATTTAGTCATCCACCATAATTTTCCATTAATTGGATCCTTTCCACCATAAGCTGAAACTGCTTCATTCCAATTTGTAGTATTAAGAGTTTGTTCACCTAATGGATATGAAATCCTATACGGAATATCAGTCATACCTGCTACTAATGGAGTGAATACGTATGGAGTACCATCTATTTCATATCCAGTTTGACCAGGTAATAATAAAATATTACCATTAGGATATCCTGTACGTCTATATTCTACCCAAGCAGTTTGAGGCTGCATATACAAAGCAATATACTTTTGAGTAATTACATTTTCTTTATTTGCAGCTGGTAATGCAGCTACATAAGCATCAATTTTAGCTTGATCTACTCCCCATTTTTGCATAGATGCTATCACACCATTCACATAATTAGTTTGGTTCCAACCATTAGCTTCTGATAACAAGAATTCTACTTCTGAGTATTCCATTAAAACCTCAGCATAATCTGCAGAGAAAATAGTTTTTGAAAATGGAGATACTTTAGATACCTGATTATTTGATGATAAACGATCAGAAGGTAATCCATAAGGAATTCCTTGATATTTTGTAATATCATCCGTTTCTACATAGTTACCTGAACCAGCGTTAGCTTTTGATGTTCCTAAAGGTGCAGCATATTTTTGTAAACGTGGATCAACTCCATAATTACCAGATTGTCCTTTTAATAATCTAATTAACTGATTATTCACATAGAAGTCATTTCTATTTCCTACAAAAAATTCGCTCCAAAATGGAGAACCTTCTACAGCAGATGTTCCATAATGTTGCAAAGCATTGTCTTCATTTGAGGTAAAAACACCTTTTGCAATAGCATCTTGCATTTCAGCTTTCGCTTCAGGATATACATCTTTAATTTGGTTAGCAATTCTTAAACGTAAAGAGTTGGCAAATTTTTTCCATTTAGATGCTTCTCCAAAGTAAATTTGGTCACCAATTTTATTTTCAGGACTTGTAAATACATTCTTTTCAGTAATATCCAATTGCGCTTCAGCTTCTTTTAGCTCTTGTAACAAATTTTTAAAGATAACTTCTTGCTTAACATATTTAGGTTGAGCATATGTATCAATTTGTAAAGCTTGAAAATCTGGATTCTTTGCACCACTTAATGACCAATATGGAACATCTCCGAAATAATTTGTTAAATCTAAGAATTCGTAAGCCATCATAATACGTGCTACAGCAATCTGTGTATCAACATCTCCGTAAGCAGCTTGTTGTGGTCCTAAAACAGGATCTGTACAAATACTTATTACCTTTTTTAAGTTAGATAAAGATCGATAACTTGCGTTCCATGCTTGATCTCCTGTTGTCGTACGATAAGCGTATTTATCCTCTTCTGTATAGTTTCTCTGTGCTGAATATTGTACCCAAGGCAATAACATACGTCCAGACACCCATCCATCTCTCATTTCATCAACAAATATTTTAGTTGCAATTGGAAAGATTGTATATGTAGGCGCATTTTCGGGTGCATTAGGACTAATATTCATTTCTTCAAATCCATTATCGCAAGAAGATAATAAAGCACTTCCTAGTAATGCTGATAATATAATTGTTTTATTGATTCTCATAATAATTTAATTTTTAGAATTGTAACTTAAGATTCATACCATAAGTTCTTGTAGATGGTAAAGACCCTCCTTCAATACCTTGTATATTTCCAGAACCATAAGAAGCCATTTCAGGATCAAATCCTTTTTTATCTAATCCCCATGTAGCTAAGTTTCTACCAAATGCAGATACAGTAACGTTAGCAAAAGGCCCTGCCCATTTTTTAGGGAAAGTATACGATAAAGTTACTTCACGTAATTTGATGTAGTCTGCATCAAAAACATTTCGGCTATCTACACCATTATAATATGCTTTATAATAATCGTAAGCAGAAACTTCAGTTGTGTTTTTAACATATGATTTTGTTCCTTCATCCCACATTACACCATCTGCAACAACTCCATTCTCACGAACTCCATTAGCCGCGGTTTCTTCTAACATTCCAGAGTACATTCCCCACATATGTGAAGTAGAGAAGAATTTACCTCCTTTTTGAATATCAATTAATGCAGATAAAGAAACCCCTTTGTATGTAAATGTATTTCGGATACCCATGTTATAATCTGGAATAATTGATCCTAAGTTTGTTACTGCTGATTTTTCATAAAATCCATTTGCATCAACAACTTTATTTCCATTATCATCATAAACATAATCCGTTCCTCTTAACTGTCCGTATTGTTGACCTGATAATGCCCATAATTGTACACTAAAAGGAGCTGTCGTTAAGTTATATGAATCCATTTCATCAGAAACTTTACCTACTTTATTATTGTTTTTCGCAAAGTTCCAAGTTACTCTCCATTCAAAATCTTGATTTCTTAATGGAACAATATTTACTAATGCTTCTATACCTTCATTAGTCATTTCTCCTGCATTCAACCATTTAAATCCATACCCTGTAGACCATGAGTGCTGAATAGGCACTAATAAATCTGTACGTTTTTCATTATAATAAGTTAAATCAAAACCAAAACGATTATTAAACATCGAAGCTTCTAAACCAACTTCCCAAGTATCTTTAATCTCAGGTTTTAATAATGGATTTAACTTAGTATTTGATTGAATAAACGTCGGTGTACCATTAAAGTTTATATTTGAAACTAAAACATCTCTTGTTTGGAATTCTGTTAAATCCGATGATACTTGCGAAACCCCAGCTCTTACTTTACCAAAATTTAACCAACTTGGTTTAAATACTTCAGAAAACACAAAACTCCCTGTTACAGATGGATAAAAGTAACTGTTATTTATTACAGGTAAAGTTGAAAACCAATCATTACGACCAGTTGCTTCTAAGAATAGCATATTCCTATATCCCAAAGAAATCATTCCATAAATAGAATTCACTTCTACAGTTGCTCTATTATTTGATGTTGTTGGGTTATCTAAACTATTTGTAATAAAATAATAATTAGGGACAACTAATCCTCCATTTGTTGAGGATGATAATCTACTTGATGTTCTGTGTCTTCTATTTACTCCTACAAATGAATTTAAAGAAAAATCCCCCCATTTTTTATCAAAATGTAAACGCCCTTCATAATTCATTTCAGTAAACTTATAATAGTCTTCTCCATATCCAGACATTGCTTGGGAACCTACCGCTACACGCTCAGATATTTGCATATCGTATGTATCTCCCATTACATTTGCAATGGCATAAAGTCCTGGTGCGATGTCATATTTAAACTCTACATTTCCATAAAAACGATCTCTTTTATCTTTTGATGTATTTTCATACACTACCCAATATGGATTATCAGAATATGCAGGAGTTCCATCATCCCAAGATGTTCTATTCCAAGAACGCTGATTCCCATTAGCTAATTTATAATCTCTTAACTTGTTATAATCTAACTGTCTTTGTCCCCATTGGAACATTTTTTGAGCAACTGAGTTATCCCCGTATCCTACTTCTGGTCTATTAAAACCATCCGTTCTTGTATAAGTTAAATTAGTCGTTACAGTAAATACATCACTAAATTTATTAGATAAGTTAATACCTGCTGTTGTTTTCTTTAATGTAGAATTAGGTACAATACCTGTTTGATTTACATTAGATAATGAAACTCTTAAATTAGTTGATTCATATGATTTTGCAAAGGATACACTATTAGTATAAGCAACACCTGTATTAAAGAATGATTTAGCGTCATTTTTTGAAGCTCTCCAAGACGTTGTTTTCATGTAATCGCTAGCAAACTCAGGGTCAAAAGCATACCATTGTAAAACTTCTTGGTTGTTAAATCTTGGTCCCCAAGATTCATCTGTAGCATAATCTACAATTTGATAATCTTTACCTCCAATATTTACAGTTTCAAAGGTATCAGAAGCTCCACCCCCATATAAATTTTGAAGACTTGGAATTTGATTAATTGATTCAAAAGCAACACCAGTATTAACAACGATATCTTCTCTACCTTTTTTACCAGTTTTTGTCTTGATCATGATTACTCCATTCACAGCACGAGAACCGTATAAAGCAGATGCAGGTCCTCCTTTTAAAACGTTGATAGACTCTACGTCATCTGGGTTAATATCAAACGCTCCATCACCATAATCACGACCTCCGCCACCACGCTGAGTATTTGTATCATTAACATTATTATTAGCTAATGGAATACCATCAATAACTATTAAAGGTCTATTTTCTCCTGTAATAGATCCAATACCTCTTAACGTAATACGTGTAGAACCTCCTAAAGATGAAGGTGCAGTAATTTGTGCTCCAGCAACATTACCAGATAATGATTGTAAAGCATTACTACCTCTACCTGCTTGAATAACATCACCTTTCACTTCTTGAGAAGCATACCCTAAAGATCTTTTATCACGTGTAATACCTAATGCGGTTACAACCGCTCCTTCTAATTCTACTGTTTCAGAAGGTTTTAAAGAAACTTTGTAATCTGTTCCTGCTCCAACCGCAAATGTTTGAGTTGGCAATCCTACCGCTTCTACTGTAACCAAATCTCCTTGTTTAGCTTCGATACTAAACACTCCATTCTCATCAGTATAAGCCTCCTTCCCTGATGTTGTTTTTACAACTGCATCAGCAACTGGAAAACCATCTGGATCAGTTACAGTACCTGTAACTGTCTTTTCTTGTGCATATAACGAAGCTCCTAAAAGAAGACCTCCCAATACAAACAAGTTTTTTAAATTTCTCCTCATTTGTTAAAACATTTTTAAAACTTTCATAAACTTAAGATTTCTATAACATTTACAAAACTTTTTTTCAATAAATTCTGTTAAATTTGCTAAAAAAATAAAAAATTGGATAAAGTTTTATCAAATCACGAACACGAGATTGGTTGTGACGAAGCAGGAAGAGGTTGTTTGAGTGGTCCAGTTGTAGCAGCTGCTGTAATATTAGGAGAAGATTTTGATAATGAAACCATTAATGATTCAAAAAAATTATCAGAAAAAAAAAGAAACTCTTTAAGAACATTTATAGAAGAAAATGCTAAATATTGGGCAATTGGAATTGTTTGGCCGAATGAAATTGATGAGATAAACATTTTGAACGCAAGTTTTTTAGCTATGCATCGAGCTATAGACCAATTAAATTGCCGAAAAGATTTTATTATCGTTGATGGAAATCGTTTCAATAAATACAAGGATGTTCCACATGAATGTATTGTAAAAGGAGATGCTAAGTATATGAATATTGCAGCTGCCTCTATTTTAGCAAAAACGTATCGTGATGAATACATGGAAAAAATTCACAATGAATTTCCGATGTATGATTGGAAAAAAAACAAAGGATATCCCACCAAAGCGCATCGTTTAGCGATAAAAGAGTTTGGTCCTACACCGTATCATCGGATGTCTTTTAAATTATTACCCGATCAATTGAGTTTAGATTTATAAAAAATTAAAAAAGGATACAATAAATTGTATCCTTTTTTAATGTGCTTCAAATAGTATCTATTTTCTTGTTACTTTTTGTGTGTAACTTCTTTTATCTGTCTGTATATTCAATAAATAAATTCCTTTTGGATAAGATTCTAAATTAATTTTAATTTCTTTTTTATCTAATTTATTTTTACCAACTAATAATTTTCCATTCATATCATAAACTTGATAGCTTACAATATTTTCTTTCGTTGTAATATTTACAAAATCTGTTGTTGGATTAGGGAATATCTTAAATTCGAGATTGTTAATATCTGCAAGTCCTAAAGTATTACAATTAATAGAGGCAGCCCATCCTTTTAGTTCTAATCCAGGATCTGAAACGAAACGAACTGTAATAGCTCCAGAATTATCTGTTGAAACAAATGGTCCAGGAATCTGATTACCATTTAGTTTATTCCCATTTTCAAATAATTTACCTGAGCTGGTTCCAATTCCATTGTATATACTCATATAATCATAAATTTCATCACCTGCTGGTTCAATATCAAATTCAGTGAATGTGATGGATACTTTTTCTCCTTCAATTGCTGGTTTGAATATTTTGACAATATTTTCATTTGGAGAATAATTACCATTTGCTCCACCCGAATCGTAATACAAATCTCCGTTGCAATAATCTCCAGGAATTTCTATAATTGTTGAAACTGTCGATGAATTTGATGTTTCAGAACATTGATTTGCAACTTCTATTCTGTAATAAGCGTTTTTTTCTAAGTTATCAAACGTTAAAGTTTTAGAAGTTGTTTCTTTCCATTGTGCTTCTGGAGCACCTATTTTTTGAAATTTATAAATCCATTTTGTCCCTACTTCGTCTTCTATTGTGTAGGTAATACTCAAATCATTTAAAACTCCATTTACAGATTTTATGGTTTGTTGACAAGTCATACTACAATCTGTACTTAAACAAACTTTACCATCAACAGTTGCACGAATCAAAGCACCTGGTTGTTCACCAAATCCATTCGAAAAGTTAATCCCTACACCTCCTAACAAATGACAATAACTCATAATTGTACCTTTATCGGCATAAGGAATTGGACCAGTAGGACATGTACCCTCTGCTAAACCAGGATCATAAGTTGGTGCACAACCATCAATTGCAGTACCGTCTCCGTTCCAAGAACATGAATGTGTATGTGGCGAACCTAAGGCATGTCCCATTTCATGTGTCATTGCCATAATAGTCCACGAATAAACCGGAATATTATTGTACGTCATATTGATTCCAGAATATGCATATCGATATTGATTGTTGCACATAGAATCCAAATAGGCAACAGATGTAGATGATGGATAATTAACCAAGTGAGCAAAATCTCCATCAAAATCAGTTCTTGTAGTTCTAAATTTATTTAACTGAGCACTATAATTACCAGTGTAAGGATCTTGTTCTGTCCAAATCATTACTTGAGACAATGATGTTCTTATGTAATCGTTTGAATAAAGTGTTGCAATATTATTATGAATAGCTGTTAACCAATCTAATGTTTTTGTTTCGTCAGATCCGTTTTGTTTATAAGGAGCATAAGCAATTTCATAATACACACGAACACATCTTTCTGTCATTTCATTTGTCGTATTTTTCAATACTTTTGCATCAAAAGATGGTTTATAATTTTTATTTTCTTCTAGTTGATCAACTGCACATTGTACATTATTTTTTGCTTCAACATTATAAGACGAATAGGATACATATTCTTCAGAATCTTTTAATTTACCAATAACCACGTCTCCTAAAGCGGTAGAAGAAGCCACACCAATTACTTGATCTTTAAAAACAGATAACGCTACCACAGAAGTTTTATCTCCACCAATTATACCTTGATAATATACTCCTGGTTGATAATTTATTCGTTTGTTATTTTGATCAACTGCTTTAAAATTATCTGTAAACAAGGTTTCATTCTTTACTAATTCTAAGCTAATTTTTCGTCCTTCAAAAGGAACCTCTAATGTAAAAGAATTTGGTTTTGATTGGTATAGATTAGATAATGCAACTTTTTCTAAATTAAAAACAGAAACTCCTTTTGCAAAGTCCGCAAACAAATTATTTCCTTTTTGTTGTATATTATCTCCAAATACATTGTAGGATTTGAAACTGCTACTTGTTAATTTAGCTTGATCTACTTTTTTAGCAATTGGCCTTTCTTGACCAAATGAAAGAGTGCTAAATACAAATGCAATTAATAATAAAATTAATTTTTTCATATTTTTTATTTTGTGTTAATTTTGGTAAATATATCAAATTTCAAAATTTTAACACAAAAAAAGAGTAGATAAAAACATCTACTCTTTTCTATTTTATATAGAATAATTCTCTTAAATCCTTACCACATCAGGAACCAATATTTCATATTTTCCTCCATTTCTCATCACATCACGAACAATACTCGAACTGATGTACGCTTTACCTGAAGAAGTTAATAAGAAAATAGTTTCGATGTTATGGTCTGTAATTGCACGATTGGTATGAGCAATTGCTTTCTCAAATTCGAAATCAGCTGGATTGCGAAGTCCACGTAAAATAAACTGAGCATTTACTTCATCGCAAAAATCAACTGTTAATCCATTATAAGACATCACTTCTACATTTCCAAATCTGCTAACAGAATCCTCAATAAACTTAATTCTTTGTTCCAGTGAAAACATATAATTTTTAGATGAATTTGTTCCAATTGCAACAATTATTTTGTCAAACAACGGAACTGCACGTTCGATAATATCTAAATGCCCTAATGTAATTGGATCAAAAGATCCAGGAAAAACTGCTATTCTGTCCATGGCGAAGGTCTATTTAAAGCAATTTCGATTTCGCTATCCATCAAATCTTCCAACGCAATTCCTGCATAAGCAGCTTGCTGAGGAAAAATACTTGCAGGTGAAAAACCTGGTAATGTATTCATTTCAATAAAATGCGGTTCTCCATTTACTATAATATATTCAGAACGAGAAAAACCAGACATATTGATGCATTTATAGGCTTTTGCAGCAACTTCACGCACACGTTGTTCAACTTCTGGTGTTAAACGCGCAGGCGTAATTTCGTCTGATAAACCATTGTATTTAGCGTCATAATCAAAGAATTCTGTGTGCGAAACAATTTCTGTAATTCCCAACACCATAGTTTCTCCTTTGTAATTTAATACACCTACAGAAACTTCTGTTCCATCTAAAAAAGACTCAACCAAAACTTCTTTATCTTCATGAAAAGCTTTTTGCATTGCTGCTTCAAATTCTTCTTCTTTGAAAACTTTTGAAATTCCTAAACTTGAACCTGAACGATTTGGTTTTACAAAACAAGGTAAGCCTACTTGGTCAAGAATTTCTTTTGCAACATATTGATCTCCTTTGTTAATATAAATAGATTTTGCGTGAGGAATTCCATATTTACTCAATACTGCAATACAATCTTTTTTATTAAATGTTAAGGCAGATTGATAAAAAGGGCATCCATTATATGCCAAACCGATCATTTCAAAATACGCTTGTAGATAACCATCTTCGCCTGGCGTACCATGAATTGTATTAAAAACGACATCAAATGTTATTTTTTTTCCATTTTTTTCAAATGAAAAATCACCTTTATTGATTGGATATTTCTCGCCTTCAATTTCGGCATACCAACCTTCTTTTAAGATTCGAACCCTTGTTCTGTCGTACTTTTCTGGATTTAGACTTGCGTAAATCAACTCGCAACTTTTCAACGAAACTACACTTTCGTCCGAGTATCCACCTGCTACAACTGCTACTCTTAACATGTTTAAATTAAAATTTATTCAAATATAGAACTTTGACATCAATCATAAATATTATTTTTAAACTATATTTGTGCGACAATTTATCATTTCAATGAAAGGAGTAAAATCAATCATACAAGTTTTGCTTAATGTAGCTATTGTAGTAGCGCTGTCATTTGGGCTTTACCATTTTATTTTTAACGTCTGGTTAGATTCATATACAAATCACAATGAATTTGTTGAAGTTCCGGATTTATCAAAAATGAATATTACAGATGCTACAACTAAGTTAGAAGAACTTGGTTTAACATACGAAGTAGATAGTTCTCGTTTTGATCCAAATACAAAACCTTTTTCAATTATGGATTTTTATCCAGCAGCAGAATCTCGTGTAAAAGAAGGGCGTCGTATTTTTATTAAATCAAATCCTAAAACATATCGTCCAGTTGAATTACCTGATTTAGTAGGTAAATCAAAACGTTTAGCATTTACGCAATTAGAAATTTCAGGTCTTAAAATTGGTAAAATTATTTACGAACCAGATTTAGCAAAAGATGCCGTTCTAAAAATATTATACAACGGAAAAATCGTGAAACCTGGAGAACAATTACCACGTTTTGCTACAGTTGATTTGGTTTTAGGACGTGGAATGTTATCTGGTGTAAGAATGCCTAATTTAGTCAATTTAACTTTGACTGAAGCGAAGAAATCAATTAAAGATAATTTTTTCGAAATTGGTCAAATTAAATTTATTGGTGCTTCGAATGATACAATTAACGCAAGAGTGGTATATCAATTCCCTTTTGCTACAGACACTTACGATCAAGGTCAACCGATTGATATTTGGTTATCAACAGAACCTCGCGAAAAAATTAGAACGCAATTAAAAGAATTGGATATTCAGTACAAAAACTTTGGCGAAGATACAATTAGCGGTTCTCAATACAGAGATATTATAACACAGAAAGCTGAACAGCAGATCAAAGACATGCAAAATCAGCAACAACAAAATAATCCAACACCTGAGCAACAAAAGCCGATAGAAGCGCCTAAAGCTCCAGAAGAGATTATTATAGAATAGAAAGAATAAATGGCAGAAGATTTAGAAGATTTCTTACAAGAGGAAGACGACAATAAACTATACGAGCATTTTTCAATAACGGTTGACAAAGGTCAATCGTTATTGCGTATAGATAAGTTCTTGATGGTTAGAATTGAGAACGCTACACGAAATAAAATTCAACAAGCAGCTGATAACGGAAATATATTAGTTAACAATGAATCTGTAAAATCCAATTACAAAGTAAAACCTGGAGATTTTATACAGATTATGTTAGAAACTCCTCCGCGTGATAATGAAGTTATAGCAGAAGATATTCCAATCAAAATTGTTTATGAAGACGACCAAGTCGTTGTTATTGACAAAGAACCCGGAATGGTTGTACATCCTGGACATGGAAATTATACAGGAACTTTGGTTAACGCCTTAAAGTTTCATTTTGATAATTTACCTTCAATGTCTGAGCAAATGGAGCGTCCTGGTTTAGTTCACCGTATTGATAAAGATACAAGTGGACTTTTAGTCATTGCAAAAACGGAAGTTGCAATGACAAGTTTAGCCGAGCAATTTGCAGCGCATACAACCGACCGTTTGTACAACGCATTAGTTTGGGGAGTTCTAAACGAACAAGAAGGCACAATTACTGGACACATCGGTCGACATCTTAAAGATCGTATGCAAATGGCCGTTTTTCCTGATGGAGAACAAGGAAAACATGCCGTAACGCATTATAAAGTAATGGAGAATTTTTCTTATGTTACATTAGTTGAATGTAAATTAGAAACTGGTCGTACGCATCAAATTCGTGCACATTTCAAACATTTAGGACATCCTTTATTTAATGATGCTCGTTATGGTGGAGATCGTATTTTAAAAGGAACAACATTCAATAAATACAAACAATTTGTTGACAATTGTTTCGCCACATGTCCACGTCAAGCTTTACATGCACGTACATTAGGATTTGATCATCCGACAACAGGAGAACGTATGTCGTTCGAATCACCTTTACCTGCAGATATTTTAACTATTTTGGATCGTTGGAGAAACTATTCGGTAAATTCTGTTCATGCAACGGAACCCGATACTCCTATTGATCGTCATGCAAAAGAATTAGAAGATTAATTACCTATCTATATCAAAAAGCACTTCACTTTGGAGTGCTTTTTATCTCTCATTCAATCAGTTAAAAAAACTGATTAATAAATTTTCAATAAATGAAATTCACTGAATTAAATATAATCGAACCAATTTTAAAAGCAATTGAAGAAGCTGGTTATACAGAACCGACCGAAATTCAAGAGCAGTCTATTCCACTTGTCTTAGAAGGAAACGATATTATTGGTTGCGCTCAAACAGGAACAGGAAAAACAGCTTCGTTTGCAATTCCTATTCTACAAAACTTAACGAATACACCAAGTAAGGGACGAAAAGTTAGAACATTAATTTTAACACCTACTCGTGAATTAGCGATTCAAATCAATGATAGTTTTAAGTTATATGGTAAACATTTACCCTTAAAACATATCGCTATTTTTGGAGGAGTAAATCAAAATCCACAAATCGGTGCCATAAAAAATGGTGTTGATATTTTAATTGCTACACCTGGTCGTTTATTAGATTTGATTGGGCAAGGACATCTTAAAATCAATCAAATTGAAATTTTTGTTTTAGATGAAGCTGACCGTATGTTAGACATGGGATTTGTTCATGAGATCAAAAAGATTATCGAAATTATTCCAAAACAAAGACAAACCTTATTTTTCTCGGCTACAATGCCAAAATCTATTCGTAAGTTTTCTCACACTGTTTTAAATCGTCCTAAAGAAGTAAGTGTTACACCTGTTTCTTCGACTGCTGAAACGGTTGAACAGTTTGTTTACCATGTAGACAAGGACATGAAAGTAAAACTTTTGGTCAATATCTTAAATGAACATCCTGAAGAGCGTACATTAATCTTTACGCGTACAAAACATGGAGCAAATCGTTTGGTTAGACATTTGGAAAAAGCTGGAATTCCTTCGGCTGCTATTCACGGAGATAAATCTCAAAATGCACGTCAAAAAGCTTTAAATAATTTCAAAGAAGAAAAGTTAAAAGTACTTATTGCTACTGATATTGCCGCTCGAGGAATTGACATTGATCAATTACCGTATGTAATCAATTATGAATTACCTAATGTCCCAGAAACTTATGTTCATCGAATTGGTCGTACAGGTCGTGCGGGTCGCGAAGGAAAAGCAATCTCATTATGTGCTGCTGATGAAAGAGGTGATTTGGCAAATATTGAAAAATTAATTGGCAACTATGTTACTATCATTAAAACGCCAAAAGAATTTTATAAATTACCTGATGCCAATAGCAACAATAATTTCAAAAAAACAAACACAGGTTTCAAACCAAAGAAAGACACAAAACCGAAAAATCCTCATCGAGGGAGAAGAAAATAACATCAAAAAAATCACTTCGTAATGAAGTGATTTTTTTCTTTAATAACTATATTAAGAAATTAATATTATAATTGAGTAATCTTAAAATTACCTAAGTAGACTTGAGCTGGATTTTTATCATTATCCAATGCTAAATAAAAATATTTTTTAGTTTGAGGATTAACCATTTCAGTATCCAAAATCTTATAATTATTTACATAAGTTTTCATACGATCTTGCTCTACACTTATTTTTACATTCATTTTATTGTTGATAAAATAAGACATATTAGCATCTACACTACTTCTTTTGGTTCCATCAAGTTCTTTACTTGTAAATTCGAAATTATCAAAACGATACGATGCTCTGATATTAATCGGATTACGACTTCCTATATAATAATGTTGTGTAACACCTTTCACGTAATCAAATCCGAAATCCAAATTAATTTCTTTGGAAGTATCTGATAAGACAACCACATCAAATTCGAGCGTAAAATTTTCAGGTATATGAACAAGTTCTTTTATTTTATAAGTGTTATCGTCATATAAACGTAACCATTTTCCAGGATAACCAGAAACATTCTCTACTCTACCCATTCCATTACTTGTCCATTTTGTTGCCATATTACCAACCGAATTTGCTGAAAAATCATCTTCAAAAATGATTTGATTTCCACTCACAAAATCATAGGACATCACTGAATTTTCTTGAAATGGTCCACTTTGGATAGTTGTAGAATTCTCTTTACCTTTTTTATTCTGAACAGATTCGGTAGTTGACTTATTTCTTTTAGTATTAATTAATTTATCTGCTTTATCCTCTAATTTTCTTGAAATAGAATTCAATATCTGTGCTTGTCCAATAAATGATAATCCAAAAAAAGATAAAACAAATAGCATTTTGTACATATTTTTCGTCATAGTTTTGATTTTAAATTACTTCATTTACAAATAAACAAAAAATAAAATTATCAAAACATCACTATAAACTATTAGTTTTTAAAATGTTTATCAATTAAAAATGATAACATCAAACAATCGATTACTGATAATTTTGATTAACAAACTGAATCACCAAATTCAAAGCATTAGTAGAAACAATTTTGATGAAATCTTCACGATCTAAATAGGGATAAAAATACTTTTTGTTAATGGTTTGTTGACCATTTGTCACCGAAACCCAAACCGTTCCTACTTCATTGTCATCTTCTCCTTTGTTTGGTCCAGCCACTCCTGTCGTTGAAACAGCTAAATTGGTCTTTAAAACCTTACAAGCTCCTAAAGCCATTTGCTTTGCGACTTGTTCTGAAACAACCGAATGCTGATCAATATCTTTTTGATTAACACCTAAAACAGAAGTTTTTACCGAAGTAGCATACGAAACAACACTACCAATAAAATAAGAAGAACTTCCCGAAACAGAAGTAATTAAAGTTGAAATATTTCCACCAGTACAACTTTCGGCTGTCGAAATTGTTAAGTCTTTTTGTTTCAAAAGATCTCCTAAAACTTGTTGCGCTTTCCCAGAATTTTCAGAAACTAAATATTTCCCTGCAATCAATTTAAATTTCTCAATTTCTTGTTGAATCAAATTTCTCAAAACAACCTCATCATCTCCAGTTGCTGAGAATCGTAAATCGATTGACGTACGATTTGGTAAGTAAGCTAAATGAATAAATTCTGGTAATTGATTTTCCCAATCTTCAACTAAAATTGCTAAATCGCTCTCTGGAATTCCACTGACTAAAATATCTCGGTGCACAATAACATCTGTTTGAAAATTATCTTTTAAACGAGGAATAATTTCATCTCTCATCAACCCTTTCATTTCAAATGGAACACCAGGAAGATTAATCAAAACTTTGTTTTCAATTGTTGTCCATAAACATGGTGCAGTTCCGTATTTATTTTGAATAAACGTTGATTTTTCAGGAATCAATGCTTGATCTTGATTGAGGTTATTTAATTCTTTTTTATAACCACGCGTGGCAAATAAATGGATGATATTTTCAATTACTTTTTCTTCTCTTATCAATTCGCACTCTAAAAATTGACATAAAGCCATTTTAGTTTTATCATCTTTTGTTGGTCCTAAACCACCTGTTACAATAACAATATCTGACGTTGAAATTCCCCTTTGAAATGCTTCAATAATATGATTTAACTCGTCTTGAACTGAAATAATTTCTTCGACTTCAATTCCTATTTTATTTAATTGTTGCGCAATAAATGCTGAATTAGTATCGACAATTTGTCCGATTAAGATTTCGTCTCCAATCGTTAATAAAGTTGCTTTTGTTTGCATGATATAAAAAAAACTTGCTTAAAGTTAAGCAAGTTTAGTGTTTTAATAATTATTTTTCAACTCCTTGATTATAGGCTTCTCGCTGAATTTGGTTTGAATCTTCAATCATTTGAAGAAATTCTGCTTGAGAAACTTTTTTCAATTTGTTATTGATTTTGAAAACAGGAGACTTTTTTAATTCTTTTTTCTTCGTTGCATTCCACGAAATCATGACTTCAATATCATCTCTCAAATATTTATAATGCAATTCTAAAATCAAACCTTTTGTACCATAAAATTTATCTGGTGAATATGAATAAGAAATTTGAGGAGCATACCAAGCAATTAAATCATAGTTTTTATATTTAGCTGTCGCTTCTTTCGTTTCAATCCCAAGGATAGTTTTTGTTTTTCCTGTTTCTACAAAATTTACTTTTTCTAAAGAATCGTAAACAAGGAATTTATTCCCTGTAAACATATCTACTTCGTTAAAATATAAATTGTCTTCATAATTAAAAATTGGATTAGCTCCAATATCAGGACTAATTCCCATAAAGCTTTGCGGTGCTTCTTGAGAGTTATCTACTTTATCAATGTATTCTGATTGACTTTGTGATTCATTATACTTAAAACTATAAAACTGAGAAGGAATTTTTTTTGCAGACTCTAAGAATTCTTCACGTTGTTTTTGATCTGGATAATATTGTTTCAAATTTTCTAAAGCTTTATCTGTAAAATGAATTTGAGGTTGAACTTTGTATGCTATTTCATAAAACTGAGCTTGCGCAAAACTAGAAATGATGATAATTAGTGTTAAGAAGTTTTTCATAATTGTAATTTATATTTTAAAGATAAAAAAAAGAGTTACAAATCATTGCAACTCTTCTAAATATTAAATTTAAATTATTTTTATAAAATATGTTTCTCAGCGTGGTAAGAAGAACGAACCAATGGTCCAGATTCCACATGACGGAATCCTAATCCGCGAGCAAAATCCTCGTACCTTTTAAATTGTTCTGGTGTGATAAATTCTTTTAGAGGTAAATGTTTTTTTGTTGGTTGCAAATATTGTCCAATTGTAATTACATCTACATTTGCATCTGCTACTTCCTGAATTGTTTCAAAAACCTCATCTTCAAACTCCCCTAAACCAAGCATTATTCCTGTCTTTGTACGACGTTGACCAGCTTCTTTCGCATAGCGTAAAACGTCTAACGAACGATCATATTTGGCTTGTATACGAACTTCTCGTGTTAAACGACGAACAGTCTCCATATTATGAGATAAAACTTCTGGTCCAGCTTCTACGATACGATCGATATGTTTTTCGATTCCTTGAAAATCAGGAATCAATGTTTCCATTGTAGTTCCTGGACTTATTCTACGCACTGCATGTATCGTTTCTGCCCAAATAATTGAACCCATATCCTTTAAATCATCACGATCTACAGACGTTAAAACAGCATGTTTGATCTGCATCAATTTAATAGAACGCGCTACTTTTTCTGGCTCTGCCCAATCTACTTGTTCTGGGCGACCCGTTTTTACACCACAAAATCCACAAGAACGTGTACATACATTACCCAAAATCATAAATGTTGCAGTTCCTTCACCCCAACATTCACCCATATTTGGACAACTTCCACTTTGGCAAATGGTGTTCAATTTATATTTATCGACTAAACCTCTTAATTCACGATGTTTTTTTCCTGTTGGTAATTTCACACGTAACCATTCAGGTTTCTTTACTCTTCCATCTGGCAATAGCTCAACACTCATACATTACTTTTCTGATTGGCTAATTTACAATGTTTTTTTGAAAGATTTTACATCCTAAATAATAGATTATGCTTCAAATAAAATCTATATCTTATTCTTAACCGTTTTTGGAATATTATTTGAACTACACAAGAAAATCAAAACTATATTCAGATGAAAAAATCGATTATCCTAACTCTCTTTACTGTTTCTATTATGATGAGCTGCGAAACAAAAAAAGAAGAAAGTATTAACAATACAAAAGAAGTAATAAGTGATTCAAATGCATCAATCATTCAAAATGATACCATAGCGGTTATACACAATTCAAAAACATCTATTGATTGGGTAGGAACTTATGAAGGTGTACTACCTTGTGCCGATTGCCCTGGAATTAAAACAACTGTTACTTTAAATAAAGATGAAACAATAAAAATTGTTTCTGACTACATGAAAGGAAATACAACATTTGAAGAGCAAGGACAGTTTGAATGGACAGCAGATAACAACGCAATATTTTTGGATACAAAAGATAAAAACAGGTATTTTTACAAAGTAGGAGAAAATAAATTAATTGTTTTATCGCAAGAAGGCGAGGAAATTGATGGACCTTTAGCAAACAATTATATTTTGACTAAAAAGTAGTTAGATATATTGTTAATAAGTTTTTTAATCAAAAAAAAAACGGAAAAGAAAACTTTACCGTTTTTGTTTTTGATTATCTTCTAATACACCAATTTTAATCCTACACCAAATTTCATATCGCTGTCATAATGTGTTCGGATGTGCATATTTTTATTTAAGATGTAACTTAATTCTCCCATATATTCTTTATCAGTATTCCACATAAAACCTGCTCTTACACGTTTTGAAATCGGAATATCTTTGCGCATTAATTGTAAACGCACTTTTCCTGTGTGGTAAATTTCGGTCTGAAAATCAATCAACATTGGTAATTTATACACAAAACCTGCACTGAATAAACCTTTATTTCGAGCTGTTTTTTGTCCAAAAATATTTTTTTCTACTTTGTGACGTTTCGTTCGATGTTGATTCCAATCAAATCCAATGAACGCTTGTAAAAACTGATTCTTCCCAAAATATCTTCCCAAATGTGTTTCCACTTCGTAGCCATGTTCAGGTTTGTAACCAATTCCCCATTCCGAAGTCAGTGCCCAACGTGCATCTTGTACCATAAACGATCCATCTAAACCATTTGTTGCAAAGTCATTTTCAGCCATAAAATGTTTCATATTGCTATCCATTTGCAACATTTTATACATTTTTGCTTGATCGTGAATATATGGATTCTGATAATCTCCAACTTCAAAAACACGGTTCATTCCTGCCATCATGTGATACAAAATATGACAATGGAAAAACCAATCACCTTCTGTATTTGCTTGAAATTCGATTACATTCGTTTCCATTGGCATAATATCCAATACATTTTTCAACGGTGAATATGCGCCATTTTTATTAATCACTCGAAAATCGAAACCATGTAAATGCATTGGGTGGCGCATCATGGAATTATTGTACAACGTAATGCGTAAAATTTCGCCTTTTTTAACTGGAATTTTATCTACTTCAGACAATACTTTATTGTCCATACTCCATACATACCGGTTCATATTTCCTGTTAATTCAAAACGCATTTCTTTTACAGGTGCATCTTTTGGAAGTTCTGTGTTTTCAGGAGCTTTTAGCATTCCGTAATTTAAGGTCACAATATTTGAAGATGAATTTCCATGAGCAGAATGATCACTTTCTTTATTCTTTTTTCGAGTTTTTTTATTCGATTCGCCTGTAATTTCAGGATACATTACCGTATTCATATCCATTTGTTGCAAACTCATTTTCATACCCATATCATTCATCGAACCGTCCATGTTCATCATGTCGTTCATCATCTTCATTCCTTCAAAGTATTTTAATTTCGGGAGTGGTTCTATCAGTTGTTTTTTTCCATCACCAAGAAATAACGAAGCTGAACCTGTTCTGTCTTCCGAAGTTGCTTGAAATTCATATGAAATACCTTCTTCTGGAATCGTCACAACCACATCATAGGTTTCGGAAACACCAATAATCAAACGATCTACGTCTAAAGGCTCTACATCATTTCCGTCGTTGGCAACTACTGTAATTTTTCCTCCCGCATAACGCAACCAAAAATAAGATGATGCACCACCATTCGAAATTCGTAGGCGGACTTTATCGCCAGCTTTAAATTGCTTTAATTGACTTTCATTTGCTCCGTTTATTAAAAATTTATCATAAAACACATCACTCACATCCATAGCCAGCATACGCTTCCATTCGTTGATGATTTTCGTTCCAAAATGACCTTCTCGTATTGCTTCTGCATAACTTTGCGTAGATCCTTTTTTGATTCCTGCCCAATCGTTTGCATTGTGTAACATTCGTTGAATATTTCTTGGATTAAGATCTGTCCATTCGCTCAACATCACGTTAACAACAGGTAGATCATCAATTCCTTTTCTGAACGTTGGGTCGTTGGCATGTTTTTTCAACACCATCGATCCATACATTCCAATCTGTTCTTGATAACCCGAATGACTGTGATACCAGTGTGTTCCGTTCTGAATAATTGGAAACGAATAGGTAAACGTTTCACCAGGTTTTATTCCGTCTTGTGTTAACATAGGTACACCATCTTCCTTATTTGGCAACCACAAGCCGTGCCAATGCAACGAGGTATCTTCTTTCAATTGATTATGTACACGAATAACAGCCGTATCGCATTCAGTAAACTCTAAAGTTGGCATTGGAATTTGACCATTTACTGCAATTGCTTTACGTTCTTTTCCCGAATAATTAACAATGGTATCATGTACATACAAATCATATTCGACACGTTTTTGAGCAATAACAGATATAGAAAAAGCAATAATAGAAATAAAAATAAATTTTCTCATAACTTTTATTTTATCTGATTAAACTTTCTATAATTCTCTTCATTCTCAAAATAATCAACATTTCCCATTTGATCCTTCAAAACGATATACGCATTTGCTTTATCAACTTTTTTATTCGTAAACGGATCAATTGCAGAACGAGCACTTTCATCATTTGGAATTCTTTCTACACACATATTACAACAACCGTAATATGTTTTCCCGTCATAAGGCACTTCGAACTGATCTTTTCCCATATAAGCGTTGTTTACCATACAAACTTGACTATTTGGTACTTTATCTCCTACATTATAAGCAACAAGATTCGATACGTCTTGGTGAGCAACTATATGTTCGGTAGGAGAAATTTCTGTTTGATTTTCATCGGCTTTATTTTGACAAGAAACCAAAACTATTGTTGATAAAAAAGCGATTCCTAAAAGTGATTGTATATTTATCATTTGTTTCTATTTTAGAGTTTCTATTGTACTTCCACATGTTAACATTTGATTCCCGTAAAAAGGATTTTTGATGGATGAATCTTTACTCAACCAATTTGAACCTCCTTTAAACATGGGACAATTTTGGTAATAAATGGAATAACCTAAATTTTCTTTTTGAGCTAATTTGTACATTGGTTCAGATAATTTCGCAAACAATTCGCGTTGTTTTTCAATGTTTTTTTCATGAGAAATTTGTTTTGAAATGGATTCTAAATCCTTTAAAACATCCATCCAAACCATATGTGTTTCATGCGAAAGTTTTCTCATTTCTACTTTAGAAATTGATTGAGAAAAAGCCGTTATTTGTGTTGAAATTTCATTTGCATTCCCTGCAACAAAAGCATCTTTTAATAAAAAATATGCATCAAAAACCAAAGAAAGTTGATTTTGATTCACTTCATTTTTCACTTGATGTTGGTCAGCATGATTCATTTCTTGATGATTTATTACCATTTTTTTATCGCGTGGGTATTGACAATCTTGTCTTAATTTTAGATACGCTTCATCTGGAGCAAAATATTCAGAATTATCAAAACCTGACAAAGCGATATTCTTTAAAATTTCGTTTGAAGTTGTTTTGGTTGGATCATAAGAAATCGTGGCGATTTGAGAAGTCGTGTCGTAAGATACTTTCGAAATACGTTTTTGATTTCCTACATTTTCGATTAATTCCTTAGCTGAATTACAATTACTTCTTACCTCGAATGATTTCGTTTCAAGATTTTTGCTTTGCGCATTTACCACAAAAGCAAAAAGATTGACGATTAAAAACAAACTATATTTTATCATACTTTTATATTTTATCAATTGACTTTCTGTTGTGTTTACTTAATTGTTTAAAAACAGAAGGCGTTAAACCTGTTACTTTTTTAAATTGAGCACTGAGATGCGCCACGCTCGAATAGTTTAATTGAAAAGCTATTTCGCTCAATGATAATTCGTCATAAACCATCAACTCCTTGACTTTTTCTATCTTTTGCTGAATAAAATACTTCTCGATTGTTTGTCCTTCCATTTCCGAAAAAAGATTGGAAATATATTTATAATCTGCAGATGTTTTCTCGCTCAAAAAATCTGATAAATTCACTTTCAGTTCGCTATTTTCTTGATGAACTAATTGAATAATCAATGTTTTAATTTGCTCGATTAACTTACTTCTCTTATCATCAATCAATTCAAAACCAACTTCTTCTAACTCTTCTTTTATTTGATTCAATTTTTCAGAATCGATTGGATTTGTTAACTCAACTTCACCTAATTCGATATGATTTGCTTCGATTGCATTCATTTTCAAAATTCGTCCAACCACCACTTTACAGCGATGACAAACCATATTTTTTATAAATAATTTATTTACATTTTCCATTTGAATTATTTTTTGTGAGTCCTATTAAATCTACAATTTATCTATTACAAATTTCGTTCTTCTTTTAGCTTTATAATTTATATAATTCGGAAGATGATGTATATAATTTTCGTAAAATGATTTTCTATTAGAATAAAAACTTGTTCTCTATATAATTTATCTTCAATTGCTGAATAGATTTTGTAGTTTTGTGCTCTATAAAAAAAGCTAAAATGCAAGGACCAATCGGTGTTTTTGACTCTGGTTATGGAGGTTTAACTGTTTTTAAGGAAATTCAGAAAAAAATGCCTCAATACGATTATATCTATTTAGGTGACAATGCACGTGTTCCATATGGAATTCGTTCGTTTGAAACGGTTTATGAATACACAAAAGAATGTGTGTTTAAACTATTTGACTTAGGTTGCAACTTGGTAATTTTAGCTTGCAACACAGCTTCCGCCAAAGCGTTGAGAACAATTCAACAAAATGATTTGCCCGAAGGGAAAAAAGTTTTAGGCGTTATTCGGCCAACAACCGAATCTATAAATGAATATACGATCAACAATAAAGTTGGAATTTTAGCGACACAAGGAACTGTTTTGTCTGAATCGTATAAAATCGAAATTAATAAATTTCATCCAACAATAGATGTTTTTCAACACGCATGTCCACTTTGGGTTCCTTTGGTCGAAAACAATGAAATTAACAGTAAAGCTGCGCATGATATTGTGGAAAAAGACATTAAACGCTTATTTTCTCAATCTTCAGAAATTGATACTATTGTTTTAGCATGTACGCATTATCCTTTGTTGTTACCAGTTATCAAAACATACGTTCCTAATCATGTGACGATTCTTTCGCAAGGAGAATTGGTCGCGAATAAATTAATGGATTATTTGAAACGTCATCCAGAAATTGAGAATAATTGTTCTAAAAATAGTTCGCTAACCTTTTATACAACTGACAATGCTGAAAACTTTGAGGCGAATACGACTATTTTTTATGGTCAACCTATTAAAGCATCGCATTTAGAAGTTTGATTTTTTTTCCAATATATAAAACAAAAAACCGAGCAAAGTTGCTCGGTTTTTCTATTCAATTAAGAAACTAAGCTACAGTTTCTACATTTAAAATTTCATATTTTTTTGCTCCATCAATTGTTGGCCATTCTACTACATCACCTGTTTTATAACCAACTGTTGCTAAACCTTCGTCCATCAAAATTGAGTGACGATTCTTTTTTGGTTTTGCTTTTTCTGGACCTACGAAGTTTAATTGATATTCTTGATTTGAATTCAATTCTTTAATCGTTACTTTTTTCCCAACAGAAACAATATTATCAGCCATATCGCGACGAAGAATTTGCTCTGCATGTCTTAATTCTTGCGTTAAAATATCTTCCTGTTCTGCTGTTACTTTTTTTCTTCTTAAATGGTCTTTAATTAAATCGTATACACCTGTTGTTAAAATAATATTTGTTGTCATTGTGATAAATTCTTAGTTTTTTTTCAATATTTCGAAGTCGACTTTTAAGACCCAACTATCAAATGATATTAAAGTTTAGAACACTACAATTTGATACAAATCTCCTTTCAGAAAATTGAAAAATAATTGATAATTAAAATAAATACGGAGGTTCCCTGTCTTGGATCGTGACAGGGACTATTTTATAAACTCTTTCGAGCGTCTTAAGAAAGTATCATCATGCAAATATGCCAACGACAAAAACAACCAAGATTGGTTGTTTCTTCTGTATATGTCGATATAATTTGCCATAATTTTTATCATATGAACTTCAAAGTTACGATTTCTTTATGAGATAAAAAACACAACACTTATCCGATTAATTGAAAGTGAATTTTGTAGGAAAACTGATAATGTTCATTCTAAAATTAATAAAAACTAACTAATTTTATAAAAATTTTAAACGATTGAAATCTTACTTATTCATCATTACTGTTGTCCTGATAACGTGTAGACCATTGCTACCGGTTATCGACTATTTGGTGAATTATGAAACGATTTCGAATGAATATTGTGTTAATATAGAACGTCCAGAATTAATGTGTAATGGAGTTTGCTACCTAAAAGAACAGATTTCTAAAACTATTGATGATGAACAAAATGACACAAATAAAACTCAAATTTCTTTACGTACTATTGATTATTTTGTATATCAACCCACTGTACTAATACCTATACTTCATATCATTAAACCTACTGAAAGAGTTTCTACTTTTCAATTAGCTTTCGAAGCTCAATATCAATTGGATCAACAACTACAACCTCCAATTTGTTAAAAAACCCTTGATTATTATATTTTTTTATCATTAACATTTTATCAATTTGACATTTCATATAAGATTTGTTAAAAGCTTCAATTGTTTTATGATTGCATTGTTTGTGCTTTTAATTGGCTTTCGCTCATTAATTCCTTTCACTGTGTTTTTTAGTGTACAAGAAAAAATTGTTGAAGAATATTGTATAAATAAAGAACGACCAGAAATGCAATGCAATGGAAAATGTTATTTGTCTAAGCAATTAAACGAAACAGAACAGCATGCTGATTCTCTTTTGGTTAAAAATATTCGATTTACGGAAAATTATCTGCATTTCGAATACTTAGAAATTCCATTTATAAACGATTTTATCGTTACCATAAAACATCGGTACTTTTGGCAATCATTCTATTCTATCAATTGGGTTTTTGAGTATTTAAAACCTCCTATTGTTTAATTTTTATACCACTAATTATTCTCTGAAAACTATGATTGTTTTTGGAAAGCATTTTTATTCAAAAAAATTAAAACAAATATCAAAATGAAAACAATTAAATATTTTCTCCATTTATCATTTATCGCATTATTTACTTTATTAACTTCTTGTAATACAGACGATGATGATTTCTCTGAAATCAATTCAACAGAAACAGGTAAAATTCAATTAAAGTTTGAAAATGGATTTGATAATTTAGGAGGAATTGTTTTAGATCAAACAACACAAACTTCATCTAACGGGCAGAAACATAAATTCACCATGTTAAAATATATTATTTCTAACGTTACATTAATTGACGAGAAAGGAAACGAATTTGATTACCATAAAAATGACCCTGATAAAGGTGCTTTTGTTGTTAATCAAGATTCTGCAATAGCAAATGTGGTTTATTTAAATTTAGATGATATTCCACAAAACAAGTACACTAAAGTACGATTTGGACTTGGTGTATCACAAAAAGCTTATTTATTAGGTCAAACTGGACAGGCTACTTTTTGGGAAATAGCCAAGAAAAATGGAATGACTTGGGCTTGGGCTGCAGGTTATGTTTTCTTTAAAATAGAAGGTTTTTATGGTAAAAATACACCTGATACATTCTTCCTAACTCATACAGGAAATATGGGAGATATTGACAAAAATAATGTACCAGATCTGTACCGAGAAGTCACGTTAGATTTACCAACTTCTGCGCGAGTGACTTCTAAAATTAAACCATCTATTCATATTATGGCAAATTTGAATACGTATTTAAGTGGTGATCATCAATTAACATTAGATGAATCTAACAACAATGTAATGGGGTCTTCCAACTTTGCTCAATTGGTTACAGATAACATGCAAAAGATGTTTCGAGTTAGTCATGTACACAACGATCAACAATATCAATAATGTTCACAGCGGTGTTTAAAAACACCGCTAAATTCTATCACAATGAATAAAATTATAACAATTATACTGGGGATATTCATCTTATTTAGTTGTAATGACGATGATATTGATTATGGTCAAATTGTAGATGAACCTTACCAATTAGAATTCCCTTCTTATTTTCCTCAACTAACCTTTGATACGGATAAATATCCACTCACTAAAAATGGAGTTGAATTAGGGAAAAAATTATTTTATGAAGGTCGATTATCTCGAAACAATACAATTTCGTGCGCTTTTTGTCATATTCAGGAAGATGCATTTACCCATCACGGGCATCCTGTCAGCCATGGAATTGATGATCGAGTAGGAATTCGAAATGCTCCACCTATTCAAAACTTGGCATTTCTAAATCGGTTTATGTGGGATGGCGTGATTCATGATTTAGCTCAACAACCAATTTCACCTATCACAGCTGAAGAAGAAATGGATAGCACTTTCCCCGAAATCATTAAAAAACTCTCCGATGATGCTAACTACCGAAATATGTTTAGAAATGCTTTTGGAGATGATCAAATTAATGCCAATCGAATTCTTAGTGCTTTAGGACAATTTATGGCTTCTGTGGTTTCAAAGGATTCCAGATACGATCAATTTTTGAGGAAAGAAATAAATTTAACTGAAACCGAAGGTAAAGGGTTACAACTCTTTCAACAAAAATGTTCGAGTTGTCATAAAGGTGCTCTTTTAACGGATGAATCTTTTCGAAATACTGGAATGTATTATAACAAACAACATAAAGATGGAGGGTTGTATCGCGTCACATTAGATTCTGCTGATTTTATGAAATTTAGGGTTCCAAGTTTACGTAATATTGAAATGACTAAACCTTATATGCATGATGGTCGTTTCTATAGTTTAGAAGCTGTTTTGGACTTCTACTCGGATGGTGTACAAAATAATCAACATTTGGATCCTCAGCTTAAACAAAATGGTCAAATTGGAATACCTATGACCGATCAAGAAAAAAAGGCAATTATTGCTTTTCTAAAAACATTAAACGATTACTCTTTTATTCATAATCCTGCTTATGCAGAATTCTAAAAACTATTCAAATGAAAGTCTATATAAATCTAATTTTAGCTCTAATCATTTTTCCTGTTTCATTATTAGCACATACAGATAATGATTCTATCTTAGTGTCTTCTCCTAATGAATTAGAATTAGATTGTGATGCTTGCGGTTGTTCAGCAACTTCAACTTCCAATGGAATTGAAAACCTTATCAATTCAAACTATATTGGTGTTCGATACCTTCATCAATATTACAAAGCCAAAGAAGATGCTTTTTCTACTAAACGTACGCAGAAACAACATTTCAATACCATTTTATTATGGACGAGAATTCCAATCAATTCTAAAATCGATATCAATGCGAGTATCCCTTATCATTTTCATCAAAAAGATGGTGAAAACTCAACCTCTATTTCTGGTATTGGCGATTTGAATATGATGGGGATTGTTAAAATTGTAAATTCCAATTCGAACTCGAACGAATTAAAACATGGATTAAGTGCAGCAGTTGGCGTTAAAATTCCTATTGCAAAATTCGATCAAAAAAATGCTCAAACAACCAATCCAAGTTTTCAATTAGGTACAGGAAGTTGGGATACTCAATTTGGTTTAAATTATCAACTAACGTATAAAAATTCGGCTATACAATTGGTCACAGATTACAATTTGAAAGGAGAAAATAAGAACAAATATAAGTTCGGAAATCAATGGAATCAATTGATACAACTGCAACATCTTTTAGTAAGAAATGACAATAAGTTTCTTGGAAAAATCGGTTTCCAAAACGAACTTTATAATAAAAATGAACAATTTGGAGAATCTATTCCTAATTCGTCTGGAAATGCTCAATTTGTAAAATTAGGATTGGAAGCGGCTGTTCAAAAAATAAATTTTGGAATAGAATATTTTCAACCTTTACATTCTAATCTAAATTCTGGAGAAATTGAAGTGAAAAACAGAATAGGTTTCTTTTTAAATTATAATTTATTTCAATCTAAAAATCAATAAAATCCAATAAAAAAATGTGATTTAATAAAAAAAGCTTTCGAATATCTCGAAAGCTCTTTTATTATTTTAAAGATTTTCTATTTAAACAAAAGGTGTTTTAACAACTTCTGCTAATACATTTTTATCACGAATTTGGATTCTAATTGTTGTACCAACTTTCGCGAAATCTGTATGAACATACGCCAAACCAATCCCTTGTTTCAACATCGGAGATTGCGTTCCAGAAGTTACGATACCAATTGTATTTTCGTTATCATCAACTACTTTATAATCGTGACGAGGAATTCCTCTTTCAATCATTTTAAATCCAACCAACTTCTTCTCCACTCCAGCTTCTTTTATTGCGCTTAGAATATCCGAAGAGATAAAATTTGTATCCAATTTCGTCACCCAACCTAATCCTGCTTCAAATGGATTTGTATCATCGTTGATATCATTTCCATACAAACAATATCCTTTCTCTAAACGTAACGTATCGCGTGATGCCAATCCACAAGGTTCGATATCAAAAGACTGACCTGCTTCCATCACTTTATCCCACATTTCGTTAGCTGCTTCATTTGCGAAATAAATTTCGAAACCACCAGAACCTGTATAACCAGTTGCTGAAATTATTACATTGTCAATTCCTGCAAATTTTCCTACAACAAAATGATAAAAAGGAATTTCTGCTAAATTGATATCTGTTAACGCTTGCATAGCTTCGATTGCTTTTGGTCCTTGAATCGCTAACAAAGACATTTCATCTGATTTGTTTGTTAACTCAGCTCCAAACGTATTGTGCTTGTTCATCCATTCCCAATCTTTATCGATATTAGAAGCATTTACAACTGCTAACCATTCGTCATCAGACATTTTATAGATAATCAAATCATCTACAATACCTCCTTTTTCGTTTGGCATTGCATTATATTGCGCTTGACCAATCGCAACTTTCGTTACATCATTCGTCAATAAATGTTGTAATAATTCTGTTGATTTCTCTCCTTTGATAAAGAATTGTCCCATGTGAGAAACATCAAAAACACCAACTTTTTCGCGAACCGCAAAGTGTTCTTGGTTAACACCTGCGTATTGCACTGGCATTTCATATCCAGCAAAAGGAACCATTTTCGCACCTAAATCTTTGTGCTTTTGGTTTAATGCAGTTACTTTCATTGTTTGTTTGCTTTGAATAAGTTTATAATTCTCCCAAAAATAAGGAAATAATTGTTAGGAAAATTTCTTAAATACTAAGTTTATCTAATTTTATGAATAATTTTCAAATCTCCTTTAGTTGCTTTATAAGGCTCAAAACGCATTATTGATTTTCCTTTACCAAATTTGTTCATAAACTTTTCGTTTATCTGACCTGATAATTTTTTAGGTTGACAACCTTCGCAAGGAATAATCAAAATAGTATCGTTTACGTTTCCTTTTACTTTTACAATTTCGTACGAATAATCTTTATCCAAACGAGAATTTATAGTATTTTCAATTGGTCGATCAAAGCTTTTTACAAAAAAAACTTGACGATTTTTATTGCTACCAATAATAATTGCGATACCAACTAAAATCAATAAAACGACAATTGATAGGGTTAAAATTTTTTTAAAGTCCATCTTTTTGGTTAATTCGTAGTTTAAAAGTAATAATTCATTCCGAATGAAAAAAATATTCATTTTATTTCCTATCTTTTTAGTCCTATTTACATTGACTATGAGTAGTTGTACAAAGGCGAAAATTACGACAGAAAAAAAGCATGTATCCATCAAAAATATCCAAAATGGAGATTTAATCTTTGTTGGAGCACTAACCGAAGAACTTTCGGGTGCAATAAGTAGAGCAACAAAAATTTCGGATCAAACAAATTTTGATCATGTTGGATTAATTGAAAAAACGACTGATTCTATTTTTGTTTTGCATGCTGCACCAATGGGCGGATCGCAACGCGAAGAAATTCATCATTTTTACAACGCGCAAACAGAAAAGAATAATCAAATTGTTATTTATCGTTTAAAAAAAGAAGTTCAATCAACAATTCCGAATGCAATTGTAAAAGCGAAAACCATGTTAGGAAAACCTTATAATTGGTTGTATATTTTGAATGACGATGAATTATATTGTTCAGATTTTGTGGAAAGAGCTTTTCGTGATGATCAAGTTTTTGAATTAATTCCTATGAATTTCAAAAATAAAGAAACTGGAATAATAGACGATTTTTGGGTTAATTTTTATCGTAAGAAAGGAAAAGAAGTTCCACAAGATGAACCAGGAACAAATCCAAATCAATTGGCAACTTCTGAAAAATTAATTCGAATTGGGGCGTTGAAATTATAATTCATTTTAAAATAATTTAAACTTAATTAATGAAAAATTATAAAAAACTATTGGATAAATCAATCTGTCTAATTCTTGAAAATACAAATAAAGAAAATGATATTCAAGTATTATATGGCAAAGTCTTAATCGATATAAATGATTCATACTATTTTACAGATGATAAATCTGAGATTTATTTAACTCTTGAAAAAGAAGATTTAGAAAATGCTAAAGAAATAACTTCCGCAGATAAAAAAGAACATGAAATATTTAAAAACTCTGATTATTCTATTTGGATTATCGTAAACATTATCGAAATTGATGAAGCGACTAATGACATGAAAAAAACTAATATGAAATGGGAATAATCCCTACTTTTACCAGATGAAGCAAAACATCATTTATTCTGTTCTATTTTTTTGTGTCTTATTTGGGCTAAAATATTTTTTCGATAAAAGCGACATGCAATCCATGTTGATTAGTTCGGGAATTGGTACGGCAATCTTTTTTATTTACCGTGCTATAATTAGACAAAAATTATACAAACAAAAAGACCAAGAAAACTAATTTCCTTGGTCTTTTTTTATTGCGTTCATTGCTTCTTCTATATGCAGATTTGCTGTATTAGAAACGATATGTTTAATTAATTTTCCTTGTTTATTAAAGACAAATGTTTCGCGTGGCGTAATCAGTCCTAATTTCTTTTTGATTCCCAATAACTTTGTCAATTTTGCACCTTTATCAGAAAGTAGCGGAAAGTTAAGTTGATGTTTGGTATAAAACTTTTCGTGAGAAGATGTTGATTGTCCATTAATCCCGACGACAACAGTATCCAATGCTTTAAAATCTGCATTCACATCTCGGAATTGACACACTTCTTTGGTACACATTGGCGTAAAATCCATTGGGTAAAAAAACAAGACAAAATATTTTTTGTATAAAAATTCGTCCGAATTAAACCAATTTCCTTTGTTATCTTCCAACGAAAAAGTTGGGATGTGATCACCTATTTTCATTCGCCTGTATATTCTACAAAATTACGCGGAGTTTCGTATAAAGTCACTTTCAATTCTAAATCTGAAGATAATTTTGCACGAATTTTATTCCATATTAAAATCACAATATTCTCGGCTGTTGGATTTACATTTTTGAATTCTTCGATGTCTACATTCAGATTTTTATGGTCTAAATAATCTTCCACTTCAACCGCAATGATTTTTCGTAATTCATCTAAATTCATAACAAATCCTGTTTCTTGATCAACTTCACCTTTCACCGCAACAATAATTTCGTAATTATGTCCGTGATAATGGGGATAAGAACATTTTCCGAAAACTTGAAAATTTTGTTCCTCGCTCCAATTTTTATTAAATAATCGGTGGGCAGCGTTAAAATGTGCTTTTCTGTTGACAGTAACTTTCATCTGGTATAATTTTTATTCTTCGATATAGGAAACGTAATGTTCAAAAATAATTTTGAACCAAGCGGTATAATTTTGAGGATTTTTTTCCATATCCTTTTTCAAATCATCCAATTCAACCCAACGATAAGCCATCACTTCTTCTGGATTCAATTTTGGGTCTTCATCAAATGTGCCGATAAACACATGGTCCAATTCATGTTCGATCAAATCGTTTTCTAAATGAGCTTTGTAAATAAAATTAAATTTATACTCTAATTCACAATCAAACCCCATTTCTTCTTGCAATCTTCTATGTGCTGCTTCTTCGTATGTTTCGTTATCACGCGGATGACTACAACACGTATTGGTCCACAACGTAGGCGAATGATATTTACTTGCAGCTCGTTGCTGAATCATCAATTCACCTTTCGAATTGAATACAAAAACAGAAAATGCCCGATGTAACAAACCTGCGACATGTGCTTGTTGTTTTTCCATCAATCCTAATTTTTGATCATCTTGATCAACTAAAACTACAAATTCTTTCATGTAACAAAAATAACCTTTTAAATAGGATTAAAAAAGAAGTTCGATTTCTTTGTGTTTAAATTCTCTTAATTCTTGATTGATCTCAATCAGTAAATTTCCTGCCTCATTTACATCCAAAATGGTTCCTTCAACTAATTCACCATCTACTCTAAATGTTGAAATTTCATCTTTTCGAAATAAATTATCTAAATAGGTTTGATGTATTTTTTCGAAATTCTTGTGTTCTAAGTCTCTATATTCTTGTTCAAAAAAATGCATTAAATCTGACAAAATTTCCTCAATGTCATATTTTTTGTCAGTTACTTTACAGATTGATGTAGCTTTTGGTAAGTGATTAAAATCAGTTTGATTAACATTAATTCCTATACCAATTATAGAATTCATCACTTCATTTGATCGGTGATTTTCGATTAGAATTCCACAAACTTTTTTATCCTTCAAAATGATATCATTTGGCCATTTTACGTTAGTTTTCGGATGAAATTGTTTTAAAAATAGACAAATAACATTTGAAACCCATTGATTAAAATAAATTAACTCTTGAAAACTATAATCCGTTTTCAGTAAAAAACTAAAGGTCAAATTTTCTCCTGCCACAACTTTCCATTCATTCCCAGCGTAACCTTTTCCTTTTGTTTGATTTTTAGCATGTATGACAGTCCAACTATTGGCATCTTTTTTGGACAATTCGACCAAGAACTCGTTCGTATTAGGCAAAGAATCAAAACTAATTAAATACATTTTTTTTACTATTTTTAAAGAGTGGTTAAAGTTATTTTAAAAAGTTTAAACTTTAATAAGGATTCACTAAATTTGCGAATTACAAAATAAAAGATGATAGATACTCAATATACAAAAGACTTGCTAGATAGCATTGTTGATGGAATTACAAATGTGAAAGGAGAAGAAATTACGATTTTGGATCTTCGAGAAATTGAAAATGCAATTTGCCAATACTTTGTTATTTGTACAGGAAATTCTAACACTCAAGTTAGTGCAATAACAGGTTCTATAGAAAGAACTGTAAAATCTGAAATGTCAGAAAGACCTTTTCATGTAGAAGGAAGACAAAATAACCAATGGGTTTTAATGGATTACACAAATGTTATTGTCCATGTTTTTCAAAAAGAATACAGAGAATATTACGATATCGAAAGTCTTTGGGGTGATGCTGTAGAGACACGTATCGAAATGGAATATTAATCATAACTGAAACCAAAAAAATTGAAAAAAAATAATTTTAAACCTTCGGGATTTAATCCTACATGGATATATGGTATTATAGGATTATTGCTGATTGCCTTTTTATTATTTTCTGATAATATTGGAGGTGTAGGCGGAACTACTAAAAATATTGACCGTACTACATTCCTTACTTATGTAGAAAAAGGCTATGTTAAAGAGGCAGATTTAGAAAAAGAAACAGGTCGTGTAAGTGTTTACTTAACAGAAGAGGCCTTGAATAATGAAGAATTTAAAAAGTTCAAAAATACAAAGGAAAATTTAAATCCTTTTGCAACAGGAGCTCCAAACTTAACTTTTAATGTAGCAGATGCTGGAAATTTTGAAAAAGATTTTTACGAAAATGTTGAAAAAAGTCCAAATAAAACTGCAAAACTTAATACACTTGTATCAAACGGTTTTGGAGGATTATTTATGAATCTTTTCATTTCATTAATTTTCTTCGGATTAATCTACTTCTTACTATTCAGAAGAATGGGTGGAGGTGGATCTACTGGCGGAGGTGGCGGAATCTTCTCTGTGGGTAAATCTAAAGCAAAATTGTTTGAAGGTGATGATCACATCAAAACAACTTTTAATGATGTAGCTGGTTTAGAAGGTGCCAAAGAAGAAATAGAAGAAATTGTAGAATTCTTAAAACACCCAGATAAATTCACAAAATTAGGTGGACGTATACCAAAAGGAGCCTTATTAGTAGGACCTCCAGGTACAGGGAAAACCTTATTAGCAAAAGCTGTTGCAGGAGAAGCAAAAGTTCCTTTCTTCTCATTGTCAGGATCAGATTTCGTAGAAATGTTTGTGGGAGTTGGTGCATCTCGTGTACGTGACTTATTCAAAAATGCAAAAGAAAAATCTCCGTCAATCATCTTTATTGATGAGATTGATGCAATTGGTCGTGCACGTGGAAAATCAAACTTTACAGGATCTAATGACGAACGCGAAAATACATTAAACCAATTATTAACAGAAATGGATGGTTTCGGAACAGAATCTAACGTAATTGTAATTGCTGCAACAAACCGTGCCGATGTATTGGACAAAGCCTTAATGCGCCCAGGTCGTTTTGACAGAATTATTCACGTCGATTTACCTGAATTAAACGAACGTAAAGAAATCTTCGCGGTACATTTACGTCCTTTAAAATTAGGTGAAGATGTTGAAATCGAATTTTTAGCGAAACAAACACCAGGTTTTTCTGGAGCAGATATTTTCAATGTTTGTAACGAAGCTGCTTTAGTTGCTGCTCGTAAAAATAAAGAAGTAGTTGAAAAACAAGACTTCTTAGACGCTGTAGACCGTATTATCGGCGGTTTAGAGAAGAAAAGTAAAGTAATCAAACCATCTGAGAAAAAACGTATCGCTTATCACGAAGCTGGTCACGCAACAATCGGTTGGTTAACAGAACATGCTGCACCTTTAGTTAAGGTAACTATCGTTCCTCGTGGACGTTCATTAGGAGCTGCTTGGTATTTGCCAGAAGAAAGACAAATTACAACAACAGAACAATTGTTAGACGAAATGTGTATGACAATGGGTGGTCGTGCTGCGGAAGAAGTTGCTTTTGGTAATATTTCTACAGGAGCGTTAAGCGACTTAGAAAAAGTGACAAAACAAGCCAATGCAATGATTAGTATTTATGGTCTTAATAAAGAAATCGGAAATGTTTCGTACTACGATTCTTCTGGGCAAAACGAATACGGATTCAGTAAACCATATTCTGAACAAACAGCTCAAGTTATTGACAAGGAAATTAAGAAAATGATTGAAGAGCAATATGTAAGAGCAAAAGAAATCTTAGATATTAATCGTGATAAAGTTGACTTATTGGCTCAAAAATTAATTGAGAAAGAAGTTATTTTCAGAGAAGATTTAGAAGAAATCTTCGGCCCAAGAAAATATGTCAGCGAATTAGATCAAATGGAAGAGAAAGATGAAAAAACTTTCGAAACTGAACCGCAACAAGTAGTTCAACCAGAATCTGGAAATGATATTTAATCAAACCATATAATTTTCAAAAAAAATCGCCTATTTAAGGCGATTTTTTTTTACTTCTTATTATATTGTTAAAAATTATTACCTTTAGGGTAAATTTGTATTAAACCCGTACAAAAATTATACATTCCCATGTGGAAAGCAATTAAAAACCTACTTAAAAAAGCGACAGAGAAATCTGAAAATATTGACGATGATAATCATATTGATTTATTTCATCCCAATTTTTCTGAAAACAAAATTTCTATGGACGAAGTTTTTGCTACAAACTTCAACGCTGGTGGTGGTCATTTTTTATTCTGTGATAACAATCAAGAAGCTTTTCAAAACTTAAAAGAAATCATCAATTACGAAAATGTAACCGAATTAATTTGTCTTGATCCGAAACTTCAAGAGATGTTAACAAATAATCAGATTCCATATGTAGAAAACCCATGTGACTCGCGTTACACACTTAGTTTTCTGAATTGCGAATTCTTAATTGCGTTTGATGGTAGTATTATGTTATCTGCACATCAAACTTGTGGTAGAAATATAGATGATTTTCCATCAAATTTTATTATCTATGCACGCCCATCTCAATTAGTAGAAAATGTTGGGGCGGCATTACAAAAATTACGAACATTAAAAAAAGACAACCTTCCATCTAAAATAACTTCTATTCGCGGGAAAAACATGCACAAATTTCCTAATATACAGAATGCGAAGAATATTTATTTGTTGTTGGTTGAAGAATAGCGATGAAAAATTTAGCAATTAGAGCTTTCTCGGGACTTATATATGCACTTATTATATTTTTCGGAACAACAATACATCCAAAAGGGTTAATCGTCTTAATGATGGTTTTCGGACTTTTTTGTTTGTACGAATTCTTTAAAATCACAAACCTTACCAATAAACTTTACAAATTAGGAGCTTTGTTAGCTGCATTAATTGTTTTTGGTTATTATGGAAAAGAGTTTTTAGAAGCCTTCGAAACATCTAACCATTATTATTTTCACTTAAGAAGTTTATATTTCATTATACCTGTTTTATTTGTTTTTAGCATTTATGTTATTTTCAAATCTACAAATGAGTTATTGAATGATTTTGGAAAAGTTACTTTGGGTTTAACATACGTTATCGCTCCTTTTGCTGTCGCACTAACCTTACCAAGTTTTGATTATGCTTTAGGCGAAAAGGTAATGCATTACGAAGTTTTCTTTGTTTTCTTATTACTTTGGTGTAGTGATACATTTGCTTATTTGACAGGAAACTTAATCGGAAAACATAAATTAGCACCAAAAATATCGGGAGCTAAGACATGGGAAGGATTTTTTGGAGGAATCGTTTTTACGTTAATAGCTGGATTTTTGATTCAGAACTATTTTGGAGATAACTTACATGGAAATTGGATGATTATAGGTTTAATCGTTGCTGCATTAGGTCCAGTAGGAGATTTAACAGAGTCTAAATTGAAACGTTTTTTCAATGTAAAAGACAGTAGCAATTTAATTCCTGGTCATGGTGGTTTTTTAGATCGATTAGATAGTTTTATATTTGTCGTCCCATTTGTTTATTTGTATTATTTATTCGTATATATTTTATGAAACTTCACAGAGAAGGAACAGCAATTTTGATCGGTTGCTTAATTTTATTTGCAATCGCTACAGGAGTATTAAATTACTTTTTCCCTGTTTATGGCTTTTATTTTGCCTTGCCTTTATGGATACTTTACGGCTTTATCGTTTGGTTTTTCAGAAATCCAATTCGAGAATCAGACTCATCTGAAAACTGCGTTATTGCACCTGTAGACGGAAAAGTTGTTGTATTAGAAGAAGTATATGAAAGTGAATTTTTGAATCAGAAATGCATTCAATTATCTATTTTCATGACACCACTTAATGTACACGTTACACGTTATCCAGTAAATGGAAAAGTCATTTATTCAAAATATCATCCAGGAAAATTTTTAGTTGCTTTTCATCCAAAATCATCAGAATTAAACGAAAGAACAACGGTTGTAGTAGAAAATGCTGACCATACAAAAATTCTTTTTAGACAGATTGCTGGTGCTGTTGCGAGAAGAATTGTTTGTTATAGTAAAGAAAATGACACAGCTGTTGCTGGTAAAGAATACGGTTTTATCAAATTCGGTTCACGTGTTGATATCTTTTTACCACTTGATACAGAAATCAATGTAAAAGTTGGTGATAAAACAAAAGGCGGAATTCAGAAAATTGCACAATTGAAATAAATCAGTTAGTTGAACTCAATGTTTTTAACTAATTTTGTCAAAACAATATATTAATCATATACCCATACAATAAATTTTGTACGTCATGAAAAAATTAATTCTTTTAGTAGCTGTTGCTGCATTTGCTACTTCTTGTAACTCTAAAGCTGGTGGTAACCACGCTGTACTTCCTGTAGTTCACGAACCTGCTACTGCTGAAGAAATGCATCATAAAGCTGAAGCTCCTCATGAAAAACATGAAGAAGTAGTTGAAGAAAAACAAGAGGAAGTGAAAGATTCTACAAAAACTGTAGAAACTCCGAAAGTTGAGAAAAAAGATACTTTAAAAGCTGAACAATAAGATTCAGCTTTTTTTATTCATTTATTTTAATAATTTTCTTATCATCTCCAATCACATAATTACAATTCTTGGGACGAATGTAAAATGATCGAGTATTCGAATTATTTGTTGATATAATGGATAATATTTGTTGATAAGAAAACTCCTCTGCTTCTAATACTATATGATTCTCAGTTAACGAATGTAGTTCAGAAGTAGGATTTAACCAATAAAAATCTTCCTCATTTACATCAACTTTGAGTTTATTATTTGATGGATTGATTGAAAATTTCAAGATTTCTAACAAATATTTAATCGAAATTCCTAAACGTAAAAGTTGATAATTCAACCTATTATTTTTATAGTATTTCGCCAAAAAAATCATCATTGCTTCAAAAAAATGTTTGTAATATTTTTTATCTCGCTTTGTACTTTCTCCTTTATAATGTAAAACGGTTATATCTCCTTTATAATAGTTTTTATAGCCCGCTAATTCAGCACTGAAAGACAAATCGATGTCTTCACCATACATAAAATAACGTGGATCAAACCCTCCTATTTGTTGGTAAATCTTTTTCGTAGTAAACATAAAAGCACCAACCAAAATTTCGCAAGGTGCCGTTTCAAACTCCTCCACTTCTAATTTGTAATAATTATTCTTTTGTGAATGATTAAATCGATTAAATAGTTTAGAAAAAGAGTTTTTTGCTGTGGGGATATTTCGTTTAGATTCTGGATGAAAATTACCATTTGTATCCATCAAACGAACACCTATAAATCCTATTTTTTCTTTCGATTGATGAAGTTCTATTAAAGGTTTAAACAAATTCTCTGGTAGAACAGTATCCGGATTAAGAATCAAAATATATTCACCCAAAGCCTTTTCAACAGCTATATTATTCGCTTTTGCAAAACCATGATTCTCTTTTTGAAGCAGAAACTTAACCTCTGGAAAAAGGTTTTGTAGAACTGTAAAATCTGTTTCTGATGAATTATTATCAATTACAATGATTTCGCCATCTATGTTTTGTAAAGCTTGTTGACACGAATCAAGGCAAAGCTCTAAATGTTTTGGTGCATTATAACTAACAATAATTATCGATACTTTCATTTAAAATTTATTTTCAGAATACGGTATTCGATGCTGAATAGATCGAACCAATGTAGCTTCATCTGCATATTCCAATTCATCACCAACACCAAGTCCTCTCGCAATAGCTGAAAAAATAATTTCAGTATTCTTTAATTGTCGGTACAAATAAAAAACAGTTGTGTCACCTTCCATTGTCGAACTTAAGGCAAAAATTATTTCTTTTACATTCTCATTCTGAACACGATCAACCAAGGTTTGAATATTTAATTGTCCTGGACCGATGCCTTCCATTGGAGAAATCTTTCCTCCTAAAACGTGATATTGTCCTTTAAATTGTCCTGTGTTTTCAATTGCCATGACATCACGCACATCTTCTACTACACAAATCGTTGTTTCGTCTCGTAAAGGATTATTGCATATATCACAAACCTCATCATCAGAAATCGTATGACAATGCTGACAATACTTCACATCATTCACCAGATGAGAAAGTGCTTCAGATAAAGCAGTTGTCTGAGATTTGGGACGATTTAACATATGTAAAACAAGTCGTAATGCAGTTCTCTTCCCTATTCCTGGCAAATTTGACATCTCTTCTACAGCTCGCTCTAAAACCTTGCTTGGGTAATTCATTCGTTCAAAAAAATTATAGACGACAAATTTACAATATTATCTTCTTAAAATTAATCGGTCATCATTAACTCAAAAATATTAAATTTGGGCTTATTTACTAAATAAATTATGAACTCAACAATTTTACTACTTTGTGTTATCGTATACTTTGTAGGACTTTTAGTTATCTCTTACTATACCAGCCGAAATTCTGACAATCAATCTTTCTTTAACGGAAACAAGAAAAGTAAATGGTGGTTGGTAGCCTTCGGTATGATTGGAACAAGTCTTAGTGGTGTTACTTTTATTTCGGTTCCAGGTACGGTTGGTAAGCTAACTGGATCGGAATATATTTACGGAGGATTCGAATATTATATGATGGTCATCGGGTTTTTCCTTGGTTACTTTATCGTAGCCGGAGTTTTACTTCCGTTGTATTACCGAATGAATTTAACCTCAATTTACACCTATCTCGGGAAACGTTTCAATGTCGAAGCACACAAAATGGGATCTGTTTTCTTCATTATTTCAAGAGGGATTGGTGCTACTGCTCGCCTGTATTTAGTAGTAAATGTCTTACAAATCTTTTTGTTAGATAATCTTGGCATTCCGTTTTGGGCAACAACATTCGTCTTATTATTGATGATATTATTATACACCTTCGAAGGTGGTGTAAAAACAATTGTGGTTACAGATACCTTACAAACATCTTTCATGATTATTAGTTTGATTGCTTGTATTTGGTTCATCTTATCGCACCTTAATTTATCTGTTGGCGAAGCTTACGATATGATGCAAGCCAAGAACTACACCCATTTGATTAATCTTGACCCAAACTCGAAAACTTATTTCCTAAAAACAATATTGGGTGGTATGTTTATCACGATTGCAATGACTGGTTTGGACCAAGAAATGATGCAGAAAAATATTTCGGTTGACAATCTACACAACTCCAAAAAGAACATGTTAACCTTTGCAGGAACATTGTTAATTGTCAATTTAGCATTCCTTTTCTTAGGTGGATTACTGTATTTATATGCGATGAGCGAAGGTGGTTTTTACACCGCGGATGGTTTCTTTATGCAACAAGGTGGGCAAAATATTATGGGTGATGATATGTTCCCTGCACTTTCTCTTTTAGGAGAACATTTCCCTATGATTATTTCGATTATCTTTATTATCGGTTTAATCTCTGCCCTATTTCCTTCTGCCGATGGTGCATTAACAGCAGTAACAAGTTCTTATTGTGTCGATTTATTAAACATCAACGAGGACAAAGTAAAATCGGAAAAGGAAAAGAAAAAGATTCGTATTCGTGTTCACTTAGTTTTTACGGTTGTTTTTTTTATTTTAATCATGGTTTTTAAAGCGATCAACAACAAATCTATTGTATATCTTGTGATGGAAGTTGCTGGTTACACGTATGGGCCATTATTAGGTTTGTTCGCTTTCGGAATTTTAACCAAACGTAATATTTACAAAAAATACGCAATCATTACAGTAGCACTTTCAGCACCTGTCTTTACTTATATCATCAACGAATTAGTCATTAACTTTAGCGACTATCGAATTGGTGTTGAATTAATCATACTAAATGGTTTATTAACTTTTATTGGATTGTGGCTTGTTAGTTCTAATCGTCAAAAAGAAATCAATTAAAAAATGGAAAAGAAATTAAAATTAATCTGGGATTTTTATGGTCCCGACGCTATACCAACGGCAAAACATCACGCCATTCATCTAAAACAATACGCAGAAAAAGAAAAATTGCAAAGTACGTTTGCAGAATTTGTTGAAGTAGAACCCGAATATGCGGTTGCTTATTTGGTTGTCGTAGAATCGGAAATGATACAAGTTCGCGACGCCTTAATACCACATCGTGGCGAATGGCACGTAGAAGAATAATCACAAAAATGGAGAAGCAAAGGTTTCTCCATTTTTTGTATGATGAATAAAATTTATAACCTATAAAATCAGAAGCACAAAAGAGAGGCTTCTTGTTCATCAACTCTTGCGCAGGTTTTTACTAACTCTTGCGCAGGTTTTCACCAACTCTTACGTAGGTTTTCATTAACTCTTGCGCAACTTAAGTTTTATTGGTGATTATTCCCCCTATTTGTAGCGATTTATGTCCTATCATTTTTTTGCCGATTAAAAAAGAATTATTTTTGTTCAAATTTTTATAAACAAACAATGACACTTCAAGAACTTCAAACACAAGTACAACAAACAAGGAGAGATATTTTGAGAATGGTACATGCCGTAAACAGTGGACACCCAGGTGGATCATTGGGTTGTGCAGAATATTTTGCTGCATTATACGGTAAAATCATGAGCTATTCGACAGATTTTTCTATGGACGGAAAAGGAGAAGATTTATTTTTCTTATCAAACGGACACATTTCACCAGTTTTCTACAGCACATTGGCTCGTACAGGGTTTTTCCCAGTAAGCGAATTGGCTACATTCAGAAAATTAGATTCACGTTTACAAGGTCACCCAACAACACACGAAGGTTTGCCAGGTATTCGTATTGCATCAGGGTCTTTGGGACAAGGATTATCTGTTGCATTGGGAGCTGCACAAGCAAAAAAATTAAACAACGACGACAAATTAGTTTATACCTTACACGGTGATGGTGAATTGCAAGAAGGGCAAGTTTGGGAAGCATTTATGTACGCTGCTGGTAAAAAAGTGGATAATGTAATTGCTACAATTGATTATAACGGTCGCCAGATAGATGGAGATACTGATGTTGTAATGCCTTTGGGTGATTTGAAAGCGAAATTAGAAGCTTTTGGATGGATTGTTTTGGAAGAAAAAGAGGGGAATAATTTAGAAAAAGTTATTGCTATTTTAGAAAAAGCAAAGACATTAACAGGTAATGGAAAACCAGTTTCTATCTTATTATATACAGAGATGGGGAACGGTGTTGATTACATGATGGGAAGTCATTCTTGGCATGGGAAAGCACCTAACGACGAGCAATTAGCTTCTGCATTAGAGCAAAATCCAGAAACTGAATTAAAAGATTACTAAAAACAATCTAACATCATCAAAATACCATGAAAAAAATAGTTTATTCTATACTTGCACTTTTTTCTTTGACTGCTTTTGGACAAGAGAAAACATTTTCTTTTGACAAAAAAATAACGTACAAAGTTAATTTACCTGAAGAGTACAAAGAGCTGGTCAGCATACAAAATGATAATTTTCAATTTGTGATGTATCTATCAAAAGAAGCTGTTTTAGGAACGGCAGAGAACACACAAAATTTCTTAAATTATTACAGTACAGGGAATACTTTTTTTAGGGAATCATTCTTAATAACTGATCATAAATATTTTGATGTTACTGCAAATACGCTTGAAAATAATCTTTCGATAAAACTTCCTTCATATTACGAGGGGATTGGTGAAGAGGAAATAAAGCCTTATCAAGATCATTATTTTTCTAACATTACCAATGTTGTTAATCTAAATAAAACATCAACAATCAACGGATATACCTGTAATAATTACGAAGTAATCTCGAAAAAAGATGATTTCGAAACGACTACTTCTATCTGTGTTGATGAAAAAAACTCGATTGATAATATTAGTTTTCTGCTGTCTAAACAAAATATCAAAGGTTTGCTCGTTAATTTAACAACGAACGATGAAGCTACCTTTGGTTTTACCGTTGATAAAATAGGAAAAGCGAATGCAAAATTAACTTTTGATCAAGCAAAAGAAATTGAGAAGTTCTCCGAAAAATTAGAAAAAAGTAAAACGTATTACGAAGATTTGTACGCTAATACAGTTGTAGATTCTACCTATACAGCATACAACACAGACAATCGTTACGAAGATCCGATAATTAACTTTTATACCTATCAAACATCTGAAAATGATAATGTTAATCAACTTTTTTCGACTATTGCAGGTTTAAACTACAATTTAGTTTATACAGATGCTGATTATGATGGCAATCCTGATTTGGAACGATCAACTGCACTTACAACAGCAGAGGGCTCTACGAATCAATTAATTAAGCAATTCAAAAAGAATAAATTAGCTAATAAAGGAGAAGTAAAAGAGTTAAACAACCTTTTCAAAACGTATTTTGAAGATGCAAAAAACTTTAAATTAACTGAGGTATCAACAGCTTATGATGATGCTCCCGATGCGGTAGATTCTGCTTACGAAGCTGTAGATATTGCAGATTACTATGATCCTTACACTTCGACTTACAAAACGACTGATATTAGTGTAATTGATTTAGCAATCGACAATCCTAATGTACAGAGTTACTTGAAAATTGCACCAGCACATTGTAAAGATTTAAAAACTAAAATTCCGGCTTTCACAGACAAAGAATTAGGGAACTTGGTTTACAATTACGCTGGTCAAATATGTGATTTGTACATCTATCAAAGCGGAAGTGTTGGATTAACTGAAACAATTGATGCAATGAGAAAAAGTGTTTTAGAGATTACAAATAAATTCGATAAACTGAAAAAAGAAGACAAAGATAAGTTAACAACTTTCTTTAATTCTTTGGATTAATTATTTATCAAACTCATCGATCATGAAAAAATCAATCAGCTTTATTCTAATGTTTTTCACCAGTTTTACTTTTGCTCAAATGCAAACGTATACATTTGAAAACGTCATACAATATCGCATCAAAAGTGATTTTTATTCAGATTTTTTAGATATTTTATCAACCAAAGATTACAAAGCGCATTTGATGATAACACGAACACCAATGGGAAATTTCGCTTCGTTAAAAGTAAACGAAAACATGTATTCTGTTTACAGCGAAGAAGAAAATCCAAAGGTTTTTAAAATAGATTTCGAAGGAACAAAAAATTTATTAGGAAATAAATTTCTTCTTACCAATCATCCAAGTTTAACTAATCAAGAGTTCGGAAACAACTATGTAGCGAACAAAACGGGTAAAAAAGAAACTATTCAAAATCAATTGTGCGAAGTTTATACTATTTTTAGAAAAGATAACGACAATGATAATGGAACTGAAATGTGTATTGATACAACATCTACTATCAACTCTGTTCCGTTTATCAATTCTGAATTAAATTTGAAAGGCTTGGTGTACCGAGTTGGACAGAATATTGTGTTAGAAAATGTAGAAACTTTAGAAAATTGGTTAAAAAATAATTCTGACGAAAACGAAACGATTTCACCAACTGATTTTATGTATCAATTTGATGAGAAAAAAGAAGTAGAAGAATACAAAAACGAATACAAAAAACAAAAACAATGATAGACTTAACATACACAGAAAAAAAAGATACACGTAGTGGATTTGGAGATGGATTAACAGAGTTAGGGAGAACTAACCCAAACGTTGTTGCATTATGTGCCGACTTGATTGGTTCATTAAAAATGGATCAATTTATCAAAGAAAATCCAGAGCGTTTTTTCCAAATTGGTATTGCAGAAGCAAACATGATGGGAATTGCAGCAGGATTAACAATTGGTGGTAAAATTCCTTTCACTGGAACATTTGCTGAGTTTTCTACAGCACGTGTATACGACCAAATTCGTCAATCTATCGCTTACTCAAACAAAAATGTAAAAATTGCAGCATCACATGCTGGTTTAACATTAGGGGAAGATGGTGCAACTCACCAAACTTTAGAAGATATTGGTTTGATGAAAATGTTACCAGGAATGGTTGTGATTAATCCTTGTGATTACAATCAAACAAAAGCGGCTACACTTGCTGTTGCTGAATATGAAGGTCCTGTATACTTGCGTTTCGGACGTCCTGCGGTTCCAGTTTTCACACCAGCTGATCAAAAATTTGAAATTGGTAAAGGAATTTTAATGAACGAAGGTTCTGATGTAACAATCGTTGCTACTGGACATTTGGTTTGGGAATCTTTGGTTGCAGCTGCTGAATTAGAAAAAGAGGGAATCTCTTGTGAAGTAATCAATATTCATACTATTAAACCTTTGGATGAAGATATAATCTTAAACTCTGTCAAAAAAACAGGTAAAATTGTTACAGCTGAAGAGCACAATATCTTAGGAGGTTTAGGAGAGTCTGTTGCACGAGTTTTAGCTCAAAAATTACCAACAAAACAAGCTTTTGTTGCAGTTAATGATACATTCGGTGAATCTGGAACACCTTCAGATTTGATGAAAAAATATGGTATTGATTCTACTGCAGTAATCGAAAAAGTAAAATCTTTACTTTAATACCTTTCAATAAAATAAAAAAGGAGCTTATTAAAAGCTCCTTTTTTATTGTTTTAGATTATTTAGGTTGGTTATAAAAGCAAAACTGCTTCTACTATATATTTATTTTGCAAAAATAAGTTATCTTGCTTATTCAAAAAATACTCATCAATCGGTATTTTGAAGAAGCAATAAATCTAATTTTATGAATAAATCTGATCAAAAATCTTTAATAGAATATACTACAATCGTCAAACAACTTTGGAGTGAAAATACTGATTGTAGAAATAAAGAAGAAAAGGAGGATTGTTTTAAATCGATTGAAGAATCATTACAAGCATTCGCAAGTTTATCTATTGGTGAATATTTTATGTATGTAATCAATCCTAATTCGGCTGTTTTCGAGTATGTTTCTCCACAAGCTGAATCTATTTTAGGTTATCATCCGACTGAATATACCGCAGAACTTTGTGTAAAAATTGTTCATCCTGATGATTTAGAAAATGTCATTGATATCCAACAAAAAATTGCAAATTTTAACACAGAAATTACGCCAGAGGAAAGAGTCAATTATAAATTTATGTATAACTTTCGTGTGATAGATAAAAAAGGAATTATTCATCAAATACATCTTCAACATTTTTTTTATGAATTGAGCGAAAATCTATTACCTAATCGTGTTTTTTGCTTAGCAAATGATATTACACAAATAAAAGTTGGTGGAATTCCAACTATGCAAATTTATAACATCGAAAATGGTTTAAGTAACTTGCTTCATCCGAAAACAGATTCTTCATTATTGTTAACGAAAAAAGAAAAAGAAATTGTAGAATATTTGTTCAGAGGTTATACAAGCCAAGATATTGCTGATGCTATTGGTTTGAGTAAACATACAATAGATACGCATCGAAGAAATATTTTGAAGAAAAACCATTGTTCAAATACATCTGAATTGTTTAGTCTTTACTTTAAAAAGTAAAAAAGCAAGCCGATAAGCCGGGTTCTGTCATCTTAATGATTTAAAATGCTTTGTCATTTATCTAGTGTTTCAGTTGCCTGAAACATCAATCTGCCTACCCCCCAGCAACGAACGAGTAGCTCTTAACTGCTGGTATACATGGCATTGCTCCGCATAGAGTTTACCTGGTTTCACTACAGCCGAACTGTACATACTTTCTGTTGCACTTGTCCTCGCCTCTCGACGGACGGGCGTTACCCGCTATGCTTACTCTTTGGAGCCCGGACTTTCCTCTTCACGTACATGAAGCGACAAAGTGGCTTGCTGAGCACAAATGTACGGCAAAAGTTACCGAAATAAAAAAGGCTTAAACAAAAATGTTTAAGCCTTTCTTTTATAGAAACTTAGAAATTATTCTGATTTTTCTTCTTTCGTTTTTCCTTTTACAGAAATTTTAACACCATCTTTTGCTTCATTCAAGTCAAGGATTAATTGATCACCTTCACTTATTACCGCATTGATAATCTCCTCTGCCATCGGATCTTCAATATATTTCTGAATAGCACGTTTCAATGGACGAGCACCGTAATCTTTATCAAAACCTTTGTCAGCAATAAAATTTTTCGCTTCTTCAGTTAATTCGATATGATAATCTAATGCTGTCAGACGCTCAATTAAACTTGCTAACTCAATATCAATAATCTTCATGATATTTTCTTTTGTTAATGAATTAAAGAAAATAATATCATCAATACGATTTAAGAATTCTGGAGCAAAAGCACGTTTTAATGCTGTTTCAATTGTTGATTTTGCACGTTCATCTGCAGAATCTTTCTTCGATGAAGTTCCAAATCCAACGCCATCACCAAAATCTTTTAATTGTCTTGTACCAATGTTAGATGTTAAAATGATAATCGTATTACGGAAATCAACTTTACGACCTAAACTATCTGTTACATGACCATCATCCAAAATTTGTAATAAGATATTGAATACATCAGGATGCGCTTTTTCGATCTCATCAAGCAAAATTACTGCATATGGTTTACGACGCACTGCTTCTGTCAACTGACCACCTTCTTCATAGCCAACATAGCCCGGAGGTGCTCCTACTAAGCGAGAAACCGCAAATTTCTCCATGTATTCTGACATATCGATACGAATTAAAGCATCATTAGAATCAAAGATTTCCTTCGCCAAAACTTTCGCTAATTGTGTTTTACCAACACCTGTTGTTCCTAAGAAAATGAATGAACCTATTGGTTTGTTCGGATCTTTTAATCCTGCACGATTACGTTGAATTGCTTTCACAACTTTCGTTACCGCTTCATCTTGTCCAATTACTTTTCCTTTCATTAACTCATTCATTTGAACTAATTTTTTCAATTCTTTTTCAGCAACACGATGAACAGGTATTCCTGACATCAACGAAACTACTTCCGCTACATTTTCCTCTGTAACCGTTTCGCGATTCTCTTTTGATTCTTGCATCCATTTTGCTTGTTCACGTTTCAAATCGCTTTCTAATTGCTTTTCTGAGTCACGTAAACGAGCTGCTTCTTCGTATTTCTGAGATTTCACAACTTTCGTTTTTTCCTCACGAACCTCTTCTAATTTTGCTTCAAGATCTAAAATTTCTTGTGGTACTTTTATATTCTTGATGTGAACGCGAGAACCAGCTTCATCTAAAGCATCAATCGCTTTATCTGGCAAGAAACGATCTGTGATATAACGTGTTGTCAAATTAACACACGCTTGCAACGCTTCATCTGTATAATTTACATTATGATGCGCTTCGTACTTATCTTTGATGTTCTGCAAAATCTGTAATGTTTCTTCAGGCGTTGTTGGCTCTACCATCACATTTTGAAAACGACGAACTAATGCGCCATCTTTTTCGATGTACTGACGATATTCATCCAACGTTGTTGCACCAATACATTGTAATTCTCCACGAGCTAATGCTGGTTTAAACATGTTAGAAGCATCCAAAGAACCTGTTGCTCCTCCTGCTCCAACTATCGTATGTAATTCATCAATGAAAAGAATAATGTCATCATTTTTCTCTAATTCATTCATGATGGCTTTCATCCTTTCTTCAAATTGCCCACGGTATTTAGTTCCAGCAACTAACGAAGCTAAATCTAATGTAACTACACGTTTGTTGAACAAAACGCGCGAAACTTTACGTTGTACAATTCGTAAGGCTAAACCTTCTGCAATTGCAGATTTACCAACACCTGGTTCTCCAATTAACAATGGATTATTCTTTTTGCGACGAGAAAGAATTTGAGAAACACGTTCTATTTCTTTTTCACGCCCAACAACAGGATCCAATTTTCCTTCTTGTGCTATCGCTGTTAAATCTCGTCCGAAATTATCTAAAACAGGTGTTTTACTTTTCGAAGTTGATTTACTTGTAGACGCACGTTCAAAATCGCTATCAGAATCCCCTCCATCAAAAGATGGATTTTCTGCACGAGGAGATTGAATTTCCTCATCTTGAAATTGAAATTTGAATTCTTCCTTTACTGTATTGTAATCAATATCTAACCTATTCATTAACTTGGTAATCGGATCGTTTTCATTACGAAGGATACACAATAATAAGTGAATTGTATTTACAGTCGGACTTTTAAACAATTTTGCTTCTAAGAATGTGGTTTTCAACGCTCTTTCGGCTTGTTTTGTCAAACTCAAATTTTTTATATTATTAACCGGAGTTTCTTTAGCTGGGTTTAGGTTTTCTATTTTTTGACGCATTTCGTCTAAATCAACATTTAATGCTTCTAAGACAGAAATGGCTTTCCCTTCACCGTCGCGAATAATCCCCAACAGAAGGTGTTCCGTTCCTATTTGGTCGTGGCCTAATCTCAACGCTTCTTCCTTACTGTAAGAAATAACGTCTTTTACTTGTTGTGAGAAATTATCGTTCATTTTATTATTTAAGCTGTCTTTAACAAATATAATTATTCTGGTAGACTATAGCATAAATTATGCCTATGTCCGAAATGATTTGATGAATCCCTAAAATAGGGAATTATTGTCTATTAATTTCAAAATAGCTGACAATATTTCATATCAATTCTTAATGAATTCATAAAAATTTGAGAAATAGATGTAGTCGCTAAGAAATCGTATAAATCGCCTTTATTCATCTTTAATTGATCATGTAAATCAATTATTTCTTCTGAAGAAAGTGTAGAATTTGATTGTATAATTTGATCAATTTCATTTCTTCTTTCAGGACTGTATAAAGTAGACGAACACCATGTTACAATTTTTTCTTGTGAAACGTCTTTTACACTCAATTCATTTTCATTCCAAAACAAAAGGTAAGCATTTTTAGTTGTTCTTTCAAAAACAAAAATGGTAAAAGGTGCAATTTCTGACAAATTTTCCGAATTAACAAACTCTTTTACAGTATTATACTTCAACAAATCTAATAAAATAATTCCTCTACTTTCTCTGTATTGCTCTTTAAGATGTAATGGTTTTTCGATTCCACCATTCAAAATACAAGCAACATATTGCTCCGAATAGAACATCCAAGTACCTTTTGCTCGTTCATCAACAGGCGAAAAATAGGTTTTTCCGAAACGTATTTGTTCTACAATTTCATTTGAAGAAGATCGACTAATTTCTTCGTCTCGGTTGTGGGTCAACACAAATTCATCATCATTTCTATAAAAACTGACTATACACATCTCATTTTTCAATTTAGTTCAAATGTAAAATTTTATCTTTGCAAAGAATTATGAGTATTCAGAAAACTATATCGCATTCTTTTGATGAAATGAAATCAATTCTTTTGCAATTTGACGATTCGTCTTTTCAACAAGAATTAAAAATTATTTCAAACGCTTCTGTTGGTCAACATTTTCGTCATATTATTGAGTTTTACTCTTGTTTGCTACAAGCTCAGGAAAATCGTTGTATTTCTTATGATGATCGACAACGTAATCATTCGTTAGAAAATTCTGTTGTTGAAAGTTTGACGACTTTAAATCATTTAAAAACTAAAATTGAAGCTTTAGATTTAGACATAACTATTCAACTCAAACAGAATTATTATGGTGAACATTTTATGATTAATACCACAAATTATCGTGAAATAATGTATTGTTTTGATCATAGTATTCATCATTTTGCATTGATTAAAATCGCCATTGAAACTCATTTTCCCACATTTAAAATTCCACAAAATTTTGGAATTGCTTCTTCAACAATTGCTTTTCAAAATCAAGAAAAATGAAACCAAATATTGCGAAATGGACACAATACGAATTTTGGCCATTCTGGCTATTCTATGGACCATTAACACCTTGGTATATTTATAAAATTTTTCAGGCAGGTGCACCAGCTTACTTTTGTTCCGTAAATCCAAAAATGAAATGGGGCGGATTTATCGATTATTCGAAAATAGATTTATTGAATCAAATTGAAGAAGATTACAAACCAAAAACTGTTTTTTTTGAGGAATTTACAACACAAAAACTTCCGTTTAATTTTCCTTTTATTGCCAAACCAAATCTTGGTGAACGTGGAATTGGAGTAGAATTAATTCGAAATATTTTTGACTGGAATCATTATTTAAAACAAAATAATCGTGATTTAATTTTACAAGAATATATTCAATCAAATTTTGAATTTGGTGTATTTTACGTTCGATTACCAAAAGAAAAAAATGGTAAAATACTTTCGATTACAGCAAAAGATTTTTTAACATTTACAGGCGATGGAAAGTCGACGTTAAAAGAATTAATCGATCAAAATTTAAGAGCATTTTACCGAAAAGATTATTTAACTAAACGCTATCAAAACGAGTTAAATTCTATTCTTGCAAAAGGTGAACAATTATTAGTAGAGCCTATTGGTAATCATAGTCGTGGAACTACATTTTTGGATGGATCATATTTAAAAACGATAAAATTAGAAGAAACCATTGATCAAATCGCTCAAAAAATTGATGGATTTTATTATGGGCGAATTGATTTGAAAGCAAAAAGTTTAGAAGATTTTCAAAACGGAAATTTTGTCATACTCGAAGTTAATGGAGCTAATTCGGAAGCAACACACATCTACGATCCTTCATTCAACCTCATAAAAGCTTATAAAGAAGTGATTAAGCATTTAGATTATCAACATAACATTGCTATACAAAATCATCAATTAGGTGTAAAATGGACGGATTGGAAATTGCTTGCAAAAGAATTAATCAAACGATTTTAATCATAATTTAACCAATTTTGGCAGTATTTCTCGAAAGGAATAAAGATTGAAAGCAACATCCGAAACCATTTATATGAGGTATCCCTTTCCAAAGAAAACAATTATAATCCCGTTATTATTACTTATCCCCATGTGGATTATCTTTCTATTTCAACAAAATGGATACAGCTTTGATGGTTGTTATGGTGTTATTCCTCGAACTTTTGTAGGCTTGAAAGGTATTTTATTTTCACCATTTTTCCATTCGGGATGGAAACACATTATTAGCAATACTTTTCCATTGGCATTTCTAAGCTTTATCGCCTTGTTAATGTATGATAGATTGGCCTATTACGTTATTTTCTTTGGTTGGATTTTATCAGGAACAATCTTATGGATTATTGGAAATCCCTCATTTTTAGATGATAACTTAAGTTGTCATATTGGTGCAAGTTCTATTGTTTATTTATTGGCTTCGTTTATCTTTTTTAGTGGTATTATCCGAAAAGAACGTGGTTTGATGGCAATATCATTAATTATTATTTTATTATATGGTGGAATGATTTGGGGGATGGTTCCGCAAGAAATTTTACCTCAACTAAAAACAGATACAAGTAGTAATTCTATCTCATGGGAAGGTCATTTGAGCGGATTTATTTCAGGTGCGTTTTTCGCCTATTTATTTCGAAAAATTGGTCCACAAAAAGAAGTTCCGAAATGGGATCAAGAAAATTATTATGACCCACAAGCCGAGCATTTATGGGAAGTTTACCAAGAACAAGAACGTTTGAGAGCAGAATATTTAGAATCTTTGAATGAAGAAGATGAAAATCCAAATTATTACATAAAACAAAACCCTGAAAATTAATTTTCAGGGTTTTTATCTTGTAATCAATCTCTTTTTAGAAAGGCATTCCAGGAATGTTTGGTAAGTTTTCTTGAGCAGTTTTCTTCGCTCTATCGATTGCTTCTGTTTTTACTTGCTCTAACGCTTTGTTTAACGTCATTACTAATAAATCCTCAATCTCTTCTTTCTCCATTCCTTCAGCAAGTTCAATATCTTTTACTGTTGCCAATTTAGACATGGTAATTTTTACTTTTCCGTCGTTAGAAGTAGTTGTAAAAATTTCTCCGTCTAATTCATTCTTTAAATCAGAAAATTTATCTTTAAATGAATTGATTTTTCCCATCATTCCCATGATGTCTCCAAAATTTCCAAACATTTTTTTTATCTTTAATAATTAATTATTCATGTAATTTTTTCCACAATAAATCTTTCAATTCTGTAATTCCTTTTCCAGAAACTGACGAAATAAATATTGTTTCGATATCAGTTGGTAATTGTGCTCTAATTTCAGCTTCCAATTCATCATCTAACATATCTGATTTAGAGATAGCTAAAACACGTCCTTTATCTAATAATTCTGGATTAAATTTTTTCAATTCATTCAACAGAATTTCATATTCTTTTTTATAATCTTCTGCATCCGCAGGAATCAAAAACAAGAGATTCGAATTACGCTCGATATGACGTAAGAAGCGATGTCCAAGTCCCTTTCCTTCTGCTGCTCCTTCGATAATCCCAGGAATATCTGCCATAATAAATGACTGGTGATTACGATAATCAACAATCCCTAAGTTAGGTGTTAAAGTTGTAAATGCGTAATCTGCAATTTTAGGTTTTGCAGCCGAGACAGCCGATAACAAAGTCGATTTACCAGCATTTGGAAAACCTACTAATCCAATATCAGCTAAAATTTTCAACTCCAATGTAACATAAAGTTCATCTCCTTCTATACCTGGTTGTGCATAACGAGGTGTTTGACGTGTTGCAGAACGGAAATGCCAGTTTCCTAAACCTCCTTTTCCTCCTTTTGCAATAATTAATTTTTGTCCATTTTCTGTTACTTCGCCAATAATATTTCCTTCTTCATCTCTGGCAATTGTTCCAATCGGAACTTCCAAAATAATATCTTCACCATCAGCACCAGTTGAACGAGATTTACCTCCTCGACCACCATTTTGCGCACGGAAATGTTTTTTAAATCGAAATTCTAACAATGTCCAAAGATTTGAGTTTCCTACAAGTGTAATGTTTCCTCCACGTCCACCATCTCCACCATCTGGTCCTCCTTTGTCAATATATTTTTCGCGATGCAAACTTGCTGAACCCGCACCTCCATGTCCGGCTCTACAATTTATTTTTACGTAGTCAACAAAATTTGATTGCATATTTTCTCTCTTTTAATTAGTCTGCAAAAGTACGATTTCTAATTTGTTTATTAAAATCTAATTGTTAAGTTTCAAAATATTGTAAAACTGATGAATAGTTGAGTTGAATATTTATCGGATATGTTTAATTTTGCAGCATGTACAAACAAGTCAAGCAAATTCTATTTCAATTACAGCCTGAAGATGCGCATCATTTTGTTATGCGTAACCTAAAAAATTATGTTGCATTTCCTGGTGTTGGAAAACTATTAGATAAATTTTATCAATTCAATCATCCAAGTTTAGAACGTGAAGTTTTTGGAATCAAGTTCAAAAATCCAATTGGTTTAGCTGCAGGTTTTGATAAAAATGCTGAATACATCGAAGAATTGAACCACTTCGGATTTGGTTTTATCGAAATTGGGACCGTTACACCAAAACCTCAACCCGGAAACGAAGCTCCTCGAATGTTTCGTTTAGTTGAAGATGAAGCAATTATTAATCGAATGGGATTTAATAATAAAGGTGTTGACTATGCTGTTAAAAAAATAAAAGAATTACCTCATCGCGAGCGTTATATCATTGGTGGAAATATTGGTAAAAATAAAGTCACTCCAAACGAAGATGCGGTTGATGATTATGTGAAATGTTTCAATGCTTTGTTTGATTATGTTGATTACTTTGTCGTGAACGTAAGTTCGCCAAACACACCAGGATTACGGGATTTACAAGAAAAAGAACCCTTATTGTACATCTTAAAATATTTGCAACAATACAATCACCAACACGAAATACCAAAGCCTATTTTACTTAAAATCGCTCCCGATTTGACCAATTCTCAATTAGACGATATTATTGAAATCGTGTTAGAATCTAAAATTGCTGGAGTTATAGCTACTAATACAACCATTTCAAGAGAAGGATTAAATTCTGATCCAGAGATTGTAAAAGAAACAGGCGGCGTTTCAGGAAAACCACTTAAAAAGCGTTCGACAGAAGTCATTCGTTATCTTTCAGAAAAATCGAACAAAGCCTTTCCTATTATTGGTGTTGGCGGTATTCATACAGCCGAAGATGCAAAAGAAAAGTTGGAAGCTGGTGCAAGTTTATTACAGGTTTACACTGGTTTTATTTACGAAGGTCCTGCTATTGTAAAGAATATTTGCAAAGGATTGGTTGAAGGCAAATAACTCGTACAAAGTTTGACTAAATAAATTAAACTTGATAATAAAAAAAGGATTCTCAATCGAGAATCCTTTTTATTTCTATATAAAGTTGTTCTTACAAAACTTCTTTAATTGCTGCGTTTAACTTTTCAGTAATATCTTCAATAGAACCTACTCCATCAATCTCAACCCATTTTCCTTGTGCTTTGTAGTGTTCAGCTACAATTGCAGTTTTTTGGTAATACTCAGTAATACGATCACGAATTATTTTTTCGTCTACATCATCTGCACGTCCAGATGTTTTTCCGCGCTCTAATAAACGTTCTACTAAAATTTCGTCATCGACAACTAATGCCAATGTAATCGAAACTTCGTTGTTATATTTATCAGCAAGGATTTTATCTAAAGCCTCTGCTTGTGACGTAGTACGTGGATATCCATCAAAAATATATCCTTGTTCATTTGGATTATTGTCTAAATGATCAACCAACATATTTGTTGTCACCTCGTCTGGAACTAACTGCCCCTTGTCCATGTAAGATTTTACAAGTGCACCTAATTCTGTTTCATTTTTTAAGTTGAAACGGAACAAGTCTCCTGTAGAAATTTGAGGAGTTTGGTATTTTTCTTCTAAAAATTTA